>NZ_BAABRR010000006.1:0-189146 GCF_039545075.1 Demequina sediminis | reverse complement strand
GTCATCGTGATGTTCCGTTCGAGAGAACTTTGCAAGGGTGAACTCGAAGGTCCTCACGGTGGCCGCTTCCTCATTTACGAGGAGGCTTGCCACCGCCGAGGGCTACACCACTCTAAGGGGCACTACTCAGACTGCCGGAGTCTCGCGACGCAGGATCATCCAGGGAGCCGCGTGGGCGACGCCTGCCATTGTGCTGGCGACCGCGGTGCCCGCGGCCGCGAACGGCTCTGACAACATCGCCCCGACGCTCGTGGTCACGCTTGGCGGCACGGGCACGCATACTCGTGACGTCACCGGCATCCAGCGTGTGAACAACGACAGCTCCTACAACATCACTCAGATCGTTGCGACGTTCGTTGTCCACCTCGCATCCAACGGCTTCGGTAAGTACCGGCAGCTCACTCTTGGAACCAGCGGTGACAGCCACGTGACCTACGCTGGCACTGGCTGGTCCGACCCGATCATCACGCCTTCAGGCTCTACCGCTACCGTCGTGTTCACTCGAGCGGTTGCTCTCGCGAACGCGGACACCGTGCCCTCGTTGACCGTCTCGCTTGGTGGCGCGCACCCGGCAACTTTCCCGGCGAACGCCGTTTCGGTGTCGGCCTCCTACTCGGGAGGTTCTGCAAACGTGACCGCGCTCACGCCCTGACGCGGTCCCTCGCAGTCGAACCATGCGGGCCGTCCCGCACTCACTTGGGCGGCATGGTTTAGCCCTCGGCCCGTGAGGTCCAACCGCTATCTCGCGCTGTGCGGTAGCCGGGAAGCGTGTTGCTGTTCGTTTCGGTGAGGAAACACCGGTGCTCCTCGCAAGGTGGCTGAAGCGGCCGCTGCATTGTCGGGCAGGGCCGGACGAATGTGGTGTAAAAGTCCCGTGAACTTTCACTGCCACCTATGGTGCTTGTCCGTTTTGCCCCTTTACTATCCCCCTACAGCGATGAGGGGCCTTGGGGGGATTCACATGGGCTATCGACACGTTCGGCAACGCAGGTCCATCGACAAGCCTTGGCTTGCACGCGACCATGGAGGCGCTCCTGGGTGGGCGATCATCATCGTAGGAATGGTGGTCGTGACGGTCGTGGTGCTTGCGCTTGTGCCACAGGCCGCTTGAGGGTCAACCCATACGTGCGAATCGCCCCTGATGTTCCCCAGTGAGACTTTGCGCACTTGCACTTTCGCGCGAGCCGCGTGACGCGGTAATTTGCGTCTGTCAGGCTCGACGGCGGCCGCGGTGCCTGAGGGGGCGCCCGGCTTGACTACGGGAGAGGGCCCGGTGGACGCACATCTGACTCAGGGCCAGGCGCGCCGAATGGCGGCCGCTACGCCGACCACTTTTCTCGAAGCCACGCTCGCCGGCGGCGCCTCGCACGGGACCCCGGTCGCGCCCGCGCCGATCGGCCAGCTGCACCTTTCCGACCTCGCCGCGATGGAGGCCGCGGGCGACGGTTCCGCCGCGCTGTTCCTGCGCGCGAGCGTGGTCTTCGAATCTGCCGACGGCCCCCCGATCCGCCGTGCGACGCTCACCGTCGACGCCCCGGGCGTGTGGTTCGAGGCCGATCCCGCATGGCACCTGCTCGACCGCGGAGCCGAGGAGGGTTGGACACTCATGGTCGACGCCGGCAGCGGCCGCGCGACCTTCACCTACGAGGGCGCTCTCGGGCACTGCGGCAGCGCCGGCATCACGGCGCGGCTCGGACTCGAGCCGGGCACGCGGATAGCGGGCACGGAGATCATCCTTGCTGCGATGATCCACGGGGCCGTGACTGAGCATGCCGCATCGGTCCGACGGGTCGTCGTGGCCTAGGCGGGGAGTCGCGCGCCGCGCGCCCCATTCCAGACATATGGCGCACTTGTGTTCAGTAACTTGAAATCGGCGCCGAGGCCTCATAGCCTGTGTGCGCCAAGCGACTGACACGCGGAGCCAATACTGGGGGTCCTGACCGGGACTGACATCGCCGACGCGCGAATCTCTCGACGACGTATCGTCCGGGGTGCCGCCTGGGCTACGCCCGCGATCCTGATCGCTACATCCTCGTCATCCGTCGCCGCATCGCCGGGCACCAAGCCCACCGTTTCCTTCTCTGACTAGAGCGCCGAGTCGACGGTCGAAGACGGTACGAACCGCGGGCTTGTCGACGTGAGCCTTGCCGTCAACGTGGCGGACCCCATGGGAGGGGCCGGTGGCGCATACCTGGCGTCGCCAATCACGGTGACTGTGGTGACCTGGCCGAAGACCACGCGTAACGCAAATGTCAGCGGGTTCGATACCACCTTGTGGAGCTACTCGAATGGCGTCTTCACATACCTCGGGGGCAACCTGGTCGCGGGCACTTCGCCGGCGTCCGCGACGCTCGCGTTCCGTCGCACATGGGGCAGCAGCGACGACCTTGTCAGCGAGGACCTCGTGTTCGCGCTTAGCGGCAACTCCGGGGGTGGCCCTGTGAACGCCACGATCTCGGTCACCGTCACCGCGGCGTAGCTACGGGACTTCATGATCCGCTGACCGCTGCGGCGCGTATCAGGCAGGATGAACCCATGACCGCGCCGTCCCCGCTCACCCGCCACGAGGGCCTCGCTGAGGTCACCTCGGACACCCGCGCCACGGTGCTCAACCTCCCTCGCCTCGAGGAGCAACAGGTGCCCTGCATCTTCGAAGGCACCGCCTTCGAGATCTGGATCCGGATCGACGGCACGCGCACCGAGCAGGAGATCGTGATCGAGCTCGCCGAGGGCTACGAGGCGCCGGCTGACGAGATCGCCCCCGAGGTGCACGACTTCGTCGCCCAGCTGATTCAGTTGGGGCCCGTGCCGACCGGAGTGTGACGGGGCCGCCGGTCGATGTCGTTCAAGGCCGGTCGAAGCGGCATGGGCGCCCGTCACGCCGACGAAATGCGCGGGTGCTAGCATGCCGCGTCGACACAGCTTGGGAGGAGATGCGTGACAGCCACCGCCACCGAGGAGCGTGCCGGACTTGGGTCGCGGAGCCGCGCACCCCACTATCTCGCTCACATCGATGGGCTCCGGGCAGTCGCCGTCCTTGCGGTCATCCTCGGGCACGCGGGCTTCGGTCTGTTCGGCGGCGGGTGGGTCGGGGTCGATGTCTTCTTTGTGATCTCGGGTTACCTGATCACAGGGATCCTGCGTCGCGAGCATCGCGAGGGCACCTTCTCCTTCCGCAAGTTCTACCTCCGCCGTGTGCGACGGATTCTTCCAGCGCTGACTGTCGTGGTCGCCGCATCCTTCCCGTTCGCGTGGATGCTGATGTTCCCGGACTTCATCCAGAACTTCGGGCAGAGCGCAGTGGCGACCATGTTCGGCGCGAACAACATCCTTCTTGCGATGACGAGCGGCTACTGGGAGCTTGAGAGCGCCTTCAAGCCCCTGCTTCACACGTGGAGCCTCGGCGTCGAAGAGCAGTTCTACCTGGTGTACCCGCTGATCCTGGCGATCGTGCTGTGGGCAGTGCGGCGTCGTACGGGTGCCGTGGTGGCTGTGCTTGCTGCCTTGGCGGTCGGGAGCCTGGTGCTCGCGGTCGCGGGAGTGAGGTCGGACCCGGACATGGCGTTCTACCTGCCCCAGTACCGTGCGTGGGAACTGCTCGCCGGTGCGTTGGCGACGTTCGTTCGGCCCTCGGGCAGGCGTATCGAGCGGGTGCTCCCCACCCTGGGTCTCGCCGCGGTTCTAGGTGCGATCCTGGTCTTCGATCAGAGCGTGCTGTCGCCCGGCATGTGGCTGCTCGTGCCCGTGCTGGGCGCCGCGGCGATCCTGGTGTGGGGAGGTTCCGATTCGGTGGTGCGTCCGGCGCTCTCGTGGAAGCCGATGGTGGTCATAGGTCTCATCAGCTACTCGGCGTACCTGATCCATCAGCCTGTCTTCGCCTTCATCCGGGTGGCGTCGGTGTCGGAACCCAGCCCGTGGTTGCTGGGGTTGCTCGTTCTCCCGATCCTCGCGTTGAGCTGGCTGTCCTGGCGCTTCATCGAGACCCCGTTCAGGGACCCGAAGCGGGTGAGCGGGCGGCTCCTCGCGATTGCATTGGTGCCAGCTGCGGCGGGGATCATCGCGCTCGGGCTGGCATGGCA
Source organism: Demequina sediminis (assembly GCF_039545075.1). Classification (NCBI taxonomy): domain Bacteria; kingdom Bacillati; phylum Actinomycetota; class Actinomycetes; order Micrococcales; family Demequinaceae; genus Demequina; species Demequina sediminis. Next base: position 185,067 of record NZ_BAABRR010000006.1, on the reverse strand, counting down.
CGTGAATCAGGGATACCCCGAGCGTGCGTTCCCCAACATCGAAGCCGGCGGCGACGTCTACATCAGCTACAACGAGAGCATCCGCGACGTTGCGGTGGGATCGGCCGGAGCACCCCCGGATCCCGACGTACTGGTGATCGGGAACAGCTTCGGTCGTGATGCGGCCAACGTGCTGCTCGAGGCCAATCCTGGACTCGAGGGCCGCATCGCCTACGCCGAAACGCTGGATGTCGCTCTGCTTCAAGCTTCCGTCACGCCCGACACCGTGGTGGTGCTGGCGGTCCAAGGCGGCACCGTCGATGGGGTTCTCGGGCAGGTCGACGTGCTGCAGAGCCTCGATCCCGCGGAGGTCTACGTGTTCGGCACCAAGAACTTCGGGTGGAACCTCAACGCGTTCGCTCGAGTGCCCATGGACGAGCGGCCCACCGCCCGCACGGAGGTGCTCGATGGCACCGTCGAGCTCAACGACGCCTTGGCGCCGGTAGTGCCCAACTATGTCGACGTGATCCGCTTGCTCGGGGGTGATGGGGTCACCGTCCCGGTGTTCGATGGCGCCGGGAATCCGCTCTCGCCCGACCGGGTCCACCTGACGAAGTACGGGGCGCAGCTCATCGCGGAGCGACTCGTCGATTCCGAGTCGCCGCTCGCCGATCTTGGCTAGCTATCCGGCAGGATGAACCCATGACCGCGCCGTCCCCGCTCACCCGCCACGAGGGCCTCGCGGAGGTCACCTCTGAGGACCGCGCGACGGTCCTGAACCTGCCGCGGCTCGAGGAGCAGCAGGTGCCCTACGTGTTCGAGGGCACCGCCTTCGAGATCTGGGTGCGGATCGACGGGACGCTGACCGAGTCCGAGATCGTGGCCGAGCTGGCCGAGGGCTACGGCGCCCCGGTCGAGGAGGTGGCCGCACAGGTGCGGGAGTTCGTCGCGGAGCTGACCGAGCTGGGGCTGGTGCTCGGCGAGGCGTGACGTCCGTCCCGGCCACTGCCGGACGGAACGGGCGCATCGTCCTTTTTCCGCCGCATCGTCCCTGATGCCCCCCGTGTTGACTTTCGCACTCGTGGTTGGGCTGTCAGCGATTGCATCGTTAGCCTGACTCGTGCCACTTTTCGCTGATCGCCGGTTCCCGTGAGTATTCAGCCTGGTAGTTGAGTTTCGAGCGTCGTGATTGACACACCCCGGTGCGCGGTACGGTCGGGGATGTGGTGTTCGTGCGGAAGTCCCCGGGCCGGTCGGGGGCGGTGAAGGTCCAGATCGCGGAACGGCGTGCGGGTCGTGACGTGGTGCTCGAGCACGTCGGCACCGCGCACGATGATGCTGAGCTCGCGGCGCTGATGGCGGTCGCGCGCGGCAAGCTCTACCCCGGCCAAGGCGAGCTCACGCTCGACGGCGTCAGCCCCCACCCGGCTGAGGGTCAGCCGGGGGCGGTGGACATCACGTCAAAGTCGAATGCGGTGTTGTGGCAGGTACTTCAGGCCGCGTACACGGATCTGGGCTTCGACATCGTCGACGACGACGCGTTCGCGCAACTCGTGCTGGCGCGTCTGATCGAGCCGACCTCGAAGGCCGACTCGCTGCGCGTCTTGCGTGAACTCGGGATCACTCACGCGTCGCTGCGGACCATGTTCCGCTCCCTGCAACGCGCCCAGGAGCGCGACTACCGCTCCCTCATCGCCGATGCCTGCTTCGCCCACGCCTCATCCGTGGGCGACATCAGCTTGTGCCTGTACGACGTCACGACCTTGTACTTCGAAGCCGAAGACGAAGACGCCCTGCGCAAGGTCGGCTATTCGAAAGAGCGGCGCATCGACCCGCAGATCGTCGTCGGACTGCTGGTTGATAGGAACGGTTTCCCACTCGAGATCGGCTGCTTCGAGGGCAACAAGGCCGAGACCCTCACGCTGGTCCCGATCGTGAACCAGTTCCGTCAGCGTCACTCCCTCGAAGGGTTCGTGGTCGTCGCCGACGCCGGCATGCTGTCAGCGACCAACCTGCGCGAGCTCGACGACGCGGGACTGCATTTCATCGTCGGGTCCCGCACGACCAAGGCACCGGTCGATCTCGAGTCGCACTTCCGGTGGCATGGCGACGCCTTTCACGACGGGCAGGTCATCGACACCACCACACCCCGCCACGGACGCACCAAGGCCGGCGCGTCCGATCCGATGGTCAAGGCCGAACCCATCTGGAAGCCCGAGCATGACAACTCGTGGCGGGCGGTATGGGCGTACTCCGGCAAGCGTGCCGTGCGCGACAACCGCACCCTGACCTTGCAGGAAGAACGCGCCCGGGACGTCGTCGCCGGCGACAAGGCCGCCCGCATGCCACGCTTCGTGAAGACCGTGAGCGGCTCCCGCAAGATCGACGAGGCGTCGCTGGCGCGGGCGCGACGCTTGGTGGGGCTGAAGGGCTACGTCACGAACATCCCCGCGAGCGTGATGCCCGCGGCCGAGGTCATGTCCAGCTATCACGACCTATGGCACGTCGAGCAGTCATTCCGAATGTCGAAAACGGACCTGAAGGCGCGGCCCATGTTCCACCACACGCGCGACGCGATTCGCAAGCGCACCTCACGATCGTGTTCGCAGCCCTCGCGATCAGCCGCTACCTCAACACCGCGACCGGGCTGACGGTGAGGAAGATCCTCCACGCGCTGAAACCCATTCAGCAGATCACCGTCCGCATCGCCGGCCACGACCACATCGCCCGCGACCCCATCACCAAGCCCGCCCAAGCCATCCTCGACGCCCTCGACATCACCCTGGACTGACACACCCCGGTGGCACGAGTCAGGTCACCCCTGCGTGCGACCGCATTGTTGAGCGCGTTGACGGCCAGACGGGACTTCATGCGCGAGTCGATGGAGTAGCCCACGATGCGGTTGGAGTACAGGTCCTTGATCGCACATAGGTAGACCTTGCCCTCACCGGTCCAATGTTCCGTGACGTCGGTCAGCCACACCTGGTTGGGTGCTGTCGCGGTGAAGATGCGTTGCACGAGATCGTCGTGCACGGCAGGGCCGGCCTTCTTGTGCTTGCCGCGGCCACGCTTGCCGAAGGTGGACCACCAGCCGTTGTCCCGGCAGATCGCCCAGCCGGTGCGCTCGGCCATGGGCTGGCCTGCGTCGCGGGCTTCGTCGACGAGGAACCGGTAACCGAACTCGGGGTCGTCTAGGTGGGCGTCGTGCAGGGCGTTAGCGCGATGCGCGGCGACGAGTTCAGCATCAGTGACAGGGCTGTCCAGCCACCGATAGTAGGGCTGGCTGATCCCGTGACCGAGACCGAGTGGGTGCAGGCTCACTGCGTCAACGCCTTGTGGGACGCTCATGTGGATGACCCGACGTTCGGCTACCGGTTCCTCGCTGGCGAAGCCCGCAGGGTCGGCTGGCGGATGAGCCGACGGACGGCGTGGAAGCTGTGCTCCCAGGCGGGGATCACGTCGGCGGCGCAGCGACGAAGGCGCGGCAAGGGCAAGCGTTCCGGCCCGCCTGTGTTCGATGACCTCGTCAAGCGGGTCTTCACCGCGGATGCCCCTAACCGGGTGTGGCTGACGGACATCACGGAGCATTGGACGAACGAAGGCAAGCTGTACTGCTGTGCGATCAAGGACGTCTACTCGGGTCGGATCGTGGGCTACTCGATCGCCGATCGGATGCCCGCCGAGCTCGCCGTCGACGCCCTCAAGATCGCCGTCGCCCGCCGCGGTGACGTCGCCGGCTGCATTCTGCATGCGGACAGGGGCAGCCAGTTTCGTTCCCGGAAGATGGCCAAGGCGCTGAACCGTCACGGCATGGTCGGCTCGATGGGCCGCGTCGGTGCCGCCGGGGATAACGCCGCGATGGAGTCCTTCTGGTCCCTGCTGCAGACCAACGTGCTCAACCAGCGACGCTGGCACACTCGCCAGGAACTACGCCTCGCGATCGTGGCCTGGATTGAGCGGACCTACCACCACCGCCGACCGCAAGACCGTCTCGGAAGCTTGACCCCCGTCGAGTTCGAGACCACCATGAGACCCGCCGTGACCCTCGCGGCCTAAACCCGACTGTCACCAGTTCGTTCACCACGCCCGAATACCAGCGGCGACACAACATGCCGCGGCGACCGTCATCCCCACCGCCGCGCCTGAGGAACGCCGCCCCAGGACGCGCCTACACTGCTGGGCATGACCACCACGCGCATCGGCGGAACTCTCGCGGCCGTGGCGTTGCTCGCGCTCGCCGCGTGCGCGCCCGCCACCACCTCCGGGCCCCAGGCGACAGTCTCTCTCGAGCCGAGCTCCTCCGCGATCGCGCTGCCGCCGGCCCCCGAGGACCCGCGTCCCGACGTGGTGTGGCCGCTGACCGGCCTGGATGCCGAGGGCGCCGCCGCCGCAGACCTTGACCGTCCCGCGCTGTCGATCAAGATCGAAAATACGGAGCAGGCGCGCCCGCAGGAGAACCTCCACCGCGCGGACATCGTGGTCGAGGAGTACGTCGAGTACGGCATCTCGCGCCTGGTTGCGGTCTTCCACTCGGACTACCCGGACTCGGTGGGGCCGATCCGCTCGATGCGACCCATGGACAAGAACATCATGGGTTCCTTCGGCGGGCCGTTGATCTTCTCGGGCGCCCAGGGCCGCTTCATCGACGATGCCCGCAACAGCGGCCAGAAGCTCCTCGCCGAGGACGTCGGCTCGAGCGGCTTCTATCGCAAGAGCGGGCGCTCCGCACCGCACAATCTGCACGGCCGTCCCGAGCAGTTTGCCGCGCAGGCCGCCGACATGCCCGCGCCCGACGAGCAGTGGGCGTTCGCCTACCCGGCCGAGACCGCCACGGCCCAGCGGGTGGGCGAGAGCGCCGCTCGCCTCGACATCACGATGTCGCCTCGTGCGTTGCCCGAGTGGCGCTGGGACGATGCCAAGGGCCTGTGGATGAGGTACGAGGACACGGCTCCGCACGTGACCGACGACGGCACGCAGCTGTCCGCCACGAACGTCCTCATGATGTGGGTGAGCGTGCGCTACACCTCCGGGGACGCCAAGTCCTCCGTGCCCGAGACGCTGCTGGCGGGCCGCTCGGGCGCCGGCTACCTCGCCTCGGGCGACAAGTACATCCCGATCGAGTGGAGCAAGGCCGGCCAGTTCGACCCCTTCGAGATCACCACGGCCGACGGCGAGCCCGTCTCCTTCATGCCCGGTCAGACGTGGATCGAGCTGGTGCCCAACGAGGGCGTCTCACACTCGACCGCGATCGACATCAGCTGACGCCGCGCCTCAGTACGCGTAAGGGAACTTCCGCCAGTCGGGCTCGCGACGCTCGAGGAACGCGTCGCGCCCCTCCTGCGCCTCGTCGGTCATGTACGCCATGCGAGTTGCCTCGCCCGCGAAGACCTGCTGCCCCGCGAGGCCATCGTCGGCGAGGTTGAACGCGAACTTCAGCATGCGAATCGCCTGCGGCGACTTCGTGGCGACGATGCGCGCGTACTCGAGCGCGCGCGCCTCCAGTTCCCCGTGCGGGACGGCCTCGTTGACGGCGCCCCACGCCGCGGCATCGTCCGCCGAGTACTCCCTCGCCAGGAAGAAGATCTCGCGTGCGCGCTTGTCGCCCACCTGGCGTGCGAGCAGCGCGCTGCCGTAACCGGCGTCGAAGGAACCCACGTTGGCATCGGTCTGCTTGAACCGCGCGTGCTCGCGCGACGCGATCGAGAGGTCGGCCACGACGTGCAGCGAGTGACCGCCGCCGGCCGCCCAGCCGTTGACGGCCGCGATGGTCACCTTGGGCGAGGTGCGCATGAGGCGCTGGACCTCGAGGATGTGGAGACGGCCGCCGTACGCGGGAGCGTCGGCTGCGGAGCCTTCGTAGAGGTAGCCGTCGCGGCCGCGGATGCGCTGATCGCCCCCCGAGCAGAACGCGTGCACGCCGTCTGCGGCGGGCCCGTTGCCGGTGAGGATGATGGCCGCGACGTCCACGGTCTGACGCGCGTGGTCGATTGCGCGGTAGAGCTCGTCGACCGTCTGCGGGCGGAAGGCGTTGCGCACCTCCGGCCGGTTGAACGCGATGCGCACGGCGGGGAGGTCCTGTTCGCCCGACTCCGAGCGCGAGACCCAGCGGTGATACGTGATGTCCGAGTCGGGGAAGCCATCGATCGCGCGCCACTCGCGCGGGTCCATGAGATCGGAGACCTGGGCCGGGATATCGCTCATGCCGCCAGGGTAGTGGGGCCGCTCCCGCGCGTCTCACGGGCTTCGTCCGTGAGGGGGAGTCTCGGGTGCGACGGCCCTAGGCTGACCCCATGGAGTTCCGCCCCTTCCGCGTTCAGCTGTCGACGCGCTTTCGCGGCGTCACCGAGCGCAGCGGAGTCCTCATCAAGGGCCGTGCGCCCGACGGCAGCGAGGCGTGGGGCGAGTACTCGCCGTTCCCCGACTACACCCCCGAGCGCGCGTCGCGCTGGTGGGAGGCGGCCATGGAGGCCGCCCGGGGGGAGTGGGCGCCGCCGGTGAGAGACACGGTCCCCGTCAACAGCATCGTCCCTGAGGTCCCGGCAGGGCGCGCCGCGCAACTCGCGACCGCGGGCGGCTGCACCACCGCCAAGGTGAAGGTCGCGGGCACGGTTTCCCTGAGGGACGATGCCCGGCGCGTCGAGGCCGTGGCCGTCGCCTTGGGCCCCGGCGGGCGGGTGAGGGTCGACGCGAACGGCGCGTGGGACGTCGACACGGCCGTCAAGGCACTCACGGAACTGGACGCCGCGGCGCGCGCGGGAGGCGGCGCCGGCCTCGAGTACGTCGAGCAGCCGTGCCGCACGGTCGAGGAGCTGGCCGAACTACGCCGCCGCACCCGCGTGCTCATCGCCGCCGATGAATCCGTCCGGCTGCCCGGCGACGCGGATGCCGTGATGCGCGCCGGCGCCGCCGACATCCTCGTGCTCAAGGTCGCGCCCATGGGCGGTGTCGCCGCATGCCTGCGCGTGGTCGAGCGCTACGACGTGCCGATCGTGGTGTCGAGCGCCATGGAGTCCTCGGTGGGACTGGCTGCGGGCGTCGCGTTGGCGCGCGCGGTCCCCGAGCTTCCCTTCGCGTGCGGGCTGGGCACCGGCGCGCTGCTCGCGACGGACACGGTGCGCGAGACGATCGTGCCTCGCGGCGGCGTGATCGGCCCCGTCACGCTGGACGTGATCGCATGAGCGGCCACGCCTCGGGCGCGTTTGCGCGCGCCCTCATCGCCTCTCTCGCCGAGCACGGCGTCGAGGACTATGTCCTGAGCCCCGGTTCCCGTTCCGGAGCGCTTGCCCATGCGCTCGCGGAGGCCGGCAGTGGCAACCCCCCGCTGGGTGCGCCTCGCGTGCGTCTCCACGTGCGCATCGACGAGCGCTCGGCGGGCTTCCTCGCGCTCGGGATCGCGCGCGGCCGTGAGGTCGCGGGCCGCCGCGCCCCGGTGGCCATCGTGACGACGTCCGGCACCGCGGTCGGCAATCTGCTGCCCGCGGTCATGGAGGCCCACCACGCCGGCGTGCCGCTGCTGTTGCTCACCGCGGACCGGCCGGCCGAGCTGCGAGGCGTGGGCTCCAACCAGACGACCGACCAGGTCGGCATCTTCGGGGCGTTCGTGCGCTGGGAGCAGGACGTGCCAGCCCCCGAGCCGGGAGAGGGGCTGTCCCGCGCCGCCGCTCTCGCGGAGCGCGCGGTCGACGCCGCACTCGGCAAGCCCGACCGCGACGACATGGCCGCGGCCGCCGGACCGGTGCACCTCAACATCGGCTTTCGCGAGCCGGTGGGCGCCGACGGCGGCGTGTGGCTCGACCCGCCCTCGCCGCCGCCCCCGTCGGGGGCCATCCCGATCGTGGTCCCCGCGCCCCGGCCCGCGCCGCTGCCGGCGGTGACCAGGGGCATCGTCATCGCTGGGGACGGGGCGGGCGACGTCGCCAGGCGAGTCGCCGAGGCCCACGGCTGGCCGCTCCTCGCGGAGCCCACCTCGGGGGCCCGCACCGGCACGCACTGCATCGCTGACTACGTGCGACTCCTGGAGTCGCCCGCAGGCGAAGCGCTCGCGGAGCGCATCCACCAGGTGGTGGTGATCGGACGACCCACGCTGACGCGGGCGGTGCAGGCCCTCATCGCGCGCGCGCCGGCGCTGATCGTGGCCGGCTTCGGGGCACGCTGGCGCGAGGCCCCCGTGCATGCACAGGCCGTGGTCCGCTCGGTTCCGGAGTCCTGGTGGGCGAGGGACGATGCCGTGGTCGCGGATGCGTCCTGGCTCGCCGAGTGGCGCGCGGGAGGTGCCCGACCGGCCGCCCCCGAGGGCTGGGGCCCGCGCGTGATCGCGGCCGCGTTCCTCGACTCGCTCGGTGGCCCGGCCGAGGGGCCGGTGGGAGTGGTCGGATCGTCGGGGCCGATTCGCGCGCTCGACCGGATCATGCCCGCGGCGCGGGCGGGAGCGGGTCCGGTGGTGCTGGCGAACCGCGGCCTCGCGGGGATCGATGGCACGGTGTCGACGGCGGGCGGGATCGCGCTTGGCTCGGGTCGTGCGGTGCACGCACTCATGGGTGACGTCACGTTCCTGCACGAGGCGGGCGGATTGCTCGTGGGCCCGCGCGAGGAGAGGCCGTACGCGCGCATCGTCGTGGTCAACGACGGCGGCGGCACGATCTTCGGCGGCCTCGAGCACGGCTCGGCCCCGCCGGACAACCTCGAGCGCGTGTTCACCACTCCGCACGGCGCCGATCTCGCCTCGCTGTGCGCGGGCTATCGCGTGCCTCACGTTGAGGTGCGTTCGCGTGAGCAGCTCGACGCGGCGCTGGCGGTGCCCGTGCGCACGCTCGAGGTCATCGAGGCGCGCGTCTAAGTGCCGACCGCGCGCGGCGCACCGCACACAGCGGTGGCTACGCCGCGCTCAGGCGATCCGCCGCGCCCTCAGCACCGCGTCGAGGCGCGTGAGCGGCGCGCCGTCGGGATCGGTCGCCGTACGCTCGCGAACCTCAGCGACCTCGACCGTCCACACGGCGGGGTCGAGGCCCAGCGCGGCGTCCTCGGCCCGAAAGGCGGTGCGGCTCAGCCGCGGGTGATCCGCGACACGCGGATCGCGAGGGTCGTGGCCCACTACGAGCAGCACTCCGCCCGGCGCGACGTGGCGGGCGAGCGCCCGCACCAGCGACGCGATGCCCGCCTCCGGGTGAGCGAAGTGCGCGGTCACGAGGTCGTATTCGCCGGACCCCAGGCCCGCCGTGGTGACGTCGGCCACGCGCCAGTCGACCTTGCCCGCCACCGACTCCCTCACGGCGTGCTGGCGGCCGCGGCTGATCGCCGTCTCCGAGATGTCGACGGCCGTCACGGCCCAGCCCAGGGTCGCGAGGTACACGGCATCCGCTCCCTCTCCGCAGCCGACGTCGAGCGCCTTGCCGGGAGTGAGCCGCGCCGCCTCGGTCACGAGCTGGGCGTTGGGAGCGGCGTTCCACACCGCATCGCGGGACCGGTACCGCTCCTCCCACTCCGCGGTGTCCCAGCCGGTGATCGCCTGCGTCGTGGGTCGCGCGTCGCGCGACGACAGGGTGGCGGGCACGCTGCCGGTGGACACGACGGGGATGTGGACGGATTCGGAGTCGTCGATGCGGAGGGTCGGAAAGGCGGCGTCGCCGCCCTCCTCGAATGTCGCGCCGCCGGTCAGGGGCGCGGGCTTCGGGTCGAACTGCACGCTTGGCTCCGCGGGACGGGCGGGTGCGGGCTTGGGTGCGGGTGCGGGTGCGGGCTCGGGTTCAGCCACGGGCGCCGGTGCAGGCTCCGGTGCGGGCTCGGGCTCGGATGTGGGCTCGGGCTCGGCCACCTCGATCTCGCGCTCCGCCTCCGCGATGCCCAGCGCGCGGCGCATCGGCTCGAGCTTGGCCTCGGACTCCGCCCACTCGGCGCCTGGCTCGCTCGCCGCCACGATCCCGCATCCCGCGAACAGCCTCATGCGGCGAGGGTCCTGCGTGGACAGTTCGGCGGAGCGCAGCCCGATGCACCACTCGCCATCCCCCGCGGCGTCGATCCACCCGACGGGTCCCGCGTAGCGCCCGCGGTCCAGCCCCTCGAGCTCATCGATGACGCGCGCGGCGGCGAGAGTGGGCGTGCCGCACACCGCGGCGCTCGGGTGCAACTCACCCACGAGCTCGAGCGCGGCGACGTTGTGCGACAGCACACCCGTGATGTCGGTCGCGAGGTGCATGACGTTGGGCAGGTGCAGCACGAACGGCTCGTCGGGCACATTCACGGAGGCGCAGTGCGCGGTGAGGGCCTGCGTCACGGATCGCGCCGCATACTCGTGCTCCTCGCGGTCCTTCGAGGACCGCGCGAGCGCACCCGCGCGGGCGAGGTCGCCCATGTCGTCACCCGTGATGCGGATGGTGCCGGCGAGCACGCGGGACGTCACCAGTCCGTGGTCGACGCGCGCGAGCAGTTCGGGGGTCGCGCCCACGAGTCCGTCGACGTGGAAGGCCCAGCACATCGGGTACGCGTCGGCGAGCCTGCGCAGCACCACTCGCACGTCGATGTCGCGCTCCGCGCGCGCCTCGACGGCCCGCGCGAGCACCACCTTCTCGAGGTCGCCCGCCTTGATCCGCGCGACGGCGGCCTCGACGGCGGCGTTCCACGCCGCCTCGTCGCCCTCCTCGACCGCGACCTCCCCTGGCTCGCGAGGGGACGATGCCCCGGCGAGGGCCTCGCTCAAGGTCACCACGGCATCGTCCTCGCGGGAGATTGAGGTGAACCACGACCTCCCGTCGCGCCGGCCGAGCACGAAGCGGGGGACCACGAGCGTGCCTCCCGAGGGCGACGAGTCGGCAAAGGCGAAGGACCCGAAGGCGACCAGCCCAGTTCCGCGTGCGCGGACGTCGTCCCTCACGGTCGCGTGCCGCGACAGGTGACGCCACCAGTGCTGCGCATCGTCGATGCGATCCGCACCGTCCGACGCGAAGCGCGCGACCTCTCCCCACGCGACCAGCCCCTCGCCACGGCGCACCCACGAGATGCCCGGCTCGGGCAGCGCATCGATGAGGTCGCCCGGGTCCTCGATCTCGATCGTGTGGGCGAGCAGCGGCCCGGGTGCGGCGGCGTGGACGGTCACGGAACCACCCTAGGCCCGTGAATCGGCGCGAGAAGCGCGCACCCCGAGCCGTACGAGGTGGTCGTTCGCGAACCGCCCGTCGGGGTCGAGTTCCTCGAACAGCGCGCGGGCGTCGGCCAGCCGTGGGTGCACGCGGGCGATCGCGGCGGCGTCGAAGGCGTGCCACTTTCCCCAGTGCGGGCGCGCGTCGAAGGGAGCGAGCACGGCCTCGAGGTCGGGCAGCAGCGCCGCGACCTCCGCGGGATGGGGGCCCCACGTGAAATGGATCGTGAGCGCGTCGCGCTGATACGCGCCGGACAGCCACAGGTCGTCGGCCGCGACGGCGCGCAGCTCCGACACCAGCAGGAGCGGGGCGATCCGGTCGCCCAGGTCGCGCACCGCGGCGAGCGCCTCGCCCGCCGCCTCCATGGGCACGAAGTACTCGGACTGAATCTCCGCGCCATTGGAGGGCGTGTGCGTGAGCCGGAAGTGCGGCAGCCGGTCGATCCATGGCCCCGGCCGCCCGCCCTGCGGCGTGAGCGCCTCGGGGTCGCCGCCCACGAGTCGCGCGTCGGACTCGGCGCTGCGCGTCGCGCCGTGCCATGCGTCGGGCGGGGGCGTGGTGCGGTGGACGCCGCTCTTGCGCCACACCTGCTGGACCGTGTCCTCGGTCCACGTGGTGAAGATCGACACCGAGTACGCATCGGCGAGGATCTGCGGGGTCTCCTCGAGCAGCGCCTCCCACGGCATCCCGGTGTAGACGTCCTGACGCACGTCATACGTGGGCTGGATGCCGAGCGTGACCTCCGTGATGACGCCGAACGCGCCCAGGCCCACCGCAAGACCCTCGAATCCCGGCTGACCGCGACGCACCACGCGCATCTCGCCGTTGGCGTCCACGAACTCGAGGCGACGCAGCGCGGTCGACTGGCAGCCGTTGCCCACGCCGGAACCGTGGGTGCCCGTCGCGGTCGCGCCCGCGATCGAGATGTGGGGGAGGGAGCCCGTGTTGTGCAGCGCCCAGCCTCGCGCCTGCAGCCACGCCCCGAGCGTTCCGTAGCGCATGCCCGCGGGCGCGTTCACGGTGGGGTCCGCGGGGCTCGTGAGGTCCACGAGCGGCGAGTCGGGGAAGTCCGTCACGCAGATGAGGGTGCCCTCGGTGTCCGCGAGGTCGTTGAAGCTGTGGCGCGTTCCCAGCGCCTTGATGCGGCCCGGCGCGTGGCGAATCGCCTCGCGGACCTCGCCGACGGACCGCGCCTCGACCAGCGCGGCGGCGCCAAACCGGTGGGTTCCTGCCCACGTGCTCCCAACGTCGATGGTGGTCACATCGCCAGCCTAGGGGTGCAGCCCCCCTCCGAGGGAGTCTCGCCACGCGGACGCGACAGTAGACTCGTCCGGTGCGTACTGAGGCCGATGTCATCGTGATCGGGGCGGGTCCCGGAGGGGCCGCCGCCGCCCGCTACCTCGCCGCCGAGGGCTTCGACGTGATCGCCCTCGAAAAGACGCGCTTCCCGCGCGAGAAGGTGTGCGGCGACGGCCTCACGCCGCGCGCGGTGCGCGAGCTCCAGCTGATCGGCCTCGAGACCCCGCGCGAGGAGGGCTGGATCCCCAATCACGGCCTGCGCATGGTCGGTGGGGGCCACCGCCTCGAGTTTCCGTGGCACGACCTCGACGAGTTCCCGCGCTACGGGCTGTCGCTGCCGCGCGCGCAGTTCGACCACCGCCTCGCGGAGCACGCCCGCGCCGCGGGAGCCGACGTCCGCGAGGGCTGGCACGTCGACGCCGCGATTCGTGACGAGCGCCAGGACGGCTACGCGGGTGGCGGCCGCGTCGTGGGCGTGATCGCCCGCGAGACCGATGCCAAGGGCAGGAAGGTGGGCGAGCCCACCGAGTTTCGGGCGCCGCTGGTGATCGCCGCCGATGGCGTGAGCGCGAGGATCGCGCTGGGGCTGGGCATCGAGCGCAAGCAGAACCGCCCGATCGGCGTCGCGGTGCGCACGTACCTCACGACCCCGCGTCACGCGGAGGAGTGGATGGAGGGCCACCTCGAGATCTGGGACGGCGAGCGCGGTCGCTCGAACCTCCTGCCCGGATACGGGTGGATCTTCCCGTTGGGCGACGGCACGGCCAACGTGGGACTCGGCACGCTGAGCGCCAAGGGCACGCCCCCGAAGCTCGACCACCGCGCGATGATGCGCGACTGGCTCGCGCATTCGGCCCACGACTGGGAGTTCGGAGAGATCGAGGGCGACATCAAGGGCGCCGCGATCCCCATGGCGTTCAACCGTCAGCCGCACTACGTGCCCGGCATGATGCTCGTGGGCGACTCGGGCGGCATGGTCAACCCGTTCAACGGCGAGGGAATCGCCTACGCGATGCAGGCCGCGCGCCGCGCGACCGAGGCGGCCGTCGCGTGGAGGTCGGCGACGGGCGTCCGCGACCAGGAGGCGGCGCTCGCGAGCTATGCGCGCATGATGAAGGACGACCTCGGCGGCTACTACTCGCTGGGCCGCGTGTTTGCCGCGCTGGTCGAGCATCCGGCCGTGATGAAAGCATGCACGCGGTACGGGCTTCCTAGTCCTTTGGTCATGGAATTCACGTCTAGACTGCTGGCAGATGTCTACGAGCCGCGCGGCGGCACCTGGGCGGACAAGTTGCTGTCTGCCCTGACCCGGGTCGCCCCGGCAGCATGACGGCATCGGCGAACTCGAGCAGGACGGAAGGACGACTGTGAATCCCTACGTGCCGATCATCGTCATGATGGTGATCGCCGGCCTCCTCGCCGCAGCAGGGCTCCTGGTGAGCTCGATGCTTGGCCCCAAGCGGGCCAACGCGGCCAAGCTCGACCAGTACGAGTCGGGACTGCAGCCCACGCCGGGCGCGGCGGGCGGCGGACGCATCCCCATCAAGTACTACCTGGTCGCGATGACCTTCATCGTGTTCGACATCGAGGTGGTCTTCCTCTACCCCTGGGCGGTCGCGCACAACGCGCTCGGGTGGTTCGGGCTGATCGCGATCATGACCTTCCTTGTCCTCATCACGATCCCCTTCGTGTATGAGTGGCGCCGCGGCGGATTTGAGTGGGACTGACCATGGGTATCGAAGAGAGCGCACCTCCGTTCATGCTCGGCACGGTCGAGGACTTCGTGGGCTACATGCGGGCCGGCTCGCTGTGGCCCGCGACTTTTGGCCTCGCGTGCTGCGCGATCGAGATGATGGCCACCGGCACGCCGCGCTTCGACATCGCGCGCCTGGGCTCCGAGGTCTTCCGTGGATCGCCGCGTCAGGCGGACATGATGATCGTCGCCGGCCGCGTGTCGAACAAGATGGCGCCCATCGTGCGCCAGGTCTACGACCAGATGGCCGAGCCCAAGTGGGTGCTGTCGATGGGCGTGTGTGCCTCCTCGGGCGGCATGTTCAACAACTACGCGATCGTGCAGGGCGTCGACCACGTGGTGCCGGTCGACATCTACCTTCCCGGCTGCCCGCCGCGTCCCGAGATGCTGCTCAACGCGCTGATTGAGCTCCAGAAGCAGGTGCGCGAGACCCCGATGGGCCGCAACCGTCGCGAGATCGCCGCGGCGGCCGAGGCCGCCGCGCTGGTCGCGACCCCCACCTCCGAGATGAAGGGCCTGCTGCGTTGAGCGAGTCCCAGGACCTCACCGGCACCGGCGCCGCCCAGGGCGGGCCCCAGCCGGGAGAGCGCGAGACCATCACCCTCATCAACGTGCGCGAGGGCATGTTCGGCGCGCGCGGCGACACGTCTGGCTACGACCTGCTGGTCAAGCCCGTGCAGATGCCCGGGGCCTCCGAGCGCCCGTACGGCGAGTGGTTCGACGGTGTGGTCGACGTGCTCGAGGAGCTGCTGGGCGAGCGTGCCGAGGCCGCGATCGAGCACGTCGTGGTCGACCGCGGCGAACTCACGCTGCACATCGCGCGCGAGCACCTGCTCGAGGTCTGCTCGTACCTGCGCGACGACCAGGACCTGCGCTTCGAGATGTGCCTGGGCGTGAGCGGCGTGCACTATCCGGCGGACGCCGGACGCGAGCTGCACGCCGTCTACCCGATGCAGTCGATCACGCACAACCGTCGCCTCCGCCTCGAGGTAGCCGTGGGCGACGCGGATCCGCACATCCCGTCGATCGTCTCGGTCTACCCGATGAACAACTGGCACGAGCGCGAGACCTGGGACTTCTTCGGAATCGTCTTCGACGGCCACCCGTCGCTCGCGCGCATCGAGATGCCGGACGACTGGGTAGGCCACCCGCAGCGCAAGGACTATCCGCTGGGCGGCATCCCCGTCGAGTACAAGGGCGCCGAGATCCCCTCGCCCGACAACCGGAGGCAGTACCGATGACCCAGGAGAGGACCGCCCCGCACGCGACCGGCGCCTTTGTCGAGGACCCGGACGCCCCCGAGTACAGCGCCTACGGCGGCGACTGGAGCGAGATTGCCGACGAGGCCGCGCGCCTCGCGCAGCAGCGCATCGTCGTCAACATGGGTCCCCAGCACCCGTCGACCCACGGCGTGCTGCGCGTCATGCTCGAGATCGAGGGCGAGGTGGTGACCGAGACCCGCGCGGGAATCGGCTACCTCCACACCGGCATCGAGAAGAACATGGAGTACCGCACCTGGACGCAGGGCGTGACGTTCTGCACGCGCATGGACTACGTCGCGTCGATGTCCCAGGAGCTGGTCTACTGCCTCGGCATCGAGAAGCTGCTGGGCATCACCGATGACGTCCCCGAGCGTGCGAGCGTGCTGCGCGTGCTCATGGCCGAGCTCACGCGCATCGGATCGCACCTGGTCGCGATCGGCACCGGCGGCAACGAGATGGGCGCGACCACGGTCATGACCACCGCGTTCATCGGCCGCGAGGACACGTTCAGGGTCATCGAGATGATCACGGGACTGCGCACGAACAACGCGTACATCCGCCCTGGCGGCGTCGCGATCGACGCGCCCGAGGGTGCGGTCGAGGCGATTCGCGCGATGATCCCGCTGGTCCGCCAGCGCCTCGACGAGCTCGCGGACCTGCAGCTCGCGAACCCGATCTTCAAGGGTCGCCTCCAGGGCGTCGCGAACCTCGATCTCGCGGGCTGCATGGCGCTGGGCATCACCGGCCCGATCCTGCGCTCCGCCGGACTGCCGTACGACGTGCGCAAGTCCGACCCCTACTGCGGGTACGAGACGTACGACTTCCAGGTGCCCACCTCCACGGAGGCCGATGCCTACTCTCGCGTGGTCCTGCGCCTCGAGGAGTGCTACGAGTCGCTCAAGATCATCGAGCAGTGCGCGGACCGGCTCGAGGCCAGCGTGGGTCAGCCCGTGATGGTCGCGGACAAGAAGATCGCGTGGCCCGCTCAGCTCACCGTGGGCGCGGACGGCCAGGGCAACTCCCTCGATCACATTCGCCACATCATGGGCGAGTCGATGGAGTCGCTCATCCACCACTTCAAGCTCGTGACCGAGGGCTTCAAGGTGCCCGCCGGCCAGGTGTACCAGGCGATCGAGGGCCCCAAGGGCCTGCTCGGCGTCCACCTGGTCTCCGACGGCGGAACCAAGCCGTGGCGCGCCCACTTCAGGGACCCCGGCTTCAACAATCTGCAGGCGCTGTCCATCCTCACCGAGGGCGGCCAGGTCGCCGACGTGGTGGTGGCGATCGCCACGATCGACATGGTGCTGGGAGGGGTCGACCGATGACCTACGACGAGTCCACGCTCGCGGGCCTCACCGCGGATGCCGCCCAGATCATGGGCCGCTATCCCGTGAAGCGCTCCGCGCTGCTCCCCATGCTGCACCTCGTGCAGTCGGTCGACGGCTACGTCTCGCCCGACGGCATTCAGTTCTGTGCGGACCAGCTCGAGCTCACCGCCGCCGAGGTCTCCGCCGTCGCGACGTTCTACACGCAGTACAAGCGCCGCCCCAACGGCGAGTACCAGGTGGGAGTGTGCACCAACACGCTGTGCGCCGTCATGGGCGGCGACCGCATCTGGGACGAGCTGTCGGAGCACGTGGGGGTCGGTCACGACGAGACCACCGAGGACGGCACCATCACGCTCGAGCGGCTCGAGTGCAACGCGGCGTGCGACTACGCGCCCGTCATGATGGTCAACTGGGAGTTCTTCGACAACCAGACCCCCGAGAGCGCCAAGCAGGTGGTCGATGACCTCCGCGCGGGCAAGGACGTCGCGCCCACGCGCGGCCCCGCCAAGGTGTGCTCGTTCAAGGAGGTGTCGCGCGTGCTCGCCGGCTTCGAGGACGGCCGCGCCGACGAGGACCAGGGGGTCGGCGCGCCGACCCTCGCCGGTCTCGAGGCCGCGAAGGCCCAGGGCTGGACGGAGGGAGCCAAGTGACCGCGCTCGTTCCCGTCCTCAGCGCCACGTGGGGTGCCGAGAAGTCCTGGAGCATCGACACGTACACCGCCGCCGGCGGCTACGGGGCGCTGAAGACCGCGCTCGGCATGGCTCCGACCGACATCGTGCAGGCCGTGAAGGACTCGGGCCTGCGCGGTCGTGGCGGCGCCGGCTTCCCGACCGGAATGAAGTGGGGCTTCCTGCCGCCGGATGACGGCGGACCGCGCTACCTCGTGGTCAACGCCGACGAGTCCGAGCCGGGCACGTGCAAGGACATCCCGACCCTGCTGTCCGCCCCTCACACCCTCATCGAGGGCGTCGCGATCACGTCGTTCGCGATCGGCTGCAACCACGCCTTCATCTACCTGCGCGGCGAGGTGGTGCATGTGTACCGCCGCCTGCTGCAGGCCGTGCGCGAGGCCTACGAGGCCGGCCACCTGGGCACCAACATCCACGGCAGCGGATTCGACCTCGACGTCACCGTTCACGCCGGCGCCGGCGCGTACATCTGTGGCGAGGAGACCGCGCTGCTCGACTCGCTCGAGGGACGCCGCGGCCAGCCGCGCCTCAAGCCGCCGTTCCCCGCCGTCGCGGGCCTCTACGCCCGCCCGACCGTGGTCAACAACGTCGAGTCGGTCGCCTCCGTCCCGTCGATCATCGCGAACGGCGTCGACTGGTTCACCGCGATGGGCACCGAGCGCTCGAAGGGCATGGGCCTGTTCTCGCTGTCCGGTCACGTCACGCGGCCGGGCCAGTACGAGGCCCCGCTCGGCATCACGCTGCGCGAACTGCTCGAACTCGCCGGCGGAATCCGCGAGGGCCACGAGCTCAAGTTCTGGACCCCGGGCGGCTCGTCGACCCCGATCTTCACGCAGGACCACCTCGACACCCCGCTCGACTACGAGTCGGTGGGTGCCGCGGGGTCGATGCTCGGCACGCGCGCTCTCCAGCTCTTCGACGAGACCACGTGCGTGGTCCGCGCCGTGACGCGCTGGACCGAGTTCTACAAGCACGAGTCCTGCGGCAAGTGCACCCCGTGCCGCGAGGGCACGTACTGGCTCACCCAGATCCTCAAGAGGATCGAGGGCGGCCGCGGCACGCAGGCCGACATCCAGCAGCTGCTCGACACGTGCGATTCGATCGCGGGGCGCTCCTTCTGCGCGCTCGGCGACGGAGCGACGTCGTCGATCATCAGCTCCGTCACGCTCTTCCGCGAGGAGTACGAGGCGCACGTCGAGCAGGGCGGCTGCCCGTTCGACCACGGCGCCTCCGCGCTCGTCCCCTACTCCGACACGCCCGCCACCGAGGAGGCGCACGCATGACCGCGACCGCGGACAAGCCGGCAGCGGAGGCCGTCGAGCTGGTCACCCTGACCATCGACGGCACCGAGGTCTCCGTGCCCAAGGGCACGCTCATCATTCGCGCGGCGGAGCAGGTGGGCATTGAGATCCCGCGCTTCTGCGACCACCCCGCCCTCAAGCCGGCCGGCGCGTGCCGCCAGTGCCTCGTCGACGTGGCCAGCCCCGGCCCCGACGGCAACCTGCGCGCGTTCCCCAAGCCCCAGGCATCGTGCACCATGACGGTCACCCCCGGCATGGTGGTCAACACGCAGCACACCTCCGAGGAGGCCGACCGCGCGCAGAAGGGCGTGCTCGAGCTGCTGCTCATCAACCACCCGCTCGACTGCCCGGTGTGCGACAAGGGCGGCGAGTGCCCCCTGCAGAACCAGGCGATGAGCCACGGTCGCCCCGAGAGCCGGTTCGTCGACGTCAAGCGCGTGTTCGAGAAGCCTCTCGCGCTGAGCTCGGAGATCCTGCTCGACCGCGAGCGCTGCGTCCTGTGCCAGCGCTGCACGCGCTTCTCGAAGGAGATCGCAGGCGACGCGTTCATCGACCTGCAGAACCGCGGCGCTCGTCAGCAGATCGGCACGTTCGACGAGGACGTGCTCGACTTTGACGGCTACCGCCCCGTGGGCGCGGCCGCGGAGGACGAGGCCGGCCGCGCGTTCTCCTCGTACTACTCGGGCAACACCGTGCAGATCTGCCCCGTCGGTGCGCTGACGTCGGCCGCATACCGCTTCCGGTCGCGACCGTTCGACCTGGTGTCGTCGCCGTCGATCGCCGAGCACGACTCGTCGGGCGCCGCGATTCGCATCGACCACCGCCGCGGCACGGTGATGCGCCGCCTCGCGGAGAACGACCCCGTCGTCAACGAGGACTGGATCACCGATAAGGACCGGTTCGCCTTCACGTGGCAGAACCTCGACGACCGCCTGACGCGGCCGCTGATCCGCAAGGACGGCGAGCTGGTCGAGGCCTCGTGGCCCGAGGCGCTGGCGGCCGCGGCCGCCGGCATTCGTGCCGCCACGGCGCCCGTCGAGGGGGACGATGCCGTCGCAGGCGCCCGTGGCACCGGAGTGCTCGTGGGTGGCCGGGTGACGCTCGAGGATGCGTACGCGTACCAGAAGTTCGCGCGCGCGGTCTTGGGCACCAACGATGTCGATGCGCGTGCGCGCGTCGCGTCCGAGGAGGAGCAGTCGTTCCTGGGAGCGACCGTGGCCGGAACGGGCCTCGGCGTGACCTTCGGCGAGCTGGAGAAGGCGCCCGTCGTGGTGTTGGTGGGCTTCGAGGCCGAGGACGAGGGCGGCGTGGTGTTCCTGCGCCTGCGCAAGTCTCTCGGCCGCCAGCGCGTGGTCGCCGTCGCGCCGTTCCTCACGCGCGGAGCGCAGAAGCTCGACGCGACCCTCGTGCCGACCGTCCCCGGTCGCGAGCCGGGTGCGCTTGCCGACCTTCCCGCCGACGTCCGCGAGGCACTGGCTCAGCCGGGTGCCGTCATCGTGCTCGGCGAGAGGGCCGCGGAGGCGAAGGGGACCTTCACCGCCGCCCTCGACCTTGCATCGTCCACCGGCGCGCGACTCGCATGGATCCCGCGTCGCGCGGGAGAGCGCGGCGCCGTCGAGGCCGGAGCGCTGCCTGGCCTGCTGCCCGGCGGTCGCGCCGTGTCGTCGAAGGCGGCCCGTGCCGCCGTCGCGCAGGCGTGGGGCGTCGACTCCCTGCCGTCCGCGGCGGGCCGCGACACCGCGGGCATCCTGGCCGCCGCAGCCGAGGGCGGCATCGGTGCCCTGGTCGTGGGTGGCGTGAGCGCCTCGGACCTCACCGCCGACGTCGAGGCCGCGCTGGCCGCGACGGGCTTCGTGGTCTCCCTCGAGGTGCGTCGCAGCGAGATCGCGCAGGCGGCAGACGTGGTGCTTCCCGTCGCCCCGCCGTCCGAGAAGTCGGGCACGTTCGTCAACTGGGAGGGCCGCCTGCGGTCCTTCGCGACCGCGATCCACACGGACGCGATGTCGGACCACCGCGTGCTCGACCTGCTCGCCCGCGAGTGGGGCGTCGAGCTCGGCACCGCGACCGTCGAGTCCGTCAACGCCGAGCTCGCCGCGCTGGGCGCAGCGGGCGAGGGGGAGCGGCCCGCCGCGCCGTCCGCCAAGCCGGCACGCACCGCCAAGCCCAAGAAGGGCACCGCGGTGCTCGCGACGTGGCACCAGCTGGTCGACGAGGGCTCGCTCCAGGACGGCGAGCCGTACCTCGCGGGCACCGGCCGCGTCGCCGTGGCCCGCCTGTCGCAGGCGACCGCGGACTCGCTTGGAGTCGCGGGCGCCGTGA
Organism: Demequina sediminis; assembly: GCF_039545075.1. NCBI lineage: Bacteria > Bacillati > Actinomycetota > Actinomycetes > Micrococcales > Demequinaceae > Demequina > Demequina sediminis. The sequence continues at coordinate 164,005 of NZ_BAABRR010000006.1, read as the reverse complement.
CGATCTCGACCGAGGCGGGTGCGATCGAGCTGCCCGCCGTCGTCACCGACATGGTCGACGGCGTCGTGTGGGTGCCCGTCAAGTCTCCGGGCTCGTGGGTGGCGCGCGACCTGCGCGCGTCCGCCGGAGCCCACGTCACCGTGAAGGGGGCGGCGTGATGACCGCAGTCCTGCCGGCCGTGCAGTCGCCCGTGGCGGAGCAGCTCGCGAGTGACCCGCTGTGGGTGGTGATCGTCAAGGCGGTCCTCATCCTGGTGTTCCTGCTCACCTCGGTGCTGTTCGCGGTGTGGTTCGAGCGCCGCGTGATCGGCCGTCTTCAGGAGCGTCCCGGGCCAAACATGCGAGGCCCCTTCGGCCTCCTGCAGTCGGTTGCGGATGCGATGAAGCTCCTGTTCAAGGAGGACATCACGGTCCGCAACTCGGAGAAGGTGCTGTACATCGCGGCGCCCATGATCTCCGTGTTCTGCGCGCTGCTGATCTTCGCCGTCATTCCGTTCGGACCCGACACGCGGATCTACGGCACCGACTTCTCGACGCCACTGCAGCTCACCGACTTCCCCGTGGCCGTGCTGTTCATCCTCGCGTGCGCTGCCCTCGGCGTGTACGGCATCGTCCTGGGTGGCTGGGCCTCCGGCTCGACCTACCCGCTCATGGGTGCGATCCGTTCGACCGCCCAGGTGATCTCGTACGAGCTCGCGATGGGCCTGTCGCTCGTCACCGTCTTCATGCTGTCGGGCACGATGAGCACCGCGGGCATCGTCGATGCACAGATGGACCGCTGGTGGGTGTGGCCGCTGTTCCCCGCCTTCATCCTCTACGTGATCTCGATGGTCGGCGAGACCAACCGCCTGCCCTTCGACCTCCCCGAGGCCGAGGGCGAGCTGGTCGCCGGCTTCATGACGGAGTACTCGTCGATGAAGTTCGCGTGGTTCTTCCTCGCCGAGTACATGAACATGATCAACGTGTCCGCGGTTGCGTCGACGCTGTTCCTGGGAGGCTGGCGTGCGCCGTGGCCGGCCTCGTGGCCCGGCTACGAGTTCCTCAACACCGGGATCTTCCCGCCGCTGTGGCTCATCCTCAAGATCTGGCTGCTCATGTTCGTGTTCGTGTGGATCCGTGGCTCGGTGCTGCGCTTCCGCTACGACCAGTTCATGAAGTTCGGCTGGAAGGTGCTCATCCCCGTCGGACTCGGCTGGCTCGTGTTCTTCGCGGTGGGCCGCGCCGCCTTCGACCACTTCGACCGCGACCTCAACGTGTTCGACGCCGTGGCGGGGGCGATCGGCGTGCTGCTGGTCATCGCGGTGTGGAGCTTCGTGTCCGACAGCAAGACCAAGGCCGAGGCCGAACCCGAGGACAGCGGGCCCGAGGTGCTCGACGCCTTTGCCGGCGGCTACCCCGTGCCGCCGCTGCCCCACCAGGTTCTGCCCCCATCGCCGCGCTCCGGCCGCACGGTCGACGCGCATGCTGGCAAGCGAGAGGAGGACTCCGAGTGAGCGGGTCCGACGAGGTCTGGAAGGTCAATCGCGAGCGCGACGGCAAGCGCGAGACCTTCGAGTCCAACCTGCCCAAGAAGGGTCCGATCGGCGAGGCGCTCGCGCCCGTCGCCGGCTTTGGCGTCTCCCTGCGCAACTTCTTCCGTCCCACGGTGACCGAGCAGTACCCGCGGGTGAAGACGCCGCCGATGCAGCGCTACCACGGCCGCCACCAGCTCAACCGTCACCCCGACGGCCTCGAGAAGTGCATCGGCTGCGAGCTGTGCGCGTGGGCGTGCCCCGCGGACGCGATCTACGTCGAGGCCGACTCCAACACGCCCGAGCACCAGGTGAGCCCCGGCGAGCGCTACGGCCGCGTTTACCAGATCAACTACCTGCGCTGCATCTTCTGTGGGCTGTGCATCGAGGCGTGCCCGACGCGTGCCCTCACCATGACCAACGAGTACGAGCTCGCCGGTCCGACGCGCGAGGGCCTCATCTACGAGAAGCAGGACCTGCTTGCCCCCATGGGCGCGAACATGCTCGCGGCCCCGCACCCGATGGTGCCGGGCACGACGGATGGCTCGTACTACCGCGGCGAGGTCACCGGACCGGTCAAGGAGCAGGTCGAGTGGGTGCGCGAGCAGCGTCCCGAGGACCCGACGCTTCCCGAGAACCGCGCCAAGGAGCCGGCCACCGAGGAGGCACGTCGTGGTTAACCCCGTGCTCTTCTGGATCATCGCCGCGATCACGGTGATCCCCTCGCTCGCGCTGCTCTTCGCGCGCAAGACGGTCTACATCGCGATGTCGATCGTGCTCGTGATGGTGGGCCTCGCGGCCGCGTACGTGACGCTGGGCGCGCCGTTCCTCGGCGTCGTGCAGATCGTCGTCTACACCGGCGCCGTCATGATGCTGTTCGTCTTTGTCCTCATGCTCGTGGGCGTCGACCAGCGCGAGGACCTGCGCGAGACCATCCGCAACCAGCGGTGGATCGGGCTCGTCACCGCGCTCGGCCTGGGCGCTTTCCTCGTGTCGATCGTCACGCGCGTGTCGATCCCCGTCGCGGAGGAAGGCGTCTCGGGTGAGCCCGACGTCATCGCGTTCATGCTCTTCGAGCGGTACGTGCTCGTGATGGAGGTGTTGGGCTTCCTGCTCATCACGGCCGCCGTGGGCGCCCTCGTGCTCACGCACGTGCCGCGCCTCAAGCCGCGCCGCACCCAGCTCGAGGTGCAGCGCGACCGCGTGCGCGTGGGGGCCGACCCCGTCAACAAGCCGATGCCCGGCGTCTACGCGCGCCACAACGCGCTCGACGTGCCGGCGCTCGATCCCGAGGGCAAGCCCATCGAGGCGTCGATCTCGCGCGTGCTCGAGATGCGAGACCAGACGCAAGAGGGCGAGTCCTTCCGCGCGACTCTGGACGACCCCACGCGACCCGACTCCTCGTACCGCGATTCCACCTCGAAGGAGGACGGCCGCTGATGGACCCCATCAACTTCGTCATCCTCGCCGCGATCCTGTTCGCGATCGGCGCCGCCGCCGTGCTACTGCGTCGCAACGCGATCGTCGCGTTCATGGGCGTCGAGCTCATGCTCAACGCGTCCAACCTCGCGCTCGTGGCCTTCTCGCGCATCCACGGTGAGATCGACGGCCAGGTCATGGCGTTCTTCGTCATGGTCGTCGCCGCTGCCGAGGTCGTGGTGGGCCTCGCGATCATCATCGCGGTGTTCCGCGCACGCCAGACCATCTCGCTCGACGAGCCCGCCGAGCTGAAGGGCTGACCATGCTTGACCTCACCTGGCTCCTCATCGCCGTGCCCCTGGCGAGCAGCCTCGTGCTGCTCCTCGCGGGCACGCGCGCCAACCCCTGGGGACACTGGCTCGGGGTGATCGCCTCCGGCTCGACCTTCGTCGTCGGTCTCGGCGCCTTCATCCAGATGCTCGGCCTCGACGCGGAAGAGCGCTCGCACGCGGTGCACCTGTTCTCGTGGATTCCCGGCGGCGAGCTCAACCTCGACGCCGGCCTGCTCGTGGACCCGCTGTCGCTCACCTTCGTGCTGCTCGTCAGCTTCGTGGGCACGCTCATCCACGTGTACTCCGTGGCGTACATGGAGCACGACCCGAATCGCCGGATCTTCTTCGCGTACCTCAACCTGTTCGTCGCGGCGATGCTGCTGCTGGTGCTCGCCGACAGCTTCCTCCTGCTCTTCGTGGGCTGGGAGGGCGTGGGCCTCGCGTCGTACCTGTTGATCGGGTTCTGGAACCAGAAGCCCGAGTACGCAACCGCCGCCAAGAAGGCCTTCGTGGTCAACCGCGTGGGCGACATCGGCCTCATCATCGCGATGGGCCTCATGTTCGCGAGCTTCGGCGCGGTGGACTTCGCGACCGTGTTCGCCGCCGCCCCTGAGGCGTCCACCGCGACGCTCACCGCGACGGGCCTCATGCTGCTGCTCGCCGCGACCGGAAAGTCGGCACAGTTCCCGCTGCAGTCCTGGCTGGGCGACGCGATGGCGGGCCCCACGCCCGTGTCCGCGCTCATCCACGCCGCGACGATGGTCACCGCCGGCGTGTACCTCATCGTGCGCTCGGCGCCGATCTTTGAGGGTGCACCCGCCGCGCAGACGGTGGTCGCCGCGGTCGGTGCGTTCACGCTCATCCTCGGTGCGCTGATCGGCCTCGCGAAGGACGACATCAAGAAGGCGCTCGCCGCCTCGACGATGTCGCAGATCGGCTACATGATGCTCGCGGCCGGCCTCGGCCCGGTCGGCTACGCGTTCGCGATCTTCCACCTCGTCACGCACGGCTTCTTCAAGGCGGGCATGTTCCTGGGTGCCGGATCGGTGATGCACGGCATGCAGGATCAGGTCGACATGCGCCGCTTCGGGGCGCTGCGCACCGCGATGGTCACCACGTGGATCACGTTCGGCCTCGGCTGGCTCGCGATCCTGGGTGTGCCGCCGTTCTCGGGCTTCTGGTCCAAGGACAAGATCATCGAGGCCGCGTTCGTGGGTGAGGGCGCACAGCCCTGGATCCTGGGTGGCGCCGCGCTGATCGGCGCCGGACTCACCGCGTTCTACATGTCCCGACTGTTCTTCATGACGTTCCACGGCAAGGCGCGCTGGACCGACGACCAGCACCCGCACGAGTCGCCCGCCCTCATGACGGTTCCCATGATCATCCTCGCCGTCGGGTCGGCCTTCCTGGGCCTCTTCCTCGCGCTGGGTGACCGTTTCAGCCACTGGCTCGAGCCGGTCACGGGTCACGTCGAGCACCACGAGCCCGTGCTGCCCATCCCCGTCATCATGACCGCGACGCTGCTCCTGGTGGCGCTCGGCGTGTGGGGGGCATGGCGCAAGTACGGCGCCGCGGACGTCCCCACGACGGCCCCCACGGCGTCCCTCGCCACGGTCGCCGCGCGCAACGACATGTTCCAGGACTCGGTCAACCGCGGGGTGTTCGAGCGCCCCGGCACTCACCTCACCCGCACGCTCGTCTACGCGGACGCCGCGGTGGTCGACGGTGCCGTCGACAAGCAGGCCGAGGCCTGGTCACGTACCGGCGAGGTGGTGCGTCGCGCCCAGAACGGCCAGGTGCGCTCGTATGCGCTGACCATGCTCGTGGGTCTTGTCATCGTCATCTTCGTCGTGGTGCAGGGGGGTCTCTAAACCATGTTCCCGATCCTGACCGTCATGGTCGCGCTGCCCGCGCTGGGCGCCGGCGTGCTGTGGGCCCTGCCCGCTGCCGCCCGCACTCGTGCGCGTGAGGTGGCGCTCGCCGTCACGGCCATCGAGCTCGTGCTCGCCGTCGTCCTGTTCCTCCAGTTCGACACGGCGGCCGCCGGCTCCATCCAGTTCTCCGAGACCTACGCCTGGATCCCGCAGATCGGCGCGAGCTGGGCGCTCGGCGTCAACGGCATCGGCCTCCTGATGATCGTGCTGGCCGCGATCCTCGTGCCGCTCGTCATCCTCGCGGGATGGCGTCAGGACGATGCCCCGGGTCGCCAGACCCACTACCTCGCCCTGATCCTGCTGGGCCAGGCGTTCATGGTCGGTATCTTCGCCGCGCGCGACGTCTTCCTGTTCTACGTGCTGTTCGAGGCGATGCTCATTCCGCTGTACTTCCTCATCGGCTCGTTCGGCGGCGCGCAGCGCCGCTACGCCGCGGTGAAGTTCCTGCTGTACTCCCTCGCGGGCGGGCTCGTCATGCTCGTGGGCGTCGTGGCGCTGTACTTCGCTGGCCCCGGCGGCGAGCAGGCCTTCCTCACGGACAACCTCACGGGCCTCGAGCTGTCGACCACCACCGAGCGGCTGATCTTCCTGGCGTTCTTCTTCGCCTTCGCGATCAAGGCGCCCATGGTCCCCGTGCACACGTGGCTGCCGACCGTCGCGGAGAACGCACGCCCCGGCACCACGGCGCTCCTGGTCGCGGTGCTCGACAAGATCGGCACGTTCGGCATGATCACGCTCGGCGTCGCGCTGTTCCCCGACGCCGCGCGCTGGGCCGCGCCCGCGATCATCGTCTTCGCCGTCATCTCCGTGATCTACGGGGCGCTGCTCGCGATCGGCCAGGTCAACATGCTGCGTCTCGTGGCCTTCACCTCGGTGAGCCACTTCGGCATCATGGTGCTCGGCATCTTCGCGTTCACGCAGACGTCGATCGAGGGTGCCGCGCTGTACATGTTCAACCACGGCCTCTCGACGGGTGCGTTGTTCCTCGTCGTGGGCTTCCTCATCGAGCGCCACGGCACCGCGGATGTCACCGCATACGGCGGACTGCAGCGAGTCGTCCCTGTCTTCGCAGGCACGTTCCTCGTCATCGGCCTCAGCGCACTCGCGCTGCCGGGACTGTCGCCCTTCGTGTCCGAGATCATGGTGCTCGTGGGCGCGTTTGGCGTGGCCAAGGTCGCCGTGATCGTGTCCGCGGTCGGCGTGGTGCTGGCCGCCCTCTACGTGTTGCTGACGTACCAGCGGGTCTTCACGGGACCCGTGCGCGAGGAGCGCGCGTCCACGCCCGAGCTGTCCCTGCGCGAGCGTGCGGTGCTGTGGCCCCTGGTGGGCCTCATGCTCGTGCTCGGATTCCTGCCGGGCATCGCGCTCGACACCCTGCGTGAGCCCGCCGCGGACCTCGTGTCCATCGTGTCCATCGAGGAGGCTGGCGAGTGAGCTTCGTGACCCCAGAGATCGCGTGGGCGCCGCTGGCGCCCGTCATCATCGTGCTCGGCGCGGCCGCGATCGGGATCCTGATCGAGTCGTTCGTGCGCACCCCCGCCACCCGGCGCATCGTCCTGCTGACGCTGTCCGTCGTGTCTCTCGTGGCCGCGGCGGCGGTCGCCGCGGTGCAGTGGGCGACCCTCGACGGCGCGGGCACGATCGTGCTCGACGGCATGATGACCGTCGACCGGCAGGCGCTCGCGTGGCAGATCGTCATCCTCGTCTTCGGGGCGCTCGGCGCGCTGCTGTTTGCCGCGCGCACGCGCGCGGGCGAGGAGGCGTTCACCCCGCTCGGCTCGGTTGCCCCCGGCACCGCCGAGGAGACCCTCGCGCGTCGCAAGGGCTTCCAGGTGACCGAGGTCTTCCCGCTCGCGCTGTTCGCGGTGGGCGGCATGATGCTCTTCACCTCGGTGACGGACCTCATCTTCCTGTTCGTCGCGCTCGAGGTGTTCTCGCTGCCGCTGTACATCCTGGTCGCTCTCGCGCGCAGGCGCCGCTTCCTCTCCCACGAGGGCGCGCTCAAGTACTTCCTGCTCGGGGCGTTCTCGTCGGCGCTGTTCCTGTTCGGCGCCGCGCTGCTGTACGGCGCGACGGGAGACACGAACTTCGTGCGCGTGTCCGAGGGCATCGCCACGGTGACGGGCCTCGACCCGCTGATCCTCTCCGGCGCCGTGCTGGTCATGTCGGGACTGTTGTTCAAGCTGGGCGCGGTGCCCTTCCACTCGTGGACCCCCGACGCCTATCAGGGCGCCCCGACTCCGGTCACTGCCTTCATGGCGGCCGCCACCAAGGCGGCGGCGACCGCGGCGCTCCTCCGCGTGTCGTACGAGGCACTTCACGGCCTCGCGTGGGAGCTGTCGTGGCTCATCTGGACCGTCGCGATTCTGTCGATGCTGCTGGGCACCGTCGTGGCGCTCGTGCAGACCGAGCTCAAGCGCATGCTCGCGTACTCGTCGATCGCGCACGCGGGCTTCATCCTCGTGGCGTTGGCGGGCTTCCCCGCCGATGCCCTCAGCGCACTGCCGTTCTACCTGCTCAGCTACGGACTCGCGACGCTGGGCGCGTTTGCGGTCATCACGCAGGTGCGTGAGCGCGGCGAGGACGGCACCGTGCTGGGCGAGGCGACGCGCCTGGGCCAGTGGGCCGGGCTCGGCCACCGCTCGCCGTGGCTCGCGGGAGCGATGGCGCTGTTCCTGCTCTCGTTCGCCGGCATTCCGCTGACCGCGGGCTTCGTGGGCAAGTTCGTGGCGTTCTCCGCCGCGATGTCCGAGGGCGCGTGGCCGCTCGTGCTCGTCGCTGTCATCGCGTCCGCCGCCGCCGCATTCTTTTACGTGCGCCTCATCGTGCTCATGTTCCTCACGGACGTTCCCGAGGGCCAGGAGGACGCGGTCGAGGTTGACCACAGCCCGCTCGCGCGCGCCGTGGTGGCCATCACGGTGATCGGCGTGGTGCTGCTCGGCATCGTGCCCGGCCCCGTGCTGTCGCTGTTCGAGAACGCCGGCGTGCTGCTGCTCGGCGCGGCGGGCTAGTCATGTCCTCGCTCGCGATCGACGACTCCGCGCTGGCGGAGGTGCTGCAGCCGCGGCTCGCGTTGGTCGAGGAGAGGCTGCGCGACGCCGTCGCGCAGTCCGACACCCTCGCCGATGCCACGTCGCGGCACCTGGTCGACGCGGGCGGCAAGAGGCTGCGCCCGATGCTCGTGCTGTTGTGCGCGCAGCTGGGCGACGGGGCTCGCCCCGAGGTGCTCGACGCCGCCGTGGTGGTCGAACTCACGCACCTCGCGACGCTGTATCACGACGACGTCATGGACTCCGCCCCCACGCGCCGCGGCGCGCCCGCGGCACACGAGGTGTGGGGCAACTCGGTCGCGATCCTCACGGGTGACCTGCTGTTCGCGCGCGCGTCGCGTGTGGTCGCCGGGCTGGGGCCGCAGGCCGTGCGCATCCAGGCCGAGACGTTCGAGCGCCTGTGCCTCGGCCAGCTCCACGAGACGGTGGGCGCCGCCGAGGGCGACGACCCGGTGGACTTCTACTTGCAGGTGCTCGCGGACAAGACCGCATCCCTCATCGCGACCTCCGCGCGCTTTGGCGCGATGTTCGGCGGCTGCCCGGTGGGCGTGGTCGACCAGGTGACGAGCTACGGGGAGTATGCGGGCGTCGCGTTCCAGCTCGCGGACGACGTCATCGACGTCCGCTCGGACGCCGCGACCACCGGCAAGACGCCGGGCACGGACCTGCGCGAGGGCGTCCCGACGATGCCCGTGTTGTTGCTGCGCCGCCGGGTGGCGGCGGGCGGCCCGGGGGTCGAGGCCGACCGCGCTCTTCTCGAGGCGATCGACGGGGACCTGTCGGACGATGCCGTGCTCGCCGACGTGGTGGCGCGCCTCGCGGCCCACCCCGTGGTCGACGAGACCGCGGCGCTCGCGCGCGAGTGGGCGTCGCGTGCGGCCCAGGCGATCGCGCCGCTGCCCGAGGGTGACGTCAAGGCGGCGCTGGTGGCCTTCTCCGAGGCGCTCGTCGCCCGCGCGGCCTGACCCGCCGCCGCCCGCTACACGGGCTCGGTGACGGCTCCCGACTGCGCGGCCAGCGGGTCGCGCACGCGCGAGCGGGCGCGCCACGAGTCGATCGTGATGATCACCAGCGCGACCCATACCAGCGCGAAGCCCGCCCAGCGTCCCGCGGGCATCGGCTCGTGGAAGTACCAGACCGCGAGCGCGAACGTCATGGTGGGCGCGATGTACTGCAACAATCCCGACACGTTGAGCGGCAGCCTGCGGGCTCCCGCCGCGAACACCAGCAGCGCACCTGCCGTCCACGTGCCGGTCGTGAGCAGTAGCGCATCGTGCCAGCCGCCCAGGCCCTCGGCGCCGCGTGCGAAGAGCGTCGCCTGTCCGGACACACCCACCCACGCGAGCACTCCTATCGCGAGCGGCAACTGCACCGCGGTCTCGACGGTCAGTCCGGTGAGGGCATCGACGCGGTGGCCCACGTCCTTCTTGACGAACGAGTAGATCGCGAAGCTGAACGCGAGCGCGAGAGAGATCCAGGGCAGCCCGCCCATCTCGACCGCGAGCACCGCGACGGCGAGCGCGGCGACCCCGATCGCGACGACCTGCAGTCGCCGCAACCGCTCACCCAGCAGCACCACGCCCAGGGCGACGGTGATGAGGGGATTGATGTAGTACCCAAGCGAGGTCTGCGCGACGCGGTCGGTCACGACGGCGTAGACCATCACGCCCCAGTTGACCGCGATCACCAGTGAGGCCACCGCGAGCCGCGCCATCACGCGTCGATCGCGCACCACGGAGACAATCCGCGCCCAGCCGCGCACGAAGGGCACGATCGCGAGGCACACGACGAGCGAGGACACCGACCTCCACGCCACGATCTCGAACGCTCCGGCAGGCTCGAGGGCGGCCATGAAGATCGGGAAGAGCCCCCAGATGAAGTACGCGGAGGCGCCGTAGAGCAGGCCGCGGCGGTCGAGGGCAGGGGTCACGCTGCGATTGTTGCACCAGGTGGCACCCCGGGATCAGGGCCACCGTCCCTGAACTGGCACCGCTACCCGGTGCCGCCGGACCCCGCCGCCGCGATCCACGCGAGCAGCCACGTGCGGGACACCGCGCCGTCGATCGCCTCCGTGGGGAGCTCGACCGCCTCGCGCCACGCCGCCTCGCGCTGTTCGGGGCCAGCGAGCGCCCGGTACATGAGCAGGTAGTCGGCGAACTGGGTCGGGGTGGCGTCGCCCCACGCCTCCTCGACGGACGCGACGATGCGCGCGGGATCCACCGCGGACAGGTAGGCGGGCGCCGCGGGGTGGGCGGGGATGATCTGGATCGCGAGCATCGCGGCGGGATCCGCGCTGAACCAGGTCGCGTAGTCGCGCTTCGCGCCCCACTCGATCGCGACGATTCCATGCGCGTAGCCGTCGAGACCGGTGAGGTCAGGAGCGAGCCACAGGCGCCGGGCCGCCTCCGACTCGGCCGCGAGCATCCACCTCGCGGACTCCTCGAGGGCGAGGTCGCCGCGTACCGCGGCCCACAGAGCCACCGCGTTGTGGGCGAGCACCGCCTCCGAGCTGGACTCCTGATTGTTGCCGTCGGCGAAGGGGCTGAATCCAGAGGCCCACGAGTGTCCTGCGACCGGGTCGAAGGCCCGTCGCACCGGGAACGCGTCCGACGTGCCCGGCGCGGCGATGTCCTCCGCGACAAGGTCCATCACGGGACCGATGCGCGCGGCCAGGTCACCGTCGCGTGCGCCCGCGACGGCCGCGGCATAGAGCAGGTAGCCGTAGTGGAAGTGGTGGTCGTTGAAGGCCTCGGATCCGAATGCCGTCGCGAGCCCGACCACCCCGCGCAGCTCCCCGTCGTACGTGAAGCACCGCTCGGCGCGCGTGCGACAGCCGTCGGGATCGGCCCACAGGTCGAGCTGCTCGGCCAGCCGTGCGTGGAGATCGGCCGCGATCGCGTCCTCGCCCAGGGCATCGGCCACCGCGAGCAGGGTCGCGAGCCGGTAGAGGGCCTTCGACCCGAAGTAGGTGTCGGCGGGCAACTCCGCCTCCCCGGCATCCGCCCGCAGCGCCGCGACGATCTGCTCGCGCTGCGCCTCCGTGATCTGGGACAGGTCGAGCGCGGCGGACGGCTCGACGAGCGGCACGTCCCAGGTGACGGACGATGCCGTGCACACCGCGTACGAGCCATGGATGGTGGCGTACGTGCCCAGGCCACAGTCAAGCCCCGCCGCGCGGCTCTCGGGGACCGCCACGACCGTGGGCCGAGTGCCGTAGGACACCGAGGTCGTGGCCGCGTCGCCGAGCGCGAATCCGGCCTCGGCGCCACGCGGGACGTCCCCCAGCGCCGCGGCGAACGCCCGCGCGGACCCGCCCGCGGGGACGGCGAAGACATGTGCCGAGCCGCCGGGGTCGAGGCTCACCTCGTCGCCGTCGATCGAGCCGCGCGCGACGGCGACCGCGTACTCCGTGCCGTCGACGGTGGCCGTGGCGAGGGTCTCGTCGACGGCTGCAAACGTCGTGCCGAGGGTCAGCACGGCGCCGCCGGTCGACTCGAGCCCCACCGCGGGTACGCCCTGCGCGAGCGTCACGTTGACGGGACCGAGCGCGACCGTGACCGCGACCGGCGTCGCCTCGACCACCTCGCCATACCCCGACGCGCCCGCGATCGTGAGCGACACCGCGTCGACGGCGGGCGCGAGGATCACATCCGCGCTCGCGACGGGCCGGGTGAGGCCGAGTGAGACGCCGCCGTCGAGCATCCTTACCGACAGCGGCGCGGGGAACACCGGCAGGCCCGGCTCGCCGAACGCGAGGGCCGAGTACCACCGGTTCGTGGGTGGCACCACGCCGTCCGCGATGCGCTGCGGGATGTCCTGCGCCGCCGCGTCGGGAAGGATGCTGGGGTCGGGGGGGTCGACGCGCGCCGCGGGCACCGTCACGGGGGTGGCCGGCTCGGGGGACGGTTCCGTGCTTGCCGAGGGGCCGGGCGGCCGGCCGCCCCCGTCGCACGCCGTCACCGCGAACGCCATCGCGAGCGCGATCGCGAGGACGGCGGCAGCCGCGGGCCGCCGGCTCACAGCCCGACCCTCCTCGCGAGGTCGTCCAGGGCATCGGACACCCCCGCCAGCACGCCGTCGTCACGCAGGTGCATGGTGGCCTCCAGGGGCGTGCCGGGGCGCATGAGGCCCGTGGGATCCGACTCGACCAGGGCGTCCGAGTCGACGCGGACGTCGACATGCGCCGCGCCCTCGATGGTGCTCACGGACAGGTCGGCGATCGTGCCGGTGATCTCGCGGCCGTCCGGCAGCCTGAGGTCGACGGAGGCGCCGTCCTCGATGCGAGCGAAGTCCCGCGGCGAGAGGATGAAGCTAGCGGTCGCGAACAGCGAGCCCGTGCGGTCGATGGTCGCGATGACCCCGCCCGATCCCGCGTAGGCGCCCTGGTCGACCATGAGCGCGGAGACGGTCCCCGACACGGACGCCCGCACGAGCAGGGTCCCGTCGGCGTCCACCGCGGCGCCCTCACCCGCCACCAGCCCGAGCTCGACGTCTCGCGCGAGCGACAAGCTCTCGATCTCGAACAGGCGATCGCCCTCTGCGACCGTATCGCCCTCGGCGACGTGCCGCTCGACCACGAGGCCGCCGTAGTCGGTGCCCACGTCCACGTGCTCGGCCTCGATCTGGGAGGAGGAACTGAGCACCTGAGTCTGGCGCTGGTTGAAGATCACGGTGAGGGCCGCGACCACGACCAGCACGGCGACGAGTCCGAAGAACAGTTTCACCCGGCTTCCCCATGTCATGTCCGCAGCTCCCTTCTCATGCGCCGTCTCGGTAGGGCGGCGGGCGCGTCGCGCGTGGGGCGTTCCTCGGGCCCGAGCACCGTGGCCCAGGCCGGGGTCCGTGTGGGGTTCGGGGTGGGCGCCGGCCGGGGTGCCGCCTCGGTGCCCGGGGCGGCGGCCGGTCGCGCGACCACGACCGTGGGCCCGGTCGCGGGCTCGGCGGGTGCGGGCGGCAGGGTGATGTGGGCGTGCCCGGCGCGACCGCGGCGGAGCTCGCGAGCCTCGCGCGCGGCCGCCATCAGGAACGCGCCGAGGATCACCGTGTTGGTGAGGTTCCACGCCGTCGCGAGTGTCGGCACCCCGTTGCCCCAGTCCCGCCATACCGCGACCACCGACGTCAGCGCGAGGAAGACGAAGAAGAGCACCTGCGGCACGATGAACGTGAACGGCGACGCGCCGCGGGCCGTCCCCGTGGACTGCCACCCCACGTCGCGGTGGGTGAAGGCGTTGACGAGCGCCTTGAGGTAGATCGGGAACGACACCGCCGCGAGCGTGAGGGTCTGCCAGCGGAAGGAGCCGAGGGTGAACCACGCGAGGCCGATCTGCATGAGGTAGAAACCGGCGTAGTAGAGGAACCAGGTGCCCACGGAGATCGACAGGTCCATGGGGCGCAGGTCGAGGTAGATCTCGAGCGGAGGCACCAGCAAGAGCAGCAGCGGCGTGATGCCCGTGAGGTAGAACGTCGCGGTCACGAAGTACTGGATGCGCTGATCCGCGCTGAGGCGCCTGCGCGGGCTCAGCGGATGGTGCGTGAAGAGGATCTCGAAGCCGCCCGTCGCCCAGCGCAGCTGCTGCTTGGCATACGCCTCCACCGTCTCGGGGGCATCCCCGATCGCGAGGACGGTCGGGATGTAGACCGATCTCCATCCCTGCTCGTGAAGCACGAGCGAGGTCCACACGTCCTCGGACTTCGAGTCCGTGTAGATGCCGCCAACGGCATCAATTGCGGCGCGTCGGAAGACCACGTTGGTGCCGACGCAGAACGCGGCGTTGAAGCGATTCCGCCCGGGCTGCACGAACCGGTAGAAGACCGCCTGCATGTAGCCCGCACCCTTGGCGATCGTGGTGTGCAGGTTGCCATAGGTCTGCGGCGTCTGCACGAACGCGACCGCGTCGTCGGCGAAGAACGGCATGGTCTCGTGGAGGAACGCGGGGTCGGGGACGAAGTCCGCGTCGAAGACGGCGAAGAAGTCGCCCCGCGCGAGCGTGAGCGCGTGATTGACGTTGCCCGCCTTGGCGCCGCCCGAGCTCAGCCGCCTCACGTATCGCGCGCCGAGCTCGGCCGCGAGATCGCGGATCTGATCGCTACGGCCGTCGTCGAGCACCCACGTGCGGTGGCGGCCGCGAATCGCCACGGCCGCGGCGACCGTGCGGCGCACCACCTCGACATCCTCGCCGTAGACGGTGACGAAGACGTCGACGGTCACGCGACGCCCCGCGATCTCGAGGGGCCACTGGGTGGGGTCTCCCGCGCCGGAGCGGCCGAAGAGCGCGTCGCGAGCACGGTGATACGTGAAGTCACGCGGATCGTTGCCGCCGGCGAGGATGGTCCACATCGACAGCAGGGCGTGGAAGACCAGGATCGACTCGGCCGAGATCACCAGCACCCACGGGATCACGTCGCCCCGGTTCGCGGGGTTGAGCAGGAACGCCGAGTACACGAGGATGCCGAGCGTGGCGACGAGCACGAGCAGCGTCATCACCGGGGACTGCTGAACCGAGGAGCGCGCGGCGCCCGTGGGTGCGCGACGGTCGGGCGCGGGAGACGTCACGATCTTCTCCTCTCGAGGAGCGCAAGCGCTTGCGAGGATGAGGTGGAGATCGACGTCTGCGGCGGTGGCGCACCCGAGGGGCGCCCTGCGGTGCCGGGTCGTGAAGCGTTCCGGCTGGCCCACTGTACCCACAAAGGGGACGAATCGGTCAAGAGGGGCGCGGAAACCACCTTCTGCTACGGCCGAGCCGCCGCACGCGCCGCCGGATGGGCTTGCAAGCGCTTGCATATCTGGCTAGGCTCGCCGACGATCGACCAGATCACCATCACACCGTCGTGATCGGGCCCACACCGTCGTGGACCCTCGGACCCTGGAGCGCTCCTTGTTCAAGCCGTCGCGCAGTACCTCCGCCCTCGCCCTCCTTGCCCTCTCCGGCGCCCTCGTGGTCGTCACCGCTCCCGCGGCATCGGCCGCCGAGCGCTCCTTCGCCCTCGTGGGCGACCTGCAGAGCGAGGTGGGTTGTCCAGGCGATTGGCAGCCCGACTGTGGGGAGTCGGAACTGCTCGCGACCGACACCCCGGACCTCTACGCCGCGCAGTTCGACGTGCCGGCCGGGACCTACGAGTACAAGGTCGCGGTGGACGATGCGTGGGACGAGGCCTACGGGCTGAACGGCGGCGCCGACAATATCCCGCTCGTGCTTCCCGAGGCCGCGACGTTGCGCTTCGTGTTCGACGATGCCGCCAAGCGCGTGGGGCTCGAGGTGCTGTCCGTGCGGGGCGAGTACACGGACGAGGACGATGCCCTGGTCGCGGCCCCCGCGCGACAGCCCGGCAGCGACGAGCAGTTCTATTTCGTGATGACCGATCGCTTCGCGAACGGAGACCCGAGCAACGACACCGCGGCCATCGAGGGCGACCGGCTCGACCACGGGTTCGACCCGACGGACAAGGGCTTCTATCACGGCGGCGACATCGCGGGACTGCATGATCGCCTCGACTACATCGAGGGGCTGGGCACGACGGCGATCTGGCTGACCCCCTCCTTCAAGAACCGCCCCGTCCAGGGCGAGGGCGTCAACGCGAGCGCCGGCTACCACGGCTACTGGGTCACGGACTTCACGCAGATCGACCCACACCTGGGCACCAACGCGGAGCTCGAGGCGCTCATCGCGGACGCCCACGACCGCGGCATCAAGGTCTACTTCGACATCATCACCAACCACACCGCCGACGTGATCGCGTACGAGGAAGGCGAGTACGCGTACATCGAGAAGTCGGTGGAGCCGTACCTCGACGAGGACGGCGAGCCGTTCGACCCGGCCGACTACGCGGGAACTGGAACCTTCCCCGCCCTGGACGCCGCGACATCGTTCCCCTACACGCCCGTGATTTCGCCGGCCGACGCGGACGCCAAGGTCCCCGCGTGGCTCAACGACCCCACGCTCTATCACAACCGCGGCGACTCGACGTGGACGGGGGAGTCGGTCACGTACGGCGACTTCGTGGGTCTCGACGACATCATGACGGAGCACCCGACCGTGGTCGGCGGCTTCGTCGACGTGTACCAGGACTGGATCGACCTGGGCATCGACGGCTTCCGCATCGACACCGCCAAGCACGTCAACTTCGAGTTCTGGGAGGAGTGGAGCACCGAGGTGCTCGACTACGCGCACGCGAACGGCAAGCCGGACTTCTTCATGTTCGGCGAGGTCTACGACGCGGACCCCGTCAAGCTTTCGCCATACGTGCGTGACACGGACATGAACTCGGTGCTCGACTTCACGTTCCAGTCCTCCGCCGTGAGTTTCGCGAGCGGCAACTCCGCGCGGGGCCTGCGCTCGCTGTACGCGGGGGACGACTACTACACGACTCCCTCGACGTCCGCTGGCGCGTTGCCCACGTTCCTGGGCAATCACGACATGGGGCGCGTGGGGTACTTCCTCCAGGGCACGGATTCCGCCCTCGAGCGCACCGAGCTCGCCCACGAGCTGATGTTCCTGGGTCGCGGCCAACCGGTGGTCTACTACGGCGACGAGCAGGGCTTCGCGGGCGCCGACCCCGGCAATGACAAGAGCGCGCGTCAGTCGCTGTTCGCGTCGCAGGTCGACGAGTTCACCGACCAGGCGCTGCTCACGGGTGAGACCGCGGGCGCGGTCGACCGCTACGACACGGACGCCGTGCTGTACGAGCACATCGCCGCGCTGTCCGCGCTGCGGGAGGCGCACCCCGCGCTCGCGACCGGAGCGCAGATCGAGCGCTACGCCGAGTCGGGCGCGGGCGTCTACGCCTTCTCGCGCGTCGACCGCGACCAGCGCGTCGAGTACCTGGTCGCGCTCAACAACTCCGCGTCCGAGTCGACCGTCGACATCCCCACGCTGACCGCGGGGGCGACCTTCGAGACCCTCTATGGCGGCGCGGGCACGGTCGCGTCCGACGCCTCGGGAGTCGCCTCGGTGACGGTCCCCGCGCTCGGGGCCGTCGTGTTGCGGGCCGATGCCCAGGTCACGGCACCCGCGGAGGCCTCGCCGGTGTCCGTCGTCGCCCCGGCTCCCGGGGCCGGCGTGTCCGGCTCCGTCGCCGTGAGTGCTGACGTCGACGACTCGTGGCGCGAGACGTCGTTCGCGTGGCGCGTCGTGGGCGCCGACACGTGGACGCCGCTCGGCACGTCCGAGACGACCACCCCGCGCGTCTTCCACGACGTGCGCGGGCTCGACGCGGGCACGCTGATCGAGTACCGCGTCGTGACGGTCGACGCGGCGGGCCAGCGCTCCGCGGCATCGACCTATGCGTCGGTGGGTCACGCGGTCGCGGTCGCGGTCGAGGAGGAGCCCGAGCAGGGCATCGAGTCCGTGACCATCGCGGGCAGCCTCAACTCCGAGATGGGCTGCGCGGGCGACTGGCAGCCGGCGTGCGAGGCCGCGATGCTCACCGAGGGTCCCGGCGGCGTGTGGTCAGGGACGTTCGACGTGGCGGCGGGCGACTACGAGTACAAGGCCGCGATCGACGGCAGCTGGACCATCAACTACGGCGCGAACGCCGTGAGGGACGGCAGCAACATCGCCATCTCGCACGACGGTGGTCCCCTCACCTTCTACTTCGACTCGCGCAGCAACCAGGTGCAGTCGAGCGCGGAGGGTCCCGCGGTCACGCTGCCCGGCTCGTATCAGTCCGAGATCGGCTGCCCGGGGGACTGGGCACCCGACTGCCTCGCGAGCCTCATGGCCGACGGCGACAAGGACGGCGTCTACGAGTTCTCGACGGCCGACATCCCGGCAGGCGCCTACGAGGTCAAGGTCGCGCACGGGCTGGGCTGGGCGGAGAACTACGGACAGGACGGCGCGCCCGGCGGCGCGAACTACGCGTTCTCGACGGAGGAGGGCGAGCTCGTGACCTTCCGCTACGAGATCGCGACGCACCTGCTCGAGATCGAGGTCGCGAACCCGCCGCTGCCCGGCGCGGGACAGTCGCGCGCGTACTGGATCGACGCCCAGACCCTCGCGGTGCCGGCAGACCTGGGTTCTGGGGAGGGCTGGCAGCTGTACGGATCCGCCGACGCGACACTCGAGGCGGCGGGCTCCGACGTCTCGGGTGGCGAGCCGGTCGCGCTGAGCGTGGTCGAGGGGGGCCTCACCGCGGCCCAGCTCGAGCGATTCCGTGCCCTCGAGGGCTATGTCGCGCTGCGCGTCGAACTGACGCGCGAGGATGCGGCCGCGCTGTTGCGCGGAGAGCTCGCCGTCGCACGCCGCGACGGTGACGCGCTGACGGCCTTCACGGGCGTGCAGGTGGCGGGCGTCCTCGACGCCCTCTACGCGGAGGCGGCCGACGGCGTCGACCTGGGCGCGGTCTACGGCGACGGAGGAATCGACTTCCGCGTCTGGGCGCCCACGGCTCGCGCAGCGACGCTGCTCACGTGGGGCCCCGGTGCGGCGGGAGACCCCGCGCGTCATGAGGCCACGTGGGACGCGGACAGCGGTGTGTGGAGCGTCGCGGGCGACGGCTCCCTCGACGGCGCCGAGTACCTGTGGGAGCTCGAGGTGTTCTCCCCGAGCAGCGGCGAGATCGAGCTCAACGCAGTGACCGACCCGTACTCGGTCGCGCTGACGCTGAACTCGACGCGTTCTGTCGCGGTCGACCTCGATGATCCCGCATTCCGGCCCGAGACGTGGGAGGAGACTCCGGCGCCCGTCGTCGACCGCGCGGTCGACCAGGCGATCTACGAGCTCCACATCCGCGACTTCTCGATCGGTGACGCCTCGGTGCCCGCCGAGGAGCGCGGCACCTACCGCGCCTTCACCCGCGAGGGTGCGGGACGCGCGCAGCTGCGCGAGCTCGCGGACGCGGGCATCACGACGGTGCACCTGTTGCCCTCGTTCGACATCGCGACCATCGAGGAGGACCGCACGCTCCAGCAGCAGCCGGACTGCGACCTCGCGTCGATGGCTCCCGACTCGGAGGAGCAGCAGGCATGCGTCGCCGCGGTGGCCGACACCGACGGCTTCAACTGGGGCTACGACCCCTTCCACTACACGGTGCCCGAGGGCTCGTACGCGGTGGATGCCGACGGCGGCGCGCGTGTCGCGGAGTTCCGCGAGATGGTCGGCGCGCTGCACGAGGACGGCCTCCAGGTGGTCCTCGACCAGGTCTTCAACCACACCGCGCAGTCGGGTCAGGGGGAGAAGTCGGTGCTCGATCGCGTGGTGCCCGGCTACTACCACCGCCTGAGCGACACGGGCACGGTCGAGACCTCGACCTGCTGCCAGAACGTCGCGACGGAAAACGCGATGGCGGGCAAGCTCATGGTCGACTCCGTGGTGACGTGGGCGGCGGACTACAAGGTCGACGGCTTCCGCTTCGACCTCATGGGCCACCACTCTCGCGAGAACATGCTCGACATTCGTGCGGCGCTCGACGCGCTCACGCTCGCCGAGGACGGCGTCGACGGCTCGTCGATCTACCTCTACGGCGAGGGCTGGAACTTCGGCGAGGTGGCGGACAACGCTCTCTTCGACCAGGCGACCCAGGGGCAGCTCGGGGGGACCGGCATCGGCACCTTCTCCGACCGGCTGAGGGATGCCGTCCACGGCGGCAGCCCGGTCGACTCGTCGTCGACGTTCCGTCAGGGATTCGGCACCGGTCTCGGCACGGACCCCAACGGCGACCCCGTCAACGGCTCCACCGAGGAGGCGCTCGCGGCGCTCGCTCACGAGGCCGATCTGGTCCGGCTGGGACTCGCGGGGAACCTGCGGGACCTCGAGCTGCTCGCGTCGGATGGCACGGTGCGCGCGGGCGACGAGCTCGACTACCGTGGCTCGCCCGCCGGCTACGCCGACCAGCCCGACGAGGTCGTCACCTACGTCGACGCTCACGACAACGAGACGCTGTACGACCTGAGCGTCCTCAAGCTGCCCGTCGACACGTCGATGGAGGACCGCGTCCGCATGAACACGCTGTCGCTCGCGACCGCGACCCTCGCCCAGACGCCGTCGTTCTGGCATGCGGGCACGGAGCTGCTGCGGTCGAAGTCGCTGGACCGCAACAGCTACAACTCGGGCGACTGGTTCAACCGCATCGACTGGACGGGCCAGGAGTCGACGTTCGGCTCGGGGCTCCCGCCGGCCGCGGACAACGAGGGCAAGTGGTCTGTCATGGCGCCGCTGCTCGCGAACGGAGATCTCAAGCCCACGGCAGCGGACATCGCCCAGGCGGAGGCCGCCGCACTCGACCTGCTGCGCGTGCGCACGGAGGTTCCGCTGCTGCGGCTCGGCTCGGCCGAGCTCATCACGGAGAAGGTGTCCTTCCCCGGCAGCGGTCCCGACGCGACGCCCGGAGTGATCGTCATGCTCATCGACGACCTCGTGGGGGCCGACGTCGACCCCGACCTCGCCGGCGCGCTCGTCGTGTTCAACGCCTCGCCCGAGGCGACCACGCAGGAGATCGCGGCGCTCGCGGGACGCGAGTTCGCGCTCACCCCCGCGCTCGCCGAGGGCTCGGATGACGTGGTGCGCTCGACGTCGTGGGACGCCGCCGCAGGCGAGGTCACGGTGCCCGCGCGCACGGTCGCGGTGCTGGTCGAGGGCCAGGACGATGCCCCGGCGCCGGCCTTCGCCGACGTCTCGGAGGACCCGGAGTCGCCCCTGTACAGCGAGCACGCGGCGGCGATCGGCTGGCTCGCCGCCGAGGGGATCTCGAAGGGATGGGACAACGGGGACGGCACGTTCTCCTTCCGCCCGCTGTCTCCCGTGACGCGCGACGCGATGGCGGCCTTCCTCTACCGCTACGCGGGCTCGCCCGAGTGGGAGGCCCCGGAGGTCTCGCCGTTCCTCGACGTGACGCCCACCAGCACCGAGTTCTACGCGGAGATCACGTGGCTCGAGGCGCAGGGCATCACCGAGGGCTGGGAGGTCGACGGCGGACGTGAGTTCCGGCCGCTGGCCACGATCACGCGCGACGCGATGGCGGCCTTCATGTACCGCTATGCGGACTCGCCCGCGTGGGAGGCTCCGGCGGAGTCGCCGTTCCTCGACGTGGCTCCCGGTCGGGTGTTCTACGACGAGATCACGTGGCTCGAGAGCCAGGGCATCACGGAGGGTTGGGAGGTGGACGGAGGGGTCGAGTATCGACCGCTCGCGTCGATCACCCGCGACGCGATGGCGGCGTTCCTGCAACGCCACCACGAGCTCGGGTAGCCCGCCCCCCACGCGGCTCCGCCACACGGTTTCGCGGCTCCGCCACACGAGCTACCCGCCGGCACCTCCTACCCCCGCCGGCTCCGCCACACGCCGTCACTGCAATGGGACACCCATGGTCGGTATCGAGGGATTCCGGCGCGCTATGGGACCACCACCGTCGCGGGCGTGTGGCGGAGTCGCGGCAGGGTGAGCGTGTGGCGGAGCCGCAGCAGGGTGAGCGTGTGGCGGAGCCGCGGCAGGGTGAGCGTGTGGCGGAGCCGCGGGAGGGCGCTGAGTCGGCGCAGCGTCAGTGCGGCAGGCCCGCGTCGACCAGTCCGCGCGACACGCGCAGCCGGTGCTGGACCCGCGCGAACACCAGCCGGTCCACGAGCATCGTGAAGGCGAGCACGATGAGGATGGTCGCCATCATCTCCGTGATGTCGCCGGTCTCGCGCGAACGCTGGATCACGTCGCCGATCCCGGTGCCCGACAGTGCGCCCGAGAAGATCTCGCCGGCCACCAGGCAGCGGAACGCGATCGACCAGCCCAGCTCGAGACCGGTCATGATGCCGGGCAGCGCGGCGGGGAGCGTGACGTGTCGCAACAGCGTCCCGCCATCGGCCCCGAAGGTGCGCCCCGCCCGCAGCAGCAGCGGCGGCACGTTCTTCACGGCGGTGCGGGTGCCGAGGATCACCGCGGGCATCGCGCCGATGCTCACGACGGCCGCGAGCGACCACGGGGAGGTGCCGAGCACGATCGCGGCCACCGGGATCCACATCGACGTCGGCATGCCCTGCAGGGCCGCGAGGTACGGAGAGAGCCCGCGGTCGACCGCGGGCCGGGAGCCGATCACGAGCCCTAGCGCGACGCCCACCACCGCGGCGACCGCGAAGCAGCCGCCCATGAACAGCGTGACGCGCGCGAAGATCGACGCGAAGCGCCCGTCGAGAGCCATCTGCCACAGCTCGGCCCCCGTCGCGGCCGGACCCGGGAGCGCGTCGAGGGTGAGCGACAGGAGGGCCCACAGCCCCAACAACGCGAGCCCCACCACGACGATGGGCCCGCCGCGACGCCACGCGGGCGTGCGTGCGACCGGGGACGCGTCAGATGACGACATGGTCGTCCTCCCCACCGCGCGGCGCCGCGATGCCCAGCTGGTCCGCGGCGTCGAGCAGCCGGCGCACATCCTGGGCGAGCGCGACCACGCGCTCGGATTCCACGACGCGCGGACGGGCGAGGGACACGCGAACGTCGCCGATGATGCGCCCGGGCCCGGAGGACAGGACGATGACGCGGTCACCCAGGGCGACCGCCTCGCGCACGTTGTGGGTGACGAAGAGAATCGTCGTGCCGGTCTCGCGCCACAGCTCCTGGAGCTCGACGTGGAGGCGGTCGCGCGACGGGGCGTCGAGCGCGCTGAAGGGCTCGTCCATCAGCAGGACAGCGGGTCGCATCGCGAAGGCGCGGGCGAGTGCCGCGCGTTGGCGCATGCCGCCCGACAGCTGGTGTGGGTGGAGCGATGCGGCATCGGTCAGGCCCACCTTGGCGAGCCAGCGCGCGACGGTCGACTCGCGCTCGGCGGCCGGAACGCCAGCCTGCTTGAGCCCGAACCCGACGTTGTCCGCGACGGACAGCCACGGGAACAGCGCGTGCTCCTGGAACACCATGACGCGATCGGGGCCGGGGCCCGTGACGGGGCTGCCGTCGACGGCCACGGATCCGCGCGCGGGTCGCGTGTGCCCCGCCACGAGGTCGAGCAGCGTCGACTTTCCGCAGCCCGAGGGGCCCACGACGCACACGAGTTCGCCCGGTGCGAGGGACAGGTCGATGCCGTCGAGAGCGAGGCGTTCCCCGGACCGGCCGGGGAACGCCTGCGCCACATCGGCGATCGCGACAGGTGCGCCCATCAGATGCTCAGGTAGGCGTCCTCGCCCAGGCCGGGGGCCTGAGCGCGCGCGGTGCCTGCGGCGACCGTCGAGCCGTCCTGCGGATCGATGAGCACGAAGGCGCCGGTGCGGCGGTGACGCCCGTAGTCCTCGACCGCGAGCGGCTGGGCGAGCTGGAGCTCGACCACGCCGATGTCGTTGAGCAGCAACTCGTGCCCCGGCTTGATCGACGCATCGAGCGTGCCTCCCGGCAGCGCGATGTCGAGCACGCCGTCGATCGCGACGACCATCGCCTGGACCAACGCGGAGCCGTGCTGCACGAGCACGCGATCGCGCACGCGCAGCGGGCGATCCGTGAGCCACGCGACGTGAGCGTGGAACGTGCGGCGTGGCTGGAGCGCGTCCGACGCGGAGGACAGCAGGTCCCCTCGCGCAACGTCGACATCGTCCGCGAGGCGAATCGCGATCGACTGACCGGCGTGCGCCTCGTCGAGCGGGCCCGTCGCGGTGTCGATGCCAGCGACCGTGGTGCGCCGCCCGGAGGGCTGGACCACGACATCGTCCCCCACCCGGATGGTGCCCTCGGCGACCTGGCCCGCGTAGCCGCGATACTCGCGGTACTCGGGCGACAGGGCGGCGTCCTGCGGTCGCAGCACGAGCTGCACGGGCAGGCGCCAGCCCACCTGGGCGGCCTCGGCGTCGGCCGCGGTCGGGTGAGCGATGCCGCGGCGGTGAGCCGCGGCGATGGCGTCGGCGCCCTCGTCGATCGACGGCACGGTCTCGAGGATCTCGAGCACCGTGGGCCCGTCGTACCACGGCGTGCGCTCCGAGCGCACGGCCACGTTGTCGCCCACGAGCGCGCTCACGGGGACCGTGATGACGTTGGTGAGCCCGAGGGCCTCGGCGTGAGACTGCACGTGCTGCGCGATCGACCGGTACGGACCGGCCGCATAGTCGAGCAGGTCGATCTTGTTGACGGCCACGATCACGTGCGGCACGCGCAGCAGCGCGGCCACCGCGAGGTGGCGGCGCGTCTGCTCGACCACGCCGTAGCGTGCATCCACGAGCACGATCAGCGCGTCGGCGGTCGATGCACCCGTGACGGTGTTGCGCGTGTACTGCACGTGTCCGGGGCAGTCCGCGAGGATGAACGTGCGGCGCGGTGTCGAGAAGTAGCGGTACGCGACGTCGATCGTGATGCCCTGCTCGCGCTCGGCGCGCAGGCCGTCCGTGAGCAGCGCGAGGTCGACGGTCTCGCCGCCGCGCTCGCGGCTCACGCGCGCGACCGCCTCGTACGCGTCCGCGAGGATCGACTTGGTGTCGTGCAGCAGGCGCCCCACGAGCGTGGACTTGCCGTCGTCGACGGATCCGGCGGTCGCGAAGCGCAGGAGCGAGGGCGTGGTGGTCAGGGTGTCCATTAGAAATAGCCCTCCTTCTTGCGGTCCTCCATGGCGGCCTCAGAGAGGCGGTCGTCGGCGCGGGTCGCGCCGCGCTCGGTGATGCGGGTCGCGGCGACCTCGGCGATCACCTCGGCGAGCGTCGCGGCGGGCGACTCGACGGCCCCCGTGCAGGACGCGTCCCCCACGGTCCGATACCTCACCGTGCGGGTCTCCACGGCATCGTCCTCGCGCACCGTCACGGACGGGTGGGGCGTGAGCCACATCCCGTCGCGCTGGAACACGGGCCGCTCGTGCGCGTAGTACAGCGACGGCAGCTCGATCCCCTCGCGCTCGATGTAGCGCCACACGTCGAGCTCCGTCCAGTTGGACAGCGGGAACACGCGCACGTGCTGTCCGGGCAGGTGCTTGGGGTTGTAGAGGTTCCACAGCTCGGGACGCTGATTGCGCGGGTCCCACTGGCCGAACTCGTCGCGCAGGGACACCACGCGCTCCTTGGCGCGCGCCTTTTCCTCGTCGCGTCGCGCGCCGCCGAACACGACGTCGTACTTGTGTCCCGCGATCGCGTCGAGCAGCGGCACGGTCTGCAGCGGGTTGCGCGTGCCGTCGGGGCGTTCGCGCAGGCGGCCGTCGTCGATGTAGTCCTGCACCTTCGCGACCTGCAGGCGCAGGCCGAGGCGCTCGACGGTGCGATCGCGAAACTCGATGACCTCGTCGAAGTTGTGGCCCGTGTCGACGTGGAGCAGCTCGAACGGCACGCGTCCTGGCCAGAACGCCTTGGTCGCGAGGTGGAGCACCACGACGGAGTCCTTGCCGCCGGAGAACAGCAGCACGGGCTTGCGCGCGGTGGCGACCGCCTCGCGGATGATGTGGATGCCCTCGGCCTCGAGGGCATCCAGGGTGGTGAGGCGCGCGGGGGCGCCGGTGGGCGCCGCGGGTGCGTCGGTCATGGGGAACCTTGTCTTGTCGGGGACGGGTGGTCTACGAGGTGTGGATGCCGCACTCGGTCTTGCCTTGGCCGGCCCAACGCCCGGAGCGCGGGTCCTCGCCCGGCGCGACCTTGCGGGTGCACGGCAGGCAGCCGATGCTCGGGTAGCCCTGAGCCACCAGCGGGTGGCGGGGGAGGTCGTTGGCCTCCTGATAGGCCTCGACGGCGGCGTCATCCCATAGCGCGAGCGGGTTGATCTTCACGAGTCCGTGCTTGGCGTCCCAGCTGACCACCGGCATCTCGGAGCGGGTGATCGCGTCGACGCGGCGCGCGCCCGTGACCCAGGCGGCGTAGCCCTCGAGGGCGCGGCGCAGCGGCTCCACCTTGCGCAGCGCGCAGCACAGATTGGGGTCGCGAGCGAAGAGATCCTTGCCGTGGGTCGCATCCTGCTCCTCGACGGTCTGCTCGGGCAGGACGTTGACCACGGTGATGTCGAAGGCCCGCGCGGCCTCGTCCCGCGTGACGATCGTCTCGGGGAAGTGGTAGCCGGTCTCGAGGAAGAGCACGTCCACACCCGGCAGGCGGGTCCCGAACAGGTGGGGGAGGATCGTGTCCTGCATGGACGATGCCACGGCCAAGCGGGCGCCGAAGGTCGCCACCGCCCAGTCCGCGATGTGCGCGGCCGAGGCAGTCTCGAGGCGCGCGTTGACCTCGGCGCACGTCTGCGCGTTCCACTCGGTGGGGTTGAGGAGGGTGAGCGACGCGGAGCCCAACCCGGGGAGGCCGGTGCTCACTTGATCAGCTCCTCGTCCACCCGGAAGGCCCAGTCGGCGAACTGCTCGCCGTCCGTGCGGGTCTCGAGGTAGTTGCGGGTGACGCGCTCGACGTAGTCGGGCATGCCATCGGCCTTCACCTTGTGCGCGCGGATCTTGCGACCGAAGTCGTTGTCCTCGCCGCGGCCCAGGCGGCCACCCAGGTGCACCTGGAAGCCGGGGACCTGCTCGCCGGTCTCGTCGTCCAGCACGAGCTGGCCCTTGAAGCCGATGTCGGCGACCTGGATGCGCGCGCACGAGTTCGGGCAGCCGTTGACGTGCACCGTGATGGGGGCGTCGAGCGTGGGGAAGGCCTGATCGAGGCGGGTCACCACCTCGCGAGCGGTGGCCTTGGTCTCGACGATCGCGAGCTTGCAGTACTCGATGCCCGTGCAGGCCATGACGTTGCGGGCGAACTCGCCCGGCTGCGCCTCGAGCTCGAGAGCGCGCAGTCCATTGACGACGTCGTTGACCTTGTCCTCCGGCACATCCAGGATGAGCACCTTCTGGAGGGGGGTGAGGCGGATCCGGTCGGAGCCGGCGGCCTCGGCGATGTCGGCGATCGCGGCGAGCTTGGCGCCCGAGATGCGGCCCGCGATGGGCGCGGCGCCGACGTAGTAGCGCCCGTCCTTCTGCTCATGGATGCCCACGTGGTCGCCGCGGTCGCCCGGGCGGCCCACCTCGGGGCCCGGGCCGTCGGGGAGCTTCCAGCCCAGGTAGTCGTTCTCGAGCACCTCGCGGAACTTCTCCGCGCCCCACGCCTTGACCAGGAACTTGAGGCGGGCGCGCGTGCGCAGGCGGCGGTAGCCATGGTCGCGGAAGATGCCGATGACACCGGCCCAGACGTCCGCGACCTTGTCGGGCTCGACGAAGGCGCCCAGGCGCACGCCCAACTGAGGGTTGATGCTGAGTCCTCCGCCCACCCACAGGTCGTAGCCCACGCCGAGCTCGGGGTGCTCGACGGCGACGAACGCGACGTCCTGAACCTCGTGGACGATGTCGGGGATGCGCGTGCCGGTGATCGCCGACTTGAACTTGCGCGGCAGGTTCGAGAACTCGGGGTTGCCGATTCCGCGGTCGATGATCGCGCGGATCTGCGGGGTCGGGTCGATCAGCTCGTCCTTCGCGACGCCCGCGACGGGGGAGCCCAGGATCACGCGGGGGACGTCGCCGCACGCCTCCGTGGTGAACAGTCCCACCGCCTCGATGCGGCGGAAGATCTCGGGCACGTCCTCGACGCGGATCCAGTGGAGCTGGATGTTCTGGCGGTCCGAGACGTCGGCGGTGTCGCGGCCAAATTCCTGAGAGATCGCCGCGATCTCGCGCGCCTGGGCGACGGACAGCTGGCCGCCGTCGGAGCGGACGCGCAGCATGAAGTACTCGTCATCGAGCTGGTGCGGCTCGAGGATCGCGGTGCGGCCGCCGTCGATCCCGGGCCGGCGCTGCGTGTACAGGCCCCACCAGCGGAAGCGGCCGCGCAGGTCCGAGGGCGGGATCGACCAGAAGCCCCACTTCGAGTACATCGTCTCGATGCGGTGACGGACCTCAAGCGGGTCACCCGTCGACTTGAACTCCTCGTTGGGGTTCAGCGGGGTGCGGTCGCCGGAGGCCCACTGGCCGTCCTTGGCCGCGGTGTCCTTGCGTGCGGCGGCCTCGCGGGTGCGGATGAGGCGCGCCTCCTCGCGGTGACGACGACGCTCGTCGGCATCGGTCAGCGCCTGGGGTGCGCGGTGGGGGGTGGTGTCGGCGGCGTCGGTGGTGGGGCTCACCGCTCCTCCAGTCGTGTCGGTGGGAGCTGCGGCCGGGCGGGCGCGTCTGAGGTGCGCTCGTCAGGCCGAGCGCCCAGGAAGTTGGGACAGGTTCCGTGGGCGACTCAGGCCGACAGACACATGGCACAGCAAACGCAGCACATCGGTGCGCGGTTTGCGTGGAAGGCCATGGGCGAGATGATGACACATCACCGGGGGACTTGGGAAGGGCGCGGGGGACGATGCCCGGGTTAGCAGGCACGGCCACTACCAGGCCCGATGCCCCCGGGGGTGTCGAGAGGCCCGCGGGGCCGGGACCTCCGGCCCCGCCGCCGCGGGTCGGACGCGCCTAGCGTGAGGGGGAGTCCGTCGAGGGGAGAACCGTGGATCAGGCCGCCGCCGGCGATGGCGCCTTCGATGTCGAGGCGTTCGTGCGCGGCCTCGACGCGATCCTCGCGCGCTCCGGCGCTCCGGCAGCGAGAGACTTCGTGCGCGAGGCGCTCGACGAGGCCGTGCGGCTCGGCGACCGCGGCGCTCGCCTCACGATCCTCAACGAGCAGATGGGCCTATTGCGCTCGATCGGGCGCCACGACGAGGGCGTCGCCGCCGCGCGTGCCGGGATCGCCCTCGCGCTCGACATGGGGCTCGAGGGGTCCGAGCCGCACGCCGTGACCCTCATCAACGCCGCGACCTCGCTGAGGGCCGCCGGGCTCGCGGACGAGGCGCGCGCGGTCTACGAGGCGGCGCTCCGCGCAGCCGGGTCCGCGCTCGCGCCGGGGGACCGGCGCATCGCGGCGCTGCGCAACAACCTCGCCATCCTGCTCGGCGATCAGGGCGACCACGAGGGCGCCCACCGCGAGCTCTCGACGGCGCTCGCCTCGCTCGAGCACGGTGCCGATGCTGTCCCCGATCCCGCCACGGACCCCGACGTCGCGACCACTCTCGTGAATCTCTCGCATGCGGCACGCGCGCTCGGCCGCGACGCGGAGGCCGATTCCCACGCCCTGCGCGCGCTCGCGGTCTTCCGCGCCGGCGGCCACGGCACGGATCCGCATGCCGCCGCCGCCCTCGCGGGGCTGGGCCAGTCTCGACTGGCCGCGGGCGACGCCGCGGGAGCGGTCGATGCGTACCGCGAGGCGCTTGCGATCGTCGAGGCGAGCTACGGCACGGAGTCCGACGCGCACGCGGTCACCGCGGCGAACCTCGCCGACGCGGAGGCGGCGCTGGCGCGCCGGGACGGGCGGGCCGCCGCATCGTCCCCCGCGCCCGCATCTCCCTCCGCCCCCCGCCCCGACCTGACGGGGCTCGAGCTGTCGCGCGCGTTCTGGGACGCGCACGGTCCCGAGCTGCTCGCGCGCTTTCCCGCGCTACGGGGGCGGGTCGC
Source organism: Demequina sediminis (assembly GCF_039545075.1). Taxonomy (NCBI): domain Bacteria; kingdom Bacillati; phylum Actinomycetota; class Actinomycetes; order Micrococcales; family Demequinaceae; genus Demequina; species Demequina sediminis. The sequence goes on along the minus strand of NZ_BAABRR010000006.1, from coordinate 134,442 downwards.
GGCGGGCCTCGTGGGCCACGGCTCCGAGTGCTACGGCTTCGACGACGCCGTCTCGCGCGACCACGACTTCGGTCCGGGCTTCTGCCTGTGGCTCACCGCCGACGACCACGCCGCGTGGGGCGTGCAGCTGCAGGACGCGTACGACGCGCTGCCGACCCAGTTCCTCGGCTACGGGCCGCGGCTGGCGACCGAGCGCGCGAGCGGTGCCGGCCGGCGCGTGGGGGTGTTCGAGATCGGCGCATTCTTCGAGGGGATCACGGGTCACCCGGCCGCCCCCGGTGCCGACAGACCCCACGAGTGGCTCGCCCTCGAGGAGGCGACGCTCGCCGCGGCGACCAACGGCGCGGTGTTTGCCGATCCGCGCGGAGCGTTCAGCGGGGTGCGCAATGGCTTCCGGCGCATGCCGGCCGACGTCAGGCTCGCGTTGATCGGTCGGCGGCTCGCGATGGCCTCGCAGGCGGGCCAGTACAACGTGCCGCGCATGCTGAGCCGCGGCGACGGAGAGGCCGCGTGGCTCGCGGCTGCCGAGTTCGTGAATGCGGCTGCCTCGCTGGTGTTCCTGCTCGGCGGTCCCACCGCGGTCGGCTACCTGCCGTATTACAAGTGGCGGTTCGCCGCGCTGCGTGACCTGGCGTCGCGCCCCGGCGCGCGGCTGCCCGAGGTGCCGTCGCTGCTCGCGGACGTCACGCGCGACGCGTCGGCCGCGTGCGTGGGCGCCGACCCCGGCGCGCGGGAGTCGCTCGCGGTGGCCATCGACCGGACGTGCGCCCTCATCGCGGGCGAGCTGCGTGCGCAGGGGCTGAGCGCGTCGACCGACACGTTCCTCGAGCATCAGCGTGCCCACGTGCAGGCGCGCATCGGCGACGACTGGCTGCGTGCGCTGTGAGGCGGACGGCGACCCTCGAGGCGGCCGAGCGCGTCGCGCGACACGAGTTCGCGCAGTTTCAGCACGTGCGCGGCGAGGACGGGCGCGCGGACTGCCAGGACGACTGGCCGACCTTCCGGGCGATGCGCGTGAGCCAGTTCCTCACGTGGACCCCCGCGCTCCTCGAGAGCTACGCGGCGGACCTTGACGCCGCGGACGTCACGGGACGCAACCTGGTCACCGAGAAGTACGCGCGCATGATGGCATCCGTCGAGCCGGACAGGTTTGCGCGGGACCTCGCCCCACACCTGCCGGCGCTGTCGAGCGCCCGGGTCGCGCTGCAGGAGCGCATCATCGCGGCTCAGGTGGCGTGGGCCAGGGACTTCCGCGGCCGCTTCCCGCGCCTGGGCCTGGGCATGCGCGTGCTCACCACCGCGGAGGACACCCTCGCGGACACGTCGTTCGAGACGTACCTGCGCGGGGAGCTCGGCACGTACTCGACGCGCACGCTGCGCCTGTACGGCGAGCTGGTCGACGCGCTCGCGGCTGAGCGCGTCAACCTCACCGAGCTCACGGTCGGCCACACCGTGGCGCTCGCGGGTTTCGCGTCGCTCGCCGCGGCGGAGGAGGCACAGGCGGGGCAGCGGAGTATACCCCCGGGGGCGTAGGCTGAGGTCGTCCGCTGGATTTCTGCGATGGCGGCGTGTCTATACTCTGGTGCCGTTCGCCCGGGTCGGGCGCAGCAGTACCGCGTCCTACTCCGCACATCCGACCCCGCAGCCCCGAGGAATTCGCCGTGACCACGCATCGTCCGCTCCGCGTCGCCATCATCGGCGCCGGCCCCGCCGGCACCTACGCCGCCGACATCCTGTCCAAGACCGACCTCGACGTGTCGATCGACATCATCGAGCGGCTGCCCGCGCCCTTCGGCCTCGTGCGGTACGGCGTGGCCCCCGACCACCCGCGCATCAAGCAGATCATCGTGGCGCTCGCGAACGTGCTGGGCCGCGGCGACATCCGCCTCCTCGCGAACGTCAACATCGGCACCGACCTCAGCCTGCAGGACCTTCGCGAGCACTACGACGCCGTGATCTTCGCGACCGGATCGTTCTCGGACGCGGACCTCGATATTCCTGGTATCGACCTGGATGGATCGTATGGCGCCGCCGACTTCGTGTCCTGGTACGACGGCCACCCGGACGTGCCTCGCACGTGGCCGCTCGAGGCCAAGGAGATCGCCGTGCTCGGCGTCGGCAACGTCGCCCTCGACGTCGCGCGCATCCTCGCGAAGCACCCCAAGGACCTCATGCCCACCGAGGTGCCGGCGAACGTGGTCGAGGGCCTCGAGTCCTCGCCCGTCACGGACGTCCACGTGTTCGGACGGCGCGGTCCCGCCCAGGTCAAGTTCTCTCCGCTCGAGCTGCGCGAGCTGGGCCACGTGCCCGACGTCGACGTGATCGTGTACCCCGAGGACTACGACTTCGACGAGGGTTCGATGGCCGCGATCGAGGGCCACCACCAGACCAAGCAGGTCGTGAAGACCCTCACCGACTGGACGCTCAAGGAGCCCACCGGCGCGTCGCGCCGCATCCACCTGCACTTCCTCCAGAGCCCGCACGAGGTGCTGGGCGAGGACGGCAGGGTCACGGGCATTCGCATGGAGCGCACGGCCCTTCAGGGTGACGGCACGGTCAAGGGCACGGGCGAGTTCATCGACTACCCCGTGCAGGCCGTCTATCGCGCGGTCGGGTACTGGGGCACCGAGATCGAGGGCGTGCCGTTCGACGGGCGCCGCGGCGTGATCCGCAATGAGGGCGGACGCGTCATCGAGGACTCGGGCGAGCGCGTGCACGGCTTCTACGCGACCGGCTGGATCAAGCGCGGGCCCGTGGGGCTCATCGGTCACACCAAGTCCGACGCGTCCGAGACCGTCGCGAACCTGGTCGAGGATGCCGCGGCGCTCTACGAGGGCACGCAGGCGAGCCCCGAGCAGCTGAGCCCCGACAACATCCTGCGCCTGCTCAAGGAGCGCGACGTGCCGGTGGTCCAGTGGAAGGACTGGGAGGTCCTCGACGCTCACGAGCGCGCGCTGGGTGAGGCCGAGGGGCGCGAGCGCGTCAAGGTGGTGCCGCGCGAGGAGATGACCGACATCGCGCTCGGTCGCCTCGCCGAGCGCGCCTGAGCCGCCGCCCGTGAGGCGCTGGCGTCCGGACGACGCGTCCGACGTCGGCGCCGTCGCGCGACTCCTCGCCGACTCTCTGGTGGCGACCGAGCGCGAGAAGGGCGTCGAGGTGGCTTCCGGCGTCGCACTGTCCGAGAGGTACCGTCGCGAGGTCGAGGATCCGGTGGCGGCGCTTCGTGGCGCGACGGTGCTCGTGTGCCTCGAGAGGGAGTTCTCCACGGCGGGGTGACACGCACTGCCGCGGGGAACCTGGGGGACCGCGTGACCGTTCTGAGTGCGAGGGATTGACGGAGGGGACGCGTGAACAGGAAGTACTTCAACGGCCTGAAGACCACCGGCTTGTTCGTGGCGCTGTGGGCGGTGATGCTCACGCTGGGGTCGTTCATCGGCGGCGGCCAGTACCTGTGGCTCTTCGCGCTGCTGTCCGTGGCGGGCACGGCGTACGGCTACTGGAACTCGGACAAGCTCGCCATTCGGGCCATGCACGCGCGTCCCGTCACCGAGGTCGAGCAGCCCGCGATGTATCGCATCGTGCGCGACCTGAGCCGCGAGGCCAACCAGCCGATGCCGCGGCTGTACATCTCGCCGACGGCCGCCCCGAACGCGTTCGCGACCGGGCGCAACCCGCAGAACTCGGCCGTCTGCTGCACGGAGGGCATCCTCGAGCTCCTCGACGAGCGCGAGCTGCGTGGGGTGCTGGGCCACGAGCTCATGCACGTCTACAACCGCGACATCCTCATCGGGTCGGTGGCCGCGGCCTTCGCGGGCATGATCACCGCGGTCGCGCAGATGCTGTTCTTCTTTGGCGGCGGCAACTCGAACCGCGAGAACCCGCTCGGGGCGATCGGGCTCATCGCGATGCTGATCCTCGCCCCGATCGCGGCGGCGCTGATCCGGATGGCGATCTCCCGCACGCGGGAGTACGACGCCGACGAGGACGGCGCGACCCTCACGGGCGACCCGCTCGCGCTCGCGTCCGCGCTGCGCAAGCTCGAGTCCGGCACCCGCGCGCGTCCGCTCAAGGACTCTCCCGACCTCGAGAACGTCTCGCACATGATGATCGCCAACCCGTTCCGCGGCGCGGGGATGTCGAACCTCTTCGCCACGCACCCGCCCATGGACCGCCGCATCGCCCGACTCGAGGAGATGGCGCGCACGCGCGGCTACCTGCGCTGACGTGTGGCCCTTGGCGCTGAAGTTCAGCGCCACCGCTCAGCGCGCGCGGCGCGAAACAGGAAGGTCGTGTCCCCCAGGGTGAGCGGCTCGCGTGGCCGGTGCGTGAGCACGATCACGGGTGTGTGGAAGGGCGGCTGCTCGCCCCACCAGCCGTGCCAGTGCGCATCGTCCTGCCAGCCGGGCGGTCCGAACTTGCCCGCGCCCATGATCTCGACGCCGATCCCCTCGAACGAGCGTCGCGCGAATGCGTCGTCGGGAGTCGGCGGGGCATCGGGCACGCCCTGGAGCGCCGCCCATGTTGCGGTGTCCTTGAACCACTCCATGAGCCGCATGCCCGCATGACCGAACGGGGCCTCGACGCTGCGGTCCTCACCCGTGGCGAAGCCGTCGAGCGAGACCGCGAGGTTGTGGACGCGGACCAGGGTCATGACTGCAGTGTGTCACCGGCGGGCGGGTGTCACACGGGCATGAGCAGCAGGCTCGCGAGCACCACCAGGCTCACGCCCACCTCGGAGGCGCCGATGATCGCCACCCGCAGTCGCGCACGCGCGGGCAGGATCAGGGCGCGCGCGAGGAGCAGTCCGAACGTCGCCGCGAGCCACGGCCAGTACGCCGTGGTCGCGACCAGGGCTGCCGCATGGAACAGCGCGGACACCACGCGATGAAGGAGCGATCCGTGCTCACGAATCATGGTCTTCACATAGAGCACCGACCCCGCGAGGTAGGCCCACGCGACCAGTGCGACCGGCACGCCCAGGCGCCAATCGAGTCCCGCGGTCGCCGGCACGATCATCGCCATGAGTGAGGCCATGGTCACGGAGGCGATCCCGTTGACGCTCGACCGCTCCTGTCCCGCGCGCGTGAGGACCACGTTGACCGCGAGCAGGACGGCGAAGGCGGGCGCGAACCACGCGAGGCCCGGTCGCAGCGCCACCACCGGCAGCAGCGCCGCGGCGCACGTGGCGCCGAAGGTCAGCACCTGCGCGCGTACGCGCAGGAACCGGCCCGTCTTAACCCACAGCAGCAGGTGATACGACGCGAGCCAGCCCGTGAGCCAGCCAAGCAGGAGCGGGACGTGCAGCCAGGCGACGCCGAACCTGAGCCCGGCGAGGTACGGCAACAGCAGCATCGCCCAGACCCCGTGTTGGGGCGGGATCCAGGCGCGGAGGCGGCGCGATCGCGCGCGGGCGGTCCGGGGGCGGTCCGCGGGAGACGCGCCGCGCGGGTCAGCAGACCGGCGCGGGGCGCTCACGGCGTCAGCGGAAGTTGACGAACTGCAGCGCGGCGTCGACGTCGGCGCCCTTGAGCAGCGCGATCGTCGCCTGAAGGTCGTCGCGGCTCTTCGAGGTCACGCGCAACTCGTCGCCCTGGATGAGGGCCTTGACGCCCTTGGGTCCCTCGTCGCGCACGAGCTTGGTGAGCTTCTTCGCGACGTCCTGCGCGATGCCCTCCTTGACCTCGGCGACCAGGCGGAACTCCTTGCCCGAGGGCTGCGGCTCGCCCCACTCGAGCGCCTTCATCTCGATGTTGCGCTTGGCGAGCTTGCCGATGAACACATCGAGGACGGCCTTGACGCGCTCGGGGCTGTTCGCCTTCATGAGGATCGACTCGCCCGAGAACTCGATCGATGCGCCCACGCCCTTGAAGTCGTAGCGCTGAGCGATCTCCTTCGCGGCCTGGTTGAGCGCGTTGTCGACCTCCTGGCGGTCCACCTTGCTCACCACGTCGAAGCTGCTGTCGCCTGCCATGTCTCCTCCTCGGGGGCGCCGCGGTGGCGGCGCGATCGCGTGCGTCTCTCGGGCCATCGACGCGGGTTCGCGCCGGGGGTCCAATCCTTGCTATCCTTCCATGCGCGCCGCCCTGCGGCGCATCGGCGGGTTGCCCGAGCGGCCAAAGGGAGCTGACTGTAAATCAGCCGTCACTGACTTCGGGGGTTCGAATCCCTCACCCGCCACCCACGAGCAGCGCCCCTCCCCCGCGGGAGGGGCGCTGTCGCGTTTCCTGGCTCCCGGCATCGTCCCCCCTTGAGAGGGACGATGCCGGCGTCGCCGGGGCGGTCGCGTGTGCGTCAGGCGGTCGCGGCCTCTCGCCGCGGGCGTGAGCCGTCGTGCATGTCCTCGAGTTCGCGGCCCTTGGTCTCCTCGACGCGGAGATAGACGAACACGAAGGACAGCAGGGCCATCGCGGTGTAGAGCGCGTAGGGAAGCTGCAGGCCCATTCCGGCGAGAGTCGGGAAGGAGACGGTGATCGTCCAGTTCGCGAGCCACTGCGCCGCCGCCGCGACGGCGAGCGCCGTCGCGCGGATCTTGTTGGGGAACATCTCCCCGAGCAGCACCCACACCACGGGACCCCAGGTGGCGCCGAAGGACACGACGAAGGCGTTGGCGGCCACCAGCGCGATGGGTCCCCACACCCCCGATAGCGTGGCTGCACCCTCCGCGTCGACGCTCGCGTTCGCGAACGCGACGGCCATGGTGCCGAGCGAAGCCGTCATGCCGAGCGATCCGATGAGCAGCAGGCGCCTGCGACCGATGTGGTCGACCAGGGCGATCGCGATGATCGTCACGACGATGTTGGTGACCGAGGTGATGGTCGACGTGGTGAAGGCTTGGGACTCCTCGAAGCCCACCGACCTCCACAGTGTCGTCGAGTAGTAGAAGATCACGTTGATGCCCACGAACTGCTGGAAGACGGACAGCAAGATGCCGGTCCACACGATGGGCTTGAGGCCGAGGCGGTTGCCGCGCAGATCGCTCAGCGAGCGCTTCTCGTCGGTGCCGAGCGAGTCGCGGATCTGGGCGATCTTGGCGTCGACGTCCTCGACGCCGGAGTACGTGGCAAGGATGTGCGCCGCCTCGTCGTCGCGGCCGCGTCCCACCAGGAAGCGGGGGGACTCGGGAAGGCGAAGCGCAGTGAGGCCATACACGAGCGCGGGCGCGGCCTCCACGATGAACATCCACCGCCACGCCTCGAGTCCCCACCACAGCTCCTCGGCGGCGCCGCCCGCGATCATCGCGAGGACCTGCGCGCTGAGTAGCGCGGTGAAGATGCCGATCACGATCGCGAACTGCTGGAGCGAGCCCAGCCGGCCGCGGAAGGCCGAGGGCGAGACCTCCGCGATGTACGCGGGTGCGATGACCGATGCCGCACCCACCGCGAGGCCTCCGAGCACGCGCCAACCGATGAGATCCCAGATGCCCGTCGCGAGGCCCGACCCGAGCGCCGAGATCAGGAAGAGGATCGAGGAGATCACCATCACGCGGATGCGTCCGTGGCGGTTGGCGATTCCTCCCGCGAACCACGCGCCGACCGCGCATCCGAGCAGCGCGGACGCGACCGCGAAGCCAGTGAAGGCATCGGACAGGGAGAACGCGCCCTGGACGGAGTCGACTGCCCCGTTGATGACCGAGGAGTCGAAGCCAAAGAGGAAGCCACCGAGCGCGGCACCCACGCTGATGCCGATCACCCGCCCCTGAAGTCGGGCGCGGGACGAGGACGCGGGCTGGGATGCCACGGTGGACTCCAATCGGGGACGGGCCCGCGTCGCGCGGGCAGCGGGAAAAACCGTAACCCGATTCGCGCCCCGATGCCGCGCGGGTCCGCGTCAGTGGCCGCCCATGAGCGGCGCCATCACGCGCGCGACCGCGCTGGTGCGACCCGTGGCGCGCTCCTCGTGGTCGGCGAGCGCCATGGCTCGTAGGCCGGCGTTGACGCCGAGCCATCGCAGCGGCTCCGGCTCCCATCGGCGCGAGCGGTGGTTCACCCACGGCAGCGTGACGAGGGCGGTGTCCTCGCCCAGGATGAGGTCGCGCAGCGTGCGCCCCGCCAGGTTGGTGGTGGTGACCCCGTCGCCCACGTAGCCGCCCGCCCACGCGATCCCCGTCGCACGGTCGAGGCCCACCGACGCGTGCCAGTCGCGCGCGATGCCGAGCGCCCCGCCCCACGCGTGCGTGATCTCCGCGCCCTCAAGCGCGGGCAGCATGTCGACCAGGATCCCGTGCAGCGCGCGGTGCACGCGGTGCGCGCGCCGCGCATTGAGCCGCGTCGACGATCCCCACCGGTAGGGCGCCCCGCGACCGCCGAAGACCATGCGGTCGTCGGCGGTGCGCTGCCCGTAGATGATGAGGTGCCTGCCGTCCGAGAACGTCTCGCGGCGGTCGAGCCCGATCCGCTCCCACGTCACGGCCGGCAGGGGAGCGGTCGCGATCACGAGCGACTGCATCGGGATCACGGCACGCCTGCTGGCGGGCAGCCCCGGGGTGTAGCCCTCGGTCGCGCGCACGATGTAGTCCGCGGTCACAACGCCGCGCGAAGTGGTCACGCGGTGTGGCGAGATGTCGGTGACCTCGGTCGCTTCGTGCACGCGCACGCCGCGGCGGCGGACGGCCTGCGCGAGTCCGCGCACCAGCCGGCCGGGGTGGATCGCGGCGCAGTCCGGGGTGTAGGTCGCGCCCAGGGCACCCTCGGCGTGAAGCCGGCCGAGGGCATCGTCCCGTCCCAGCAGCGCGATCTCGGCCTCTTCGCGGCCCCAACGCCGCGCCTCCTCGACCTCCGCGCGAGCGCGCGCGAGCTGGACGGGCGTGCGCGCGACAACGATCGTCCCGCCCTTGGCCGCGCCCGCGTCGATCCCCTCCGCGGCGGCCGTGTGCAGGAGCTCGTCGATCGACTCGCGCATGGCGCGGTGCTGCCGCATCGCGGCGTCGACCCCGTGCTCGCGCGCGAGGGTCGCGATCGAGCTGGGGAAGAGCGCGGACGCCCAGCCGCCGTTGCGGCCCGAGGCGCCGTAGCCGGCGTGCTCACGCTCCAGGATGACGATGCGCAGGTCGGGTCGCGCACGGGTCAGGTAGAGCGCGGTCCACAGGCCGGTGAAGCCCGCGCCGACGATCGCGACGTCCGCCACGACGTCCCCCTCGAGCGGATCCGTGGGCGCGAGAGAGTCCTCGACGGTGTCGAGCCACAGGGACGGGCGCGCTGAGGTGCTCACGCCGACAGTGTGGACGGAGGGGCCCCACCACGGGCCCTTCGAGGCCGTTCCGTTTCCCCGATGTTAAGTTTGCGAGACATTCCGTACAGATCGTCCGACCCGGTGCAACAATCCATTGTGCCCACGCTCGCAGTGGTGCAACTATCGGCAACAACGCACCAGTCGGTGCGTGCGCCGCGGAGTCGAGGAGGTTGATGTGGACGAGGTCATGCCGCCGGAAGAGGGACAGAAGAGGGGCATCTCGCGCCGAGGGCTGATCCTGGGAGGCGCCGCGGGCGCCGCAGGCATCGCGGCGATTGCCTATCTCGGCACGCGGGGAGGCGGCGGCACCGCGGGATGCGTGACCACGGACCTGTCGTCGACTGAGGCACGTCTCGCGATTTCGAACTGGCCCGAGTACATCGACGAGGACGACGGCGACTACCTGTCCACGCTGTCGCAGTTCCAGGAGCAGACCGGCATCCAGGTCTCCTACACGCCCGACGTCAACGACAACTCCGAGTTCTTTGCGCGCGTGCGCAACCAGCTGGGCGCGTGCCAGCCGACGGGCCGCGACATGTTCATGCTGACCGACTGGATGGCCGCGCGCATGATCGATGCCGGCTGGATTCAGCAGCTGGACAAGGCCAACGTCCCCAACCTCGACGCCAACCTCATCTCCTCGCTGCAGGGCGTCGGATGGGACCCGAACCGCGACTACTCCGCGCCGTGGCAGTCGGGCTTCACCGGCATCGCGTACAACAAGTCGCTCGTGGGCGAGGTGCGCACCATGGACGAGCTCCTCACGCGCTCGGACCTCAAGGGCAAGGTCACGATGCTCACCGAGATGCGCGACACCATGGGCCTCCTCATGCTGAGCAACGGCGCGGATCCGGCGAACTTCTCCGACGACGACTGGGGCGCCGCGCTCGAGAAGCTGAGCAAGGCGCGCGCGGACGGCCAGATCCGTGCATTCACCGGCAACGAGTACATCAACGACCTCGCGGCGGGCAACATCGCGGCCTGCGTCGCGTGGTCGGGTGACGTCGCCGCGGCGGAGGATGAGAACCTCGTCTTCCTCCCGCCGGACGAGGGCATGATGATCTGGTCGGACAACATGCTCATCCCCGTCCAGGGCATGCACAAGGCCAACGCCGAGAAGTGGATCGACTTCTACTACGACCCGAAGATCGCGGCCCAGCTCGCGGCCTACGTCTGGTACGTCTGCCCGGTAGAGGGCGCGCGCGAGGAGATGGAGTCCATCGACCCGTCGCTGGTCGACAACCCGCTGATCTTCCCGACCGACGAGTACCTCGCACAGACCAACGGCTTCATGTCGCTCGACGAGGCCAAGGCGTCCGGATACGAGAGGGACTTCGCGGATGTCACTGGCTGAGGATGCTCGCCGCGACCTCCGGCTCGCGGGGCTGACCAAGCGCTACCCCAACGGCTTCGTCGCGGTGAAGTCGCTCGATCTGGTGATCCCGCAGGGTTCCTTCTTCGCCCTGCTCGGCCCGTCGGGGTGCGGCAAGACCACGACCCTGCGCATGGTCGCGGGACTCGAGGGCCCCACCGCGGGCACCATCCACATCGGCGACACCGACATCACCCACGAGAAGCCCTTCAAGCGTCCCGTCAACACGGTGTTCCAGAACTACGCGCTGTTCCCCCACCTCACCATCGCGGAGAACGTCGAGTTCGGTCCCAAGCGGCGCGGGGTCAAGGACACCGCGTCCCAGGTGAAGGAGATCCTCGAGCTCACCGAGCTGACCGAGCAGGCCGCCAAGAAGCCCGCTCAGCTCTCGGGTGGCCAGCAGCAGCGCGTGGCCCTGGCCCGCGCCCTCATCAACCGCCCCGAGGTGCTGTTGCTCGACGAGCCGCTGGGCGCGCTCGACCTCAAGCTCCGCCGCGCGATGCAGATCGAGCTCAAGCGGATCCAGGAGGAAGTAGGCCTGACATTCGTCCACGTCACGCACGACCAAGAGGAGGCCATGACCATGGCCGACACGGTCGCGGTGATGAACGAGGGGCGCATCGAGCAGCTCGGCACTCCCTATGACCTCTACACCAACCCCCACACCACGTTCGTGGCCAACTTCCTCGGTCGATCGAACCTGGTCAAGGGCACGGTCGTGGGCAGGGAAGGCACGGGGGCCGATGCCGTGGTCAAGGTCGACATGCACGGCACGGTGGTGACGATCAAGGCCAGTCGCGTCCACACGGAGTCCTCCGAGGGCTGGATCGGCATCCGTCCCGAGAAGGTCCTCATCCAGCCGGCGGGCACGCCGCTCGACGCGCCGGGCAACTTCTTCTCGGGCGCCGTGGTGAGCGAGGCGAGCTACATGGGAGTCTCGACCGAGTACCACCTGCGCATGCCGTGGGGCCAGGAGCTCATCTGCTTCGAGCAGAACACGGGACGGCGCGGCGGACTCGTGGCGGTCGGCACTCAGGTCGACGTGTCCTGGAGGCCCGAGTTCGCGTTCCTCCTCGACTCGTCTCAGGATGCCGGGGCCGGGATCGAGGAGGAGTGACGTGACCGCCCTCCAGCGCGTCTTCGGCAGGAATGCCGCGTACATCCTGATCGCCCCGGCCGCGCTGTGGCTCGCGGTCTTCTTCCTGTTCCCGATCCTGTCCCTGCTCACGACGTCGCTGTCGGATCCTGCGGGCAACCCGGTCACCGGCTATACGCTGACGTGGCGCGTCCAGAACTACGTCGAGGCGCTCGCGGACTACTGGCCCTATCTGGGCAGGTCGCTGCTCTATGCGGGCATCGCGACGTTCTTCTGCCTCATCCTCGGCTACGTGCTTGCCTATGCGATCGCGTTCAAGGCGGGGCGGTTCAAGACGATCATGCTGGTGCTGGTCATCGCGCCGTTCTTCACCAGCTTCCTGGTGCGCACGCTGTCGTGGAAGCTGATCCTCGCGGACAACGGGTGGATCGTCGAGACGCTGCAGTCGCTCAACCTGCTCGCGGAGGATGGGCGCCTGCTCGCGACGCCCGTCGCGGTGGTGGCCGGCCTCACGTACAACTTCCTGCCGTTCATGATCCTGCCGCTGTACACGAGCCTCGAGAAGATCGACCCGAAGCTCAACGAGGCGGCGGCGGACCTGTACGCGAACCCCGTGCAGCGCTTCTGGCGCGTCATCTGGCCGCTGTCGCTGCCGGGAGTGGTGGGCGGCACGCTGCTGACCTTCATCCCGGCGACCGGTGACTACATCAATGCCGAACTCCTGGGCAGCCCCAACACCCAGATGGTCGGCAACCGCATCCAGGCGCTCTTCACGACGGTGGGTGACTATCCGCACGCGGCGGCGCTGTCCGTGATCCTCATGGCGATGATCGTCGCGATGGTGCTCTACTACGTGCGCAAGGCGGGAACGGAGGACCTCCTGTGATGACCCGTGTGGGCCGATGGATCGGCCGTCACCTCGCGCTCGCGCTGGGCCTGCTGGTCCTGCTGTACATGTACATCCCCAACTTCATCGTCGCGCTGATGTCCTTCAACGACGCGTCGCAGTCGCGCAACCTCTATCAGTTCCAGTCCTTCACGTGGGACAACTGGCTCAACCCGTGCGCCCCGCTGGGGATGTGCGAGTCGCTGCGCGTGAGCATCAGCATCGGCCTGCTCGCGACGATCGTGTCGACCATCATCGGCACGCTCGCGGCCTTCGCGCTCGTGCGCCACCGCTTCGAGGGGCGATCGACGGCCAACCTCATGGTGTTCCTGCCGATGGCCACTCCCGAGATCGTGATGGGCTCGTCCCTGCTGGCGCTGTTCGTCGCGGCGGGGCTGGGCGGCCAGCTGGGCTTCTGGACGATCCTCGTCGCACACATCATGTTTTGCATCTCATTCGTGGTGGTGACGGTGCGGTCGCGTCTCTCGGGCCTGGACTCCAATCTGGAGAAGGCCGCGATGGACCTCTATGCCAACGAGTGGCAGACGTTCTGGCGCGTCACGTTCCCGCTGGTCTTCCCCGGCATCCTCGCCGCGGCCCTGCTCGCGTTCTCGCTGTCCTTCGACGACTTCATCATCACGAACTTCAACGCCGGCCAGACGGTCACCTTCCCGATGTTCGTGTGGGGAGCGGCGCAGCGCGGCGTGCCCATGCAGGTCAACGTGATCGGCACCCTGATGTTCATCGCGGCGCTGACCTTCGTGATCCTCGGTGAGGTCGCGTCGCGGCGTCGGGCCCGGGGCAAGGTGTCCGCGAGGTAGGCACCCGGCGTCAGCCCGGAGCGCGGGTCGATCCCCGATCGGCCCGCGCTTCAGGCCGTCTCGACCCGGATCGCGGGCGATCGCGCACGCCGCCCGTGGGCTGAGCTGAGCGCGTGCTCGGCCCGGCGCGCGGGCGGCTCCGATCTACAGCAGCGCGTACGCCCGCGTGATGACGTCGCGCAGGATGCGCTCCATCTCGTCGAACTCGGCCTGGCCCACGATCAGCGGCGGCGACAGCTGGATGACCGGGTCGCCGCGGTCGTCCGCGCGGCAGTACAGCCCGGCGGCGTAGAGCTCCTTGGACAGGAAGCCGTGCAGGACCCGCTCGCCCTCCTCGTCGGTGAGCGTCTCCCGCGTCGCCTTGTCCTTGACCAGCTCGATGCCGTAGAAGAAGCCGTCTCCGCGCACGTCGCCCACCATGGGCAGGTCGAGCAGCCGCTCCAGGGTCGCGCGGAACGCCGGGGCGGTCTCACGCACGTGGGCCAGCACGCCCTCGTTCTCGAAGGCATCGAGATTGGCCATCGCGATCGCGGCCGCGACGGGGTGGCCCCCAAACGTGTACCCGTGCGCGAACATCTCGCCCGCGGCGAGGAACGGCTCCATCAGTCGATCCGACGCGATCATGGCGCCCATGGGTGCGTAGCCGGAGGTCAGTCCCTTGGCCGACGTGATGATGTCCGGCTCGTAGCCAAACCGGGTGGCGCCGAACATCTCGCCCAGGCGCCCGTACGCGCAGATGACCTCGTCGGACACCAACAGGACGTCGTGGCGGTCGCAGATCTCGCGCACGCGAGCGAAGTAGCCGGGAGGCGGCGGGAAACAGCCGCCCGCATTCTGCACCGGCTCGAGGAACACGGCCGCGACGCTCTCGGGGCCCTCGTTCTCGATCGCGACCTCGATCTGGTCGGCGGCCCACCGCCCGAACGCCTCGGCATCCGAGCCGTCGTGCAGCCCGTGCGTGATCTCGCTCGCGCGGTACGCGTTCGTGTTGGGCACGCGGAACGTCGAGGGCACCAGCGGCTCGAACTGCTGCTTCAGCGACGGCAGCCCCGTGATCGACAGCGCGCCGTGCGGGGTGCCGTGGTACGCGACGGCGCGGCTGATGACCTTGTGCTTCATGGGCTTGCCCACGAGCTTGAAGTAGTTCTTCGCGAGCTTCCATGCGGACTCGACCGCCTCGCCGCCGCCGCTCGTGAAGAACACGCGGTTGAGCGAGCCGGGGGCGTGGTGGGCGAGGCGCTCCGCGAGCTCGATCGCGCGCGGATGCGCGTACGACCACAGCGGGTGGAAGGCGAGCTCGCGCGCCTGGGCGGCGGCCGCCTCCGCGAGGTCCGCGCGGCCGTGGCCCAGCTGGTTGACGAACAGCCCCGCGAGGCCGTCGAGATAGCGCCTGCCCTCGGCATCCCAGATGTAGGCGCCCTCGCCGCGCACGATGATCGGCACGTCCGCCTCGGCGTAGCGCGAGTGCTGCGTGAAGTGCATCCACAGGTGATCCTTGGCGGCCTGCTGCAGGCGTGCGGTATCCATCCCCCCATCGTTTCGCCCGCCACGCCGTGCCGCAACCGACGCCTTGGCGGGGATCTGCGTGGGCGGACACGGTTCGTCCGGCGCCGGGATGCGCACCCGCGCTAGAGGAGGCGCACCTCCGCCTCGAGCGCGGCGGCGAGGTCACCCCGCGGGACGACCCGCACCTCGCCCAGGCCTAGCCAGCCCGCCATCACCGCCAGCTCTGCGGCGAGCGCGGCGGCCACCGAGGCATCGTCCCTGCGCCGTGTCCCTTGGGGGCGTCCGGGCTCGCGCCATGCGGACTCGACCGACAACACGCCGTCCTTGCGTAGGGCCTTGAGGTCCACGCGCGCCTCGAAGCGGTCGCCGTGCAGGAAGAGCAGGCAGTAGTAGCCGTACACGCGTTGCGGGGCGGGGGTGTAGATCTCGATGCGGTAATCGACACCGAACATCCGCAGCAGGCGCGGGCGGTACCAGCACACGGGGTCGAACGGGCTGAGCAGCGCCGATGCCGTGGCCCGGACGGGATCGGACGCCCCGGTGGCGAGCAGCGCCGGCTCCCGCCAGCCCTCGACCTCGACCCATCGCGCGAGGCCGCGCTCGACCGCCGAGTCCGCCCAGCCGGCGCGATGCGCGCGGGGCAGTCGAAAGTGGTCGGCGAGGTCGGACGGCGTGCCGATTCCCGTGGCGGCGAGGGCGTGGTCGAACAGGGTGCGATGCGCGTCGTAGGCGGGCATCCCCCAGTCGCCGCGCGAGGCGGGAGCGAGTCCCCACGCGCGCGACGTCGAGTCATACGTGCGCCGGAAGTGGGGCCCGCGCGCGGACGCGACCTCGCCCGTGATGAACAGGTGATCGAGAGCGTCCTTGACGTGCGACGTGTCCCACCACGTGCCGCGCCGCCCTTCGCGAGGGGCCAGGTGCTCGAGCTCCGAGGACGTGAAGGGCCCCGACTCCTCCACCCGCGCGCGCACCTCGTCGAGCAGTCCGGGCCGCTCACGGTCGAGGCGCTCGCGCGTGCGCACCTGCCACGAGGTCCCCGCGACCATCCGGTGATGCATCGCGGGCAGCAGCGCGCGCGGCATCACGGAGGCCTCGTGACCCCAGTGCTCGAAGGCGTGGTCGGAGCCGGACAGCCACCCGTCGAGGCGATCACGGTCGTACGGACCGTAGCGCGAGTACAGCGGGAGGTAGTGGGCGCGCGCGAGCACGTTGACCGAGTCGAGCTGCAGCACGCCCTGGCGGTCGAGGTACTCGCGGAAGCGCGCGGGGCCGGGCCTGCCGGGCGGGCGCCGGCGCGCGAGAGACTGCGCGGCGAGGTGGATCCGGCGGGCCTCGGCGGCCGTCAGCGAGGTGGTCACCGTGTCACTCTAGGAGGGCGGTCCGACAGCCGCGCCGGGCGCCCCGGCTCCGATTTCACTTTTGGGTTCCGCGGCGTGTACCCTGTTCCGGCTGGCCCCGATAGCTCAGTCGGCAGAGCGTTTCCATGGTAAGGAAAAGGTCCAGGGTTCGATTCCCTGTCGGGGCTCTCTATCCGTCGCGATTCTTGCGGCGGATCGCCGTTCGCGTTCGCGCGGCGGCACGCGGCGGGGTAGCTCAGCTGGTTAGAGCGCACGACTCATAATCGTGAGGTCGCGGGTTCGAGCCCCGCCCTCGCTACGGAACAGGCCATCAGCCTGATCTCGCGCTGTCGCAGGCGTGTCACGACAAGGCTGGGAGAGACCACATGGCCAAGAACGACGTTCGTCCGAAGATCACGCTCGCGTGCACCGAGTGCAAGGACCGCAACTACATCACGCGCAAGAACCGCCGTAACAACCCCGACCGTGTGGAGCTCTCCAAGTTCTGCCGGAAGTGCGGCAAGCACACCGCGCACCGCGAGACGCGCTAAGCATCACGCTTGAGACGAGGCCCGTCGCCCCCGCTGGGGCGGCGGGCCTTCGTCGTTCCCGGGTGGGGAGGGTGTCATGATGCGGGGCATGGATGATGCTCGGAGGGAGCCGGCCGCGCCGACCGGCGGCCCCGCTCTCGCGCCAGGGCGGAGGCCGGAGCAGACACGGGTTCGCCGTGTCGCCCGCGCGCTCGCGGTCCTGGCTCTGGTGGCCGTGTCGATACCGGTGCTCGCGAGGCTGACGGGCGTCGAGGCCGGACCGCTCGCGATCCTCGTGGCTCTCATGCCGTGGGTCGTGCTCGCGTGCCTGATCCCGCTGGCCCTGGCCCTGGCCGCGCGCGCGTGGGCGGTCGCCGGCGCGGCGGCCGCCGTGCTCGCGCTGTGCGTGGCCTGGCAGGCGCCGCTGTTCTCCGCAGGCGCGGGCGCGACAGCGGAGGACGCCGCCCTGACCGTGGCGAGCGTGAGCGCGACGTTCGGCCGCGTGGACGCGGATGCGGTGGTGGCGCTCGTGCGCGAGGGCGAGGTCGACCTCCTCGCGGTCCAGGAGCTCACGCCGGATGCCGCGGACGCGCTGGTTGCCGCGGGACTCGAGGACGCGCTGCCGCACTCCGTGCTCCTGCCGGAGGAGGGGTTCACCGGCACGGGTCTGTGGTCCGCGCTGCCCCTCGGGGACAGCGGCGAGGTCGAGGGGATGACGTCGCGTGCTCCGTGGGCTGTCGCCGAGCTCGACGGCCGCGCGGTCACCGTGCTTGCCCCGCATCCGGCCGCGCCTGGCCCCACGGACCACGCGCGGTGGGCGGCGGATCTCGAGCTGCTGCGCGACGCGGTCGCCGGAATGGACGACGCGGTCCTGGTCGTGGGGGACCTCAACGCGACGCGCGACCACCGGGCGTTCCGAGCGATCGAGTCGCTCGGATGCGTCGACGCCGCCGACGGCGCGGGCGCTGGCTTCCTGCCCACCTTCCCCGAGGGCCGCGGGCTGTTTCCGGTCGCGGCGATCGACCACGTGCTCGAGTGCGGCACCGGCCTGGGCGCGGTCGGGGTCGAGACCGCATCGATCGAGGGCGCGGATCATCGCGCCCTGGTGGTCCGCTACGGTGCCGCGTGAGCCCTGCGGTCGAATGACGCGGCAGGTAGTCGCGCGGGTCCGTATCCACCGCGCGCGCGGCCGGAAGGGTGATGAGGGGGCGTGGTGAGGCAGGTAGTGGTTGGCGTGGTCGCTCTGGCCGGCATGTTCGGCTTGTGCTCGTGCACGCCGGCGGTGGATCCTCAGAGCGTTGAGGAGTAGTGGATCTTCGACAACTACCCGCAGCTGTGGGATCAACGGATCCGCGCGCTGTCGACGGAGAAGCTCCAGAGGTCTCCGAGCGGCGGCCAGGAGCCGGTTCCGCTGGTCCAGTACCTGGATGGACAGCGCTTTGAGGGGACTGTCGAGGCCCCCTTGTCATTCAGCGGGACGGACACCGTTCCCGGAGAGTTGTCGATGGCTTCTGCCGAGCTGATCGATGGCACTCACTCAAGGGAGAACGGGTCCATCGAGCGCTACGGCAACAGTAAGTACCTGATCGACCTGAACCTCTCCGGCAAGGACAAGAGCCGGCTGTCCATTCGCATCTCGCGCAGCGACGGCAACGTGAAACCTTACTTCTACGACGGCGACACCAGTCCGCACACGTACGCGAACCTCGAGGAGGCGCTCGCGGACGTCAAGGATGGTGTCCCGCTCGGTGGTGGCCGCGTCCTGGACCTGGCGGAGATCTCGGCGGTACTGCTGGAGTCCGAGAGCGCACCATCTGGCATCCAGATAATCGACCCGCGGACATGGGAGCCGGTGAACTGGGTCCCATAATGCCCTGAGATCCTTACTGCCCCCGCCCCGGATGCATCAAATGCTCCGGAGCCGCCCCCACCCTCCTGGTGGCATAGGCCGGCCGATGCTCGATCACCGTCGCGAGCGCATCGCATGCACGCTTCCCGCGCGGCGCTCCTGTGCAGTCGGGCCGCATATAAGTTAAAGTGATTCTGTTCACCAAGGCTTATGGGGGTGCCATGGAGGCGGGGCGCGATGCCGAGACGCGCGCTGTTGCCGCGTTGCAGGAGTGCGGCTTCAGTGTTCGTGCGAGCTCGGGCACTGACCTGGTCGTCTCGACTCCTCGCGAGACCGTCGAGGTGACTGTCAAGGTCCGGCGGGCTGCGACGTACGAGTGGGAGGCGCGCCAGCTGCTTCGTGCGCATCCGGGCAACACCCTGCTCGTTGTCCCCCGTGCCGCGCGCTCCCTTCTTGCCGTCGCCGCCGACGACCCCCGCTTGAGCGTGCTCTCCCTGGACACCGCCGAGCTCCTCTGGCGCGGCGAGCCTTGCGCGTTCGGGCCGCGGGCGTCTGCCGACGATGCCGCGCGCGACGCTACCAGGCGAAGCCCTTGGGGGCGGTGGGGGTTGATGCGCGTCCTTGCTATCGCTGAACGCCCATGGAGTCAGGCCCAGCTCGCTCGGCAGGTCGGGGTGTCTCAACCGGCCATCTCTCAGAGCCTTCGTGCACTGGGCGACCTTGTCGAGCGAGGTGCGCACGGCTGGGCGGCGCGGGATCGCACGCAGATGTGGGACGCATTCCTGGACTCGTACCGCGGGCCCGGCGGTGTCACGTCGTGCTGGTACGGCCTCGACGGGGTAGTGGCTCAGGCGCGGACCGTGCTCACTGCCGCAGCTGACATGCACACACGTGCGCTGTCATCTGGCGATGCCGCAGCGGACGAGTTCGCGCCGTGGCGTATGCCGGGTCGAGGCGTCGTCTACGTGCAGCGGTCGATAGACCTGCAACGGTATGGCCTGGCTGAGTCCGGGCCTGATGAGGCAACGATGTGCGTCACGGTTCCGGCGGATTGGACACTGTGGGCCACCGCGCGTACGTGGGGGTGGGAGGACACGGTAGACCCTCTGTTGGTCGCTTGGGATGTACGGCGATCGGGGGGCCCCGACGCGGCTGAGTCGGCAGTTCGTCTCAAATCCGCGGTACTCACGCGTCGCACCGATGGGGAGCGGTTGCGTCATGAGTGACGCACTCCATCAGGGAGGCCGCGGCGGCATCCATCGCAGGGTGTCGATTGTCGCTGTCTCCCGTGCGGACGATGCGTCGTATCACTCGCTCGCTGATGTGTGCGAACTCACCGCTGAGTATGCAGACGTGCGAATCGTCGGCGGACAGATGGTGAGTCTCCTGACCCAAGCGTTCCCCGCAGACGGCGTTGTCCCGCGGCGCACCGCCGATACCGATGCGGCGATCTCGATGGAGATTGCGTCGAGCGGAGACATCCATGAACGACTGATCGGGCACGGCTACGTTGCAGAGGTCGGCAACCGCTATGTGCGCGCGAACGCCGCTGGCCTCACGCTCGCGGTGGACTGGCTGGTACCGGCGACGGGGGCGGTCTTCTCGTCTCAGGTGGTGGGTGGCCGTGGCTTCGATGCAACTCCGGGCCTGGGACTCGCTCTCGCAGCCCCTCCGATCGTGATCACTGTTGAGGCTGCACTCACGGACGGCGCCGCCATGGCATTCGCTGCGCGTGTGCCGCCCGTCGAACACGCGGTCGTCCTGAAGACCTATGCGACCCGTTCCCGTTCCGCGAGCAAGGATTACACCGATCTGTTCAATCTGCTCGCGATTGCACACGAGTATCGGGACCGGCAGGACGAGATCGGTGGCTGGCGGCTCAAGGCGGCCATCTCGGGCGCGCGGGGTGATGCGTCCGGAATCCTGCGCGACATCGCCGACTCGGCCCGAAGCAACCGCACGCTCGCCGAGGCCGACGTACCTCGACCGCGGCTGGTGGCCCTGATCCGCGAGTTGGTTGGTGCCTAGCCGCGCCCCTGTCCGCACCCCGGCCCGAGCATCGTCCCCCCTCCTCCCGATAGGGTGGAACCGTGCCAGTCAACATCGAGGCGGTGGGCCGCGCGTACGGCCCGCACGAACCGTACGAGGTCACGCGGATCAAGATTCGCGAATTCGCCGATGCCGTGGATGCGAGGTCCTTCGCGCACCTGAGCGAGGAGGCGGCTCGCGCGGAGGGCTACCCCGACGTGGTGGCCCCCACCACGTTCGCGGTCGTGATCGCGCAGCAGGCCGAGTTCCACGTGGTGGTCGACCCCGAGGTGGGCGTCGACTTCTCGCGCGTGGTGCACGCCGACGAGCGCTTCACGCACCACCGCCCGATCATCGCGGGCGACCTCATCTCGAGCACGGTGCACATCGACTCGATCACGCAGCGCGGCGGCATCTCGATGGTGACCACGCGCACCGAGTTGGTCGACGCCGACGGCAAGCCCGTGTCCACCGTGGTGAGCACCCTCGCGGTGCGCGAGGAGGCCTCATGAGCGCCGAGAACCGTCCGAGCTTCGACGGCCTCGAGGTAGGTGAGGTGGTCGCGGAGCGCGAGATCGAGCTCACGCGCGACTCGCTCGTGCGGTACGCAGGGGCCTCGGGCGACTTCAACCCGATCCACTACAACGACGTGGTCGCGCAGCAGGTGGGGCTTCCCGGCGTCATCGCTCACGGCATGCTCACGCTGGGCCAGGCCGCGTCCGTGGTCGAGGAGTGGGCCGGGCCGGGCAACGTCGCGGACCTGCAGGCGCGCTTCACGCGTCCCATTCCGGTGCCTAACCCCGGCGTGGCCGTCGTGACCGTCACCGCCAAGGTGGGCGCTCTCGACCCCGAGCGGCGCACCGCACGGATCGACGTGACCGTGGACTTCCAGGGGCAGAAGGTGTTGGGCAAGGCGCAGGCGCTGGTCCCCTGCGCGTAGGCGTGTCCGGGGTCCCGGTCGCGACGCGATACGCTGGCGCCGCATCCGCCCCCTCGCCGTGAGCCCCGACCGGCTGGTGGGCATCACCATTGGGAACTCAGCGCCCACGAACTACTGAGGAGACACACATGTCCGCGCCTGCGCGCCCCGGCATCGTCGCCAAGCTCGACACCTATTTCGAGATCACCCAGCGTGGCTCGACCTTCGGCCAGGAGATCCGCGGCGGTCTCACCACCTTCTTCACCATGGCGTACATCGTGGTGCTGAACCCGCTGATCATCGGCACCGTCGCCGATGGCACGGGCGAGTACCTGGGAGGCGGCGACGCCCCCAACCTCGCGATGATCGCCGCCGCGACCGCGCTCGTCGCGGGCCTGCTGTCGATCGCGATGGGGGTGTGGGCACGCTTCCCGCTCGCCCTCGCGGCCGGGCTCGGCCTCAACGCGTTCGTCGCATACGGCATCGCCGCGCGCGAGGGCATGACCTGGCCGCAGGCCATGGGCTTCGTGGTCATCGAGGGCGTCATCATCCTCGTGCTGGTGCTCACCAACTTCCGCAAGGCCGTGTTTGCCGCGGTGCCCACGTTCCTCAAGCAGGCCATCGCGGTCGGAATCGGCCTGTTCCTCGCGTTCATTGGACTGTACGACGCTGGCATCGTGCGCGCGGGCGCCGGCACCCCGACCCAGTTCGGGTTGGGCGGCTACATCTCGACGTGGCCCATGGTCGTATTCATCGTGGGCCTGTTCACGGCGATCATCCTCATGGTCCGCAAGGTGCGCGGCGCGCTACTCATCTCGATCGTGGTCGCCACCGTGCTCGCGGTGCTCATCGAGGCCGCGCTGTCGCTCGGATCCGCGGTCGAGAACCCGTCGGGCTGGGCGCTCGTGGTGCCCGCGGTGCCCGACTCGGTCGCGTCCGTGCCCGACTTCTCGCTCGTGGGTCAGGTGGACCTCTTCGGCGGCTTCACGTCGCTGCCCGTGCTCACCGCGCTCCTGCTGGTCTTTTCGCTGCTCATCGCCGACTTCTTCGACACCATGGGCACCATGACCGCCGTGGGCGCCGAGGCCGGGCTCAACGACAAGGACGGCAACCCGCCGCGCTCGCAGCAGATCCTGCTGGTGGACTCGATCGGTGCCGCCGCGGGTGGACTGGGATCGGTGTCCTCGAACACCACGTACATCGAGTCCGCGGCCGGCGTGGGTGACGGCGCGCGCACCGGCCTCGCCTCCGTGGTGACCGGCATCGCGTTCCTGCTGTCGACGTTCCTCACTCCGCTGTACGAGCTGGTGCCGTTCGAGGCCGCCACGCCCGTGCTCGTGGTCGTCGGCTTCCTCATGGTCTCGCAGGTCGCTGGGATCGACTGGAAGGACTACCGGATCGCGATCCCCGCGTTCCTCACGTTCATCCTCATGCCGTTCGGCTACTCGATCTCCGTCGGAATCGGCGCGGGCTTCATCTCGTACGTGCTGCTCCAGGTGGCGACCGGCGCCGCGCGCAAGGTCCACCCGCTCATGTGGGCGGCCTCGGGAGCGTTCGTGGTCTACTTCGCGCTGGGTCCCATCACCTCGCTGGTGGGCTGACCCAAGCAGGTGTGCGTGCCCGTGGGGCGGGTCGATCACGGATCGACCCGCCCCACAGGCTCCGCGAGCCCGAATGGCGGACGATGCCGGGAACGGCCCGCGATTCAGGTCGCCGAGGCGTGGGGCGGGCGCGCCGTGGTGTTGCCCAGGCGCAGCTCGAGCTCCATCACCACCGGCTCGGGGCTGTCGCCGGCGAGCAGCGCCTTGACCTCGGCCGCCATCGCGTGGCCCTTGGCCTCCGCGTCCTGCACCTGAGTCGTGAGCTCGAGCGGCGCGATCCAGGGCAGGTCGATTCCGTCGAAGCCGGTGATCGACAGGTGCTGAGGCACCGGGATGCCCAGCTCGCGCGCGGCAAGGATCGCTCCCCCCGCCAGGAGATCCGACTGGCACACGAGCGCGGTGGGTCGCGGCTCCTGGGCAAGGGCGAGGTGGGCGGCGGCGAGGCCCTCGGCCGCGATCGACGCGCGCGCCTCGACCACCACGCACGGCTCGACCCCGGCATCGGCGAAGGCCTCGAGCCTGCGGTGCACCGGCGTCCATGCGGTCTCGGCGAGCGCGTCCTCGAGCGTGCGCACGCGCGTCTCCCCGTCGAGTCCCGCGGGGAGAGTGATGGTGCCGATCCGCTCGTGACCCAGGTCGACGAGGTGGCGGATGAGCGCCGCCGTCGCCGCGCGGTCGTCGATCTCGAGGATGCCGGCCCCCTGCGGGGCCTCGCCCTCCATCACCACCATCGGAAGCCCGCGGCGGCGCAGGATGTCGATCGCGGGCTCGCCGTCGTGATCGCGCACGCGCAGCAGCACCGCGGCGTCCATCGACGCGGTCTCGAGCAGGCTGCGTTCTCCCGGCTCGCCCGTCGGCGTGGGGATCAGCAGCACGCCGAGCCCCATCTGACCGAGGTCGCCCACCAGCGCGTCCATGATGCGCAGCATGAGGGGATCGCGGAGGGACAGCTGGAGGCGCTCGTGAATCACCACCCCCACCACTCCGGTGCGACCCGAGCGCAGCGCCTGCGCGTGGGGCGCGGGACCGCCGTAACCCAACTCCGCGGCCGCGCGTTCGACCTTGGCGCGCGTCTCGGCTGACAGCGGTCCGGCGCCCGAGTACGTGAGGGATACAGTGGAGAGCGACACTCCTGCGAGTGCGGCGACATCGGCCATCGTTGGTCGACGTGTGCGTGCCACGTGGGTCTCCCTCGGCTCGTCGTCACCGCGCTCGGCGAAGCGAAGGCGATGCCCGGCGGCGGTGATGCGGTGTGGTGTGGTGCCCAGCGTAGCGCCGCGTACCTCGGCCATTGCCCGTCCGTCTCGCACCGCCCGCCCGACCTCGACCGTTCTCTCCCGCAAAGGTGATCGTGACCCACGTCATAGAGCCCCCGTACTCCGCCCCCCGCATCGCCGCCGCACGTCGCGGCGTGCTCGCCCTCTTCTGGCTCATGGGCGTGTTCATGGCGACGATGGTGGCCCGTTACCCGTCGATCACCGAGCTGCTCGATGTGACCTCCGGCGAACTCGCGCGGCTGCTCCTGTTCGGTGCGCTCGGCGCGCTGTGCGCGCTGCTCGTCACCGGATGGTCGGTGGCCAGGTTCGGCACGCGCGCGCTGCTGTGGTGGTCGTCGTTCGCGCACCTCGGGGCGTTCGTGCTGCTGGGGGCGTCCACCGCGCTCGGCTCGCAGGTGCTGTTCGCCGCGGCATCGTTCCTCGTGTCCGTCGCGTTCGCGTTCACGAACGTGTGTATGAATGCCGAGGCGGCCGAGGTCGAGAGGGCCATGGATCGCGCGGTGCTGCCGCAGTTCCACGCCGCGTTCTCGGTGGGCATGGCGATGGGCCTCGCGCTCGGAGCGGGCGCGTCGCACGCCGGCGTGGCCCCGGTGTGGCACTTCGCGGCGGTCGCCGTGGTGCTCACCGCGGTGCGGCTCGCGGTGCTGCCCGCCGCGGTGCTGGATGGCGCCGCCCGTCCGGACGATGCCCGGCCCGGGTTCGGCGGTCCGTTCGCCGCCGCGCGCGACGAGTATCGCGAGCGGCGCGTGATCCTGCTCGGCCTCATCGTGTTCTCGGCGTCCACGATCGAGGGAGCGGCGGCCCAGTGGGCCGCGCTCGCGGTGGTCGAGGCCTTCGACCAGCCCGAGGCGGTCGGAGACCTCCTCTACTGGGTGTTCGTGGTGGCCATGGTGTCGGTGCGGTGGGCGGGTGCGCTCGTCATCGGCCGCCTCGGGCGCGTGGTGTCGCTGCGCGTGTCGGCGGTACTTGTCACGGCGGGCGTCACGATCTTCGCG
Source organism: Demequina sediminis (assembly GCF_039545075.1). Lineage (NCBI taxonomy): Bacteria > Bacillati > Actinomycetota > Actinomycetes > Micrococcales > Demequinaceae > Demequina > Demequina sediminis. The sequence goes on along the minus strand of NZ_BAABRR010000006.1, from coordinate 108,997 downwards.
TTCGCGCCGGCGCTGTGGCTCGTGCCGGTCGGCATGATCCTGTGGGGACTCGGCGCCGCGCTCGGCGTGCCGATCGGCTTCTCGGCGGCGTCCGACGAGCCCTCCCGTGCCGCGGCCCGCGTCGCCGCGGTGTCCTCGTTCTCGACCATCGCGGGACTCGTGATGCCTCAGGTGATCGGCCACCTGGGAGACGTGATCGAGCTGCGCAAGGCGCTCCTCGTGGTGGTCGCGGGGGCCGTGATGTCGTTTGTGCTCGCGCGCGCGGTGCGGCGCGAGGGTCCGCTGTTCAGGTCCCACCGGGTGCTCGCGCGCCGCGAGGCCGAGGAGGAGGCACGGGCGACAGGTCGCGCGGCGGGACACGTGTCGACCGCCGAGCGGGACGCCGCCGCGGCAATCCTCGCGGAAGGAGTCGAGCCGACCCAGGCGCTGCCCGAGCCTGCCGATGCCCCGACGGCGGGCGGCGATCGCCCCGATACCCTGAGGGCATGAACCTCGCCTCGCTCACCACGCTGCGCGTGGGTGGTCCGGCGCGCGAGTTCCGCGAGGCGGCGACGGAGGCGGAGCTCATCGACGCGGTCCGGTCGGCTGACGCGGACGGCACGCCGCTGCTGGTGTTGGGCGGGGGGTCCAACGTGTTGGTCTCCGACGACGGCTTCGACGGCGTGGTCGTGCGCGACGCGCGCGCGGACGTCTCGCTCGTCAACGACGGCGCGTGCGGCGGCCTGTCCATCACCGCGACGGCGGGCACCCCGTGGGACGGACTGGTCGCGCAGGCGGTCGCGTCGAAGTGGAGCGGCTTCGAGGCGCTCGCGGGCATCCCCGGCTCGACGGGCGCGACCCCCATTCAGAACGTGGGCGCCTACGGAGCCGAGGTGTCCGACATCGTGTCGATCATCCGCACGTGGGACCGCGAGGACCGGCAGGTGCGCTCGCTGCCGCTCATCAAGGCGCAGTTCGGATACCGCGACTCGATGCTCAAGCGCACCATGACCGACGGCCCGTGGGGCCCCACCCCGCGCTACGTGGTGCTCGACGTCACCTTCCACACGCGCATGGCAAGCCTGGGGGCGCCCGTCCGGTATCAGCAGCTCGCGACGGCCCTCGGGGTCGAACTGGGCACGCGCGTGCCCATCATCGACGTGCGCGAGGCCGTGCTCGCGCTGCGCGCGTCCAAGGGGATGGTGCTCGATGCCGCGGATCACGACACGTGGAGCGCGGGGTCCTTCTTCACCAACCCGGTGGTGGCGGACGATGCCCTGCCTGAGGATGCGCCCCGGTATCCGTCGGGACGGGAGGGCCTTGTGAAGACCTCCGCCGCGTGGCTCATCGAGCAGGCGGGATTCACGCGCGGCTTTGCGATCGCGCCGGGTGCACCCGCGTCGCTGTCGACCAAGCACACGCTCGCGCTCACCAACAGAGGCGGAGCGACCGCTGCCGACCTGGTCGCTCTCGCGCGCGCGGTGCGGGACGGGGTGCGCGAGCGATTCGGCATCACGCTCGTGCCCGAGCCCGTGGGCGTGGGCATCACCGTCTAGCCAGCCCGCGTGCCGGACCGATCCATGATCGATCCGGCACGCGGGCCGTGGCTACCCCGCGGCGGCCGCTACCCGTCGGCGGCGATCGCCTGCAGGATGTCCATCTTGGACGCCCGGCGCGCAGGCCACAGCGCGGCGAGCACGCCCGCGAGCGCGGCCCCCACGGTGTAGACCGCGAGCCAGCCCCACGGCACGGCGACCGTCGAGAACCCGAAGTCCTCAAGCGCAAGCACCAGGGCCGCGCCGAGTCCCACGCCAAGGATCATGCCGAGGATGGTGCCGAAGATCGCCATCACCATCGACTCGATCGTGATCATGCGGCGAATCGACGTGCGCCGCACACCCACGGCGCGCAGGAGCCCGATCTCCCTGGTGCGCTCGGTCACCGAGAGCAGCAGGGTGTTGGCGACACCCAGGATCGCGATGATGAGCGCCGCGCCCAGCATGGCCGAGATCACGCCCAGCAGCAGGTCGATGAACTGGTTCGCGAACTGCTCGAGCTCGCTCGGTGACTGGAGAGCCAGGAGCGGGTACTCCTCGCCAAGGGCGGCGATCAGCTGCTCTTGAGCCTCCGCAGCGTCGACGCCGTCCTCGAGCACGACCCAGGCCTGGAAGACCTCGGTATCGCCGAGCAGCTCGGCTCCGGTCTCCTGGTCGACCCAGAGGTTGGCGTCGCCCTCGTTAAGGTACAGCCCCGTGACCGTGAGGGTCACGCTGCCCTCCGCGCCCTCGAGAGTGATCTGGTCGCCCACGTCGACACCCAGCTCCTGGATCACGGGGTCGATGAAGACGCCGCCGTCCATCGCGTCGAAGGCGGGGTCGTTGTTGTAGTCGAACGCGAGATCGGCGGTCTCGGGCTGGATGACGGCCACCGACCTCGACACCCCGTCGACGTCCGCCTCGCCCACGCCGAGAGTGCTGACGAAGTCCACGCCGGTCTCCGCGTCGAGGAGCTCGATCGCGCCCTGCGGGAGCGCTCCGCCCTGCGAGTCGAGGACGAAGAAGTCGGCGCTGGTGCCCTGGAACTGCTCGGTCACCACCGCTTTGAGTGACTCGGTGAACGTCGCGACGAGCGCGAGCAACATCACGCCGATCATCAGCGCGGCCGCCGTGTTGGCGCTGCGCCGTGGCTCACGGCGGATGTTGTTGGCCGCGAGCTTGCCGTCGACGCGGAAGAGCCTGGTCAGCATGGACTTGAGCCCGAACGCGAGCGGCACGAGCACCTGAGCCGCGAGCAGCGTGACGCCGATCACGAGGAGCATCGCGCCCGCACCCACGTAGATGTAGGGACGCTCGAGGCCCATGTACAGGCCCACGACGATCGACAGCACACCCAGCAGCGCGATTGCGCCGCCCACGATGTTGCGCAGCCGCAGCGGCTTCTTCGACTCGGTCGCGGACTCGCGCAGCGCCTCCATCGGGGAGATGGTCGACGCATGGATCGCTGGCACGAGCGCCGAGACGACCGTCACGAGCGAACCGAGGACGTAGCTCCATACGACGGCGTCGAGCGGCAGAGTGACCGTGCCGAAGAGATCGCCCGAGAACGTCTCGACCAACGCGGAAAGGCCGAGCGCGCCCAGGTAGCCCAACACCAATCCGATTGTCGAGGCGACCGCGGCCACCACGAGCGCCTCGAGCAGGATCATGGTGCGCAGTTGGCGACCCGTGACGCCGATCGCGCGCAGCAGCCCGAACTCCCTCGTGCGCTGCGTCACGATGATGCGGAACGTGTTGACGATGATGTACGAGCCGACGAACAGCGCGATGAGCGCGAACGCGATCGCGAAGATGTCGATGTACTGGAGGAGCTCGTCGAGCTGCTCGGCCTGCTCGGCCGCCTTGGCTTCGCCGGTGATCGCGCGCGTGCCGTCGGGGATGACCTCGCTGATCGCGCTCGCGACGGCCTCCTTGTCGGCCCCCTCCGCGGTGATGACGGCGATCTGCTGGAAGCCATCCATGCCGGACAGCTCGATCGCGGCGGCCTCGGTCATGTAGCCGAGCGTCGCGCCCTGCAGCGAGTTGGACTCGCCGAAGCGCACGAGGCCAACGAGCTCGAACTCCGTGACGCCCGACTCGGTCGCGACCATGACGTCGTCGCCGATCTCGTAACCCAGCCGGGGAGCAGCGTCGAGGTCGAGCACGATCTCGTCGTCGGCCGCGGGGCCCTCGCCCTCGACGAGCTCGGACAGGTCAATGCGCGGCTCTCCCACCCAGTTGAAGAGCTGGCTGGGGGCGCCGCCGCCGCCGGTCAGGTCGCCGGTCGGCTCGAAGTCGGCGGGGAGGACGGACCCCATGACCTGGATGCCGCCCTCGGCGCGCTCGACGCCGTCGACGCCGCGCACGGAGTCAAGGTCGTCGAACGAGAACACGGCCTCGCCGGCCGCGAAGGGGTCTTCACCCTCGGAAGAGGCGTCGGGCGCGGGCTCGACGATCACGTCGGTCGACGCGTAGATCTCCTCGAACAGCTTGGTGAAGCCGCTCGACAGCGCGTTGGTGAGGGTAAACGTGGTCGCGGCGAGCGCGACTCCGAGCGCCACCGCGATCGCGGTGAGCACCAACCTCTTGGGGTTGTGCTTGACGGACTTGACTGCGAGGCGGAACATCAGTGCCCCATCTGCTTCATGCGGTCGAGCACGCGCTCCGCGGTGGGCTCGCGCATCTCGTCGACGATGTGACCGTCCTCGAGGAAGAGGATGCGGTCCGCGTACGAGGCCGCGGTCGGGTCGTGCGTCACCATGACGATGGTCTGGTGGAACTCCTTGACCGCGCGGCGCATGAAGCCCAGCAGCTCGGCTCCCGAGCGCGAGTCGAGGTTGCCCGACGGCTCGTCCGCGAAGATCAGCTCGGGGCGGGACACGAGCGCGCGCGCGACCGCGACGCGCTGCTGCTGTCCGCCCGAGAGCTCGGCGGGCAGGTGAGTGAGACGGTCGCCCAGGCCCAGCACGGCGATGATCTGGCCGAACCAGTCGGCATCCAGGTCGCGTCCCGCGATGTCGAGCGGCAGCGTGATGTTTTCCTTCGCGGTGAGCGAGGGGATGAGGTTGAAGGACTGGAAGACGAAGCCGATCTTCTCGCGGCGCACCTGGGTGATCTTGTCCTCGGACAGGCCGGTGATGACGGTCTCGCCGATCGACGACACGCCCGCGGTGAGGCGGTCGAGGCCCGCGAGCGTGTGCAACAGCGTCGACTTGCCGGAGCCGGACGGTCCCATGATCGCGGTGAACTCGGCGGCGGCGATGTCGACGTCAATCCCGTCGAGCGCCCGCACGGCCATGTCGCCGGTGCCGTAGTCCTTGGTGCCGCCGCGCATCGACGCGGCCAGCGTGACAGTTGAGGTCATGGGAAGGCCCTTCTTCGTAGTGAGATGGCGCCTTCGCTTGCCGGCGCCGTGAACCGATGACCGCCCCAGTCTGGCGGCGGGCCCGCGGCCCCGGCATCGGCCGCACGGACGGTTCTCGCGCGTCCGCCTCAGGGATGACCCCGTCAGGCGCGCGGCACCACGATCCCCGAGTCGTACGCCTCGACAACGGCCTGCACGCGGTCGCGCACGCCCAGCTTGGTGAGGATGTGGCTCACGTGAGTCTTCACCGTCGTGCTCGAGACGTAGAGCTGCGACGCGATCTCCTGGTTCGACAGGCCGCGGGCCATGAGCCGCAGCACCTCGACCTCGCGGTCGGACAGGTCGCCGATCGCCTCGGCGCTCGGCACGTGGTCCTCGTCCCTCAGCGGCGCGGTGCGCGCGAACTGCTCGATCACGCGTCGCGTCACCTCGGGCGCGAGCAGCGCCTCGCCCGCCGCGACGACGCGCACCGCGGCGACCAGCGCGTCGCCCTCGACGCTCTTGAGCAGGAATCCCGACGCCCCCGCGCGCAGCGCCTCGTACACGTACTCGTCGTCGTCGAACGTCGTGAGGATGACGATGCGCGAATCGGGGTGAGCAGCCAGCACCTCGCGGGTCGCGGTGAGGCCGTCCATGCCCGGCATGCGCACGTCCATGAGGACCACGTCGGGGGAGTGGGCCGCGACGATGCGCGCCGCCTCGGTCCCCGACGTCGCCTCCGCGACCACGGAGATGTCCCCCTCGGACTCGAGGATCATGCGCAGGCCCACCCGCACCATCGCCTGATCGTCGACCAACGCGACCCGAATCATCGTCCACCCTCCGCCGTGCGCGCGCGGCGCGCCACCACCTGGTCGTCACCCGAGGGCAGCACCGCGCGCACGCGGAAGCCGCCGCCCTTGCGGGGACCGTACTCGAGGATCCCGCCGAGCGCGTGCACCCGCTCCGCCATGCCGCGCAGGCCGTGGCCCCCACTCGTGCGCGCCGCGTCGGAGATCACGCCGCGGCCGTCGTCCTCGACGACGACCGTCACGCGGTGCGGCTGACGCTCGACGCGCACCATGGCGCGCGCGCCGGGGCCCGCGTGCTTCATCGCATTGGTGAGCGCCTCCTGCACCACGCGATACGCGCTGAGTTCGACCCCGGCGGGCACGTGTGACGTACCCGAGATGCTGAGGTCGACGGGCAGGCCGGCGTCCTCGACCTGCTGGGCGAGCGCGGGAATCGCGGCGAGTGCGGGCATCGGCTCGAGGTCGATCACGGCGCGGTCACGCTCCGCGGTGTCGACGGCGTCCTGCTCGGTGGCGCGGAGCACGCCGATCATGCGCTGCATCTCGACCAGACCCTTGCGGCCCGAAGCACTGATGGTGCCGAGCGCGTCGAGCACACGCTCGTCGGACTGCTTGGCCAGGCGACGCGCGCCCTCCGCCTGCAGCGTCATCACCGTGATCTCGTGCGCCACGACGTCGTGGAGCTCACGCGCGATTCTCGCGCGCTCGGCCCGCACGGCATCGGCCGCGACGACCTGCTGCGCCTGCTCGCGCCGCGCGTGCTCGAGCTCGAGCTCGGTGAGCCGCTGTCGCCTGCGGAAGTCGACGAATCCGATCATGAGCGGCACCACCACGGCGAGCGTCACCGCGATGAGCGACGTCCACTGCACGAAGTCGGTGAGGAACAGCCCCGCCGTGGTCCACAGCAGCATCACGAGCCCGACCGCGAGGCCGTGCGTGAGCGCCGCGCGGCGCGGCGTGTAGGCCGCCAGTCCGTACAGCGCGACGTAGATCGCGAACATCGCGGAGGTGTCGGGGTAGCCCATCCCGACCGCGATGATCCACGGCACCAGCACGGCCCACACGACGATCCGCGGGTACACCTGTCGCCACGCGAGGGGAGTGACCTGCGCGACCAGGAGCACCACGCCGAATGCGTCGTAGGGCCGCGTGCGGTCGAGGATGAACTCCGCCGACTGATCGACCCCGATCAGCGCGAGGACCAGCAGCGCCGCCGCGATCGCGATGTCCCACCAGCGGGGTGCCTTGACGTCCATCCGCCCAGGGTAGGGCGGTCGGCCCGTCCGCGGCATCGGCCGCAGGGACGATGCCCCGCTAGTGGTCGTCGTGCCGCATCCAGCGGAACGTGCGGATCGCGAGGAACAGTCCGACGATCACCCACAGCGTCAGCACGATTGCCGTCGCGGGGTGCTCCCACGAGCCGCGTGCCTCTGCCATCGCGAAGTCCTCGGGCAGGAACACCGAGCGCATCCCCTGCGCGAGCCACTTGAGCGGGAAGATCTCCGCAAAGCGCTGGAGGAAGACCGGTAGCTGCGTGTAGACCAGGAACACTCCGGACGTGAACTGGAGCACGAGCACGATCGGCGTGACGATCGCGGAGCCGGCCTTCGCGTTGCGCAGCAGCGAGGACATCGCGAAGCCCAGGGTGGTCGACGCCGCCGTACCCAGCAGGAACACCCACGTGAACGTCCACCAGCGGCCCGCATCCGTGGGTAGCGCGACGTCGTAGATCGCGACTCCCAGAGCGATCAAGACCGCGATCTGGATGATCGACACCACCAGCACCTGCGCGATGCGCGCGGCGAAGAACGACGTCGTCGGCAGCGGCGAGGCGTAGATGCGCTTGAGCACGTCCTCGTCGCGGTCGATCGCGATCGACATCGCGAGCGACTGGAAGCCCGTGTTGGCGATTCCAGTCGCGATCATGCCCGGCAGGAAGTACTGCGCGAACGTGACGTCGGTGGGCTCGAGCACCTGGCCGCCGAACACGGACCCGAACAGAAGCAGGAAGAGCATCGGGAACGCGAAGATGAAGATCATCTGTTCGCGGCTGCGCACGAACTCCTTGACCTCGACCACGAAGCGATTGTGGGTCATCGACATCCACGTGGGTGTAGGCCGGGTGTCGGGGGTGCGGGGGGACGATGCCGTGGTCGCGGTCATGACCGGCCTCCTTCGGTGGTGGCGGGCTGGGCGGCTGCCGCCGCGGCGTCCTCGGCCGCGCTCGCGGCCTCGCCGATCAGCGTGAGGTAGACGTCCTCGAGCGAGGGGTGCACCACCTGGAGGCCGTCCACCTCGCCCTCGGTGCGCGCGAGCAGCTCGCGCAGCAGCGCGGTCGGCGTCGCGGTCTCGACCGCGCGCGACTCGCCGTTCTCGACCCAGCTCACCCTGGCATCGTTCGCGCGCGCCCGCAGCCCGGACGGGGTGTCGAGGGCCACGAGGCGCCCCGCGGCGATGATGCCGATCCGGTCCGCGAGGTAGTCGGCCTCGTCGAGGTAGTGCGTGGTGAGGACCACCGTGGTGCCGTCACCTCGCAGCGCCTCGATGAGTCGCCAGAAGGACCTACGGGCCTCGGGATCGAAGCCCGTGGTGGGCTCGTCGAGGAAGACCAGCTCGGGGCGGCCGATCACGGCGAGCGCGACGTCGAGCCGGCGGCGCTGGCCGCCCGAGAGGGTCTGCGGCTTGGCGCTCGCCTTCTCGGTCAGCCCCACGGCGTCGAGGGTCTCGTCGACGTCCCGCGGGTGAGGGTAGTAGCGGGAGGCGTGAACGAGCGCCTCGCGGGCCGTGAGGGCCGAGTTGTCCGAGGTGGTCTGCAGCATGATGCCCACGCGGGCGCGCCAGTGCTTGTCCGCGTGCTGCGGGTCCTCACCCAGCACGCTCACCTCGCCGGCGGTGCGCTTGCGGAAGCCCTCGAGGATCTCGACGGTCGTGGACTTGCCTGCCCCGTTGGGGCCCAGCAGGGCGAAGACCTCGCCCGCCGCGATGTCGAGGTCGACGCCGTCGACGGCGTGCAGGTCTCCGTAGTGCTTGCGCAGTCCCCTGAGGGAGATGGCGGATGCGGTCATGGCTTGGAGCCTAGGCCAGCCGCCCGCGCGGGTGCCTCCGTCGCGCGGACGAAAGTGGGGCATCGTCCCAGCGGACGATGCCCCACCCTCGGCGTACGAGGCGCTACTCGGAGAGCAGGCGCTGGATGCGACCCACACCCTCGGCGAGGTCGTCGTCGCCCAGCGCGTAGCTGAGGCGCATGAAGCCGGATGGGCCGAACGCCTCACCGGGCACCACCGCGACCTCGGCCTCCTCGAGGATGACGGTCGCGAGGTCGGCACTCGTGGCGATCTCGCGACCCCGGATGGTGCGACCCAGCAGGCCCTCGACGCTCGGGTACGCGTAGAACGCCCCCGTGGGGGTGGGGCACACGATGCCGTCGATCTCGCGCAGCATGTCGACCATGGTGCGGCGGCGGCGGTCGAAGGCCTCTCTCATCTCGTGAACGGCCTCGAGGCCGCCCTCGAGCGCGGCGATCGCGGCGCGCTGCGACACGTTCGCGACGTTGCTCGTGAGGTGGCTCTGGAAGTTGGCGGCGGCCTTGGTGACGTCCGCGGGGGCGATCATCCATCCCACGCGCCAGCCGGTCATCGCGTAGGTCTTCGCGACGCCGTTGACCACGATGCACTGGTCGGCGAGCTCGGGCACCGCGCGGACGATCGGCGTGAAGACCGCGTCGTCGTAGACCAGGTGCTCGTAGATCTCGTCCGTGATCACCCAGATGCCGTGCTCGACGGCCCACTCGCCGATCGCCCTGGTCTGGGCGGGGGAGTAGACGGCTCCCGTGGGGTTCGAGGGGGAGCAGAACAGCAGCGCCTTGGTCTTGTCCGTGCGCGCGGCCTCGAGCTGCTCGACCGTGACCAGGTAGTCCTGGTCGGCGCCGGCGAAGACCTCGACGGGCGTGCCTCCCGCGAGCGCGATCGCCTCGGGGTAGGTGGTCCAGTACGGCGCGGGCAGCAGGACCTCGTCGCCCGGGTCGACGATCGAGGCGAAGGCCTGGAACACGGCCTGCTTGCCGCCGTTGGTGACGATCACCTGGGCGGGGTCGATCTCGTAGCCCGAGTCCCGCATCGTCTTGGCGGCGATCGCCTGCTTGAGCTCCGGCAGGCCCGTCGCGGGGGTGTAGCGATGGTTCTTCGGGTCCTGCGCGGCGGCGACCGCGGCCTCGACAATGAAGTCGGGCGTGGGGAAGTCGGGCTCACCTGCGCCGAACCCGATGACGGGACGGCCGGCGGCCTTGAGCGCCTTCGCCTTCGAGTCGACGGCGAGGGTGGCGGACGGCGCGATGGCGCCGAGACGGGCGGAAACGCGGCGAGCAGGCTTCATGCGGGCCATTCTTCCATCTTCGGTTCGGGTGTCGAGCCGGGGCGCGGGTGGGTCGTGCACCGTCGCGGTCCACCGGCCCCCTCAGCATGCCCCGCGCCGCCCCGTGCCGCCCGGCGCGCGGGCGATCCTCGGGACCGCCCGCGATTCGGGCCGCCACGACCCAGGACGCGTACGGATCTCTGAACGGTGCGCAGGCGGGGTGCCCTCGCGTTGGCCTCCACGGCGCTGTGCCGATGTCCCCGGCCTCCGCACCACGCGTGCACGTCCACGATCGTGCGCCATGCGGAGGCGGGGCGCCACGCCGCGGATCACGGTGGGGCCATGGATCCGGTGCGGCTCGTGGAACTCAACGGGGGCGCGATGCGGCGAGCTGACGCGCTGCGATCACGCCTCACGCGTACGGCGCTCGACTCGGCCGTGCGCGAGGGCCGGCTGATGGTTCCGACCCGGGGCGTGGTGGCCGTGGCGACCGCCTCGCCGCGGGCCATCGTCGCGGCGACGGTGCGTGCGCGCCTCACGTGTGTCTCCGCGATCGCGGAGCAGGGCCTGCCGCTGTGGGGCCGGGTTTGCGACGTCCATGTCGCGACGGCGACCGGCGGACACGGCCCGAGAGAGAGGGATGGCCTGCGGGTGCACTTCGCGCGTGACTGCGGCCGCTCGCTTGCGCCGATGCCCCTCCCGACCGCGCTCGATCACGCGGGCCGATGCGTCGGGGACCGCGCCCACCTCGTGATGCTCGACGCCGCGTTGCGCGCTGGCCTCGTCAAGGGCGCGGACCTGAGCGCCTGGACCGCGACGCCCGCCGCGCGCAGGGACTGGCTCCTCGCGCATTGCGATCCCCGTGCCGAGTCCGCGCAGGAGACCATTGCTCGAATTGAGCTTGTCGAGGCCGGGATACCCGTGGTGCCCCAGGTCTACGTCGACGGAGTGGGGCGGGTGGATCTCATGGTGGACGGCAGGCTCGCGCTCGAGGTCGACGGACGGCGCTATCACGATGGCGATGACGCCTTCACTCGCGATCGCAGGCGGGACAGGGTGGTGCTCACCCGAGGGGTACTTGCCGCTCGGTTCTCGGCGGCGGAGGTGGAGCATGCACGCAGGGGCGAGATCGCGCGGGCGGTGGTCGAGATTCTGGCGGCGCATAGTGGCGCGGCGAGGCCGTCCCGGACGGCTCATACTTGAGGCATGCGCCCGCGTTCCAGATGAGGAGCGCTCGGGGTGCGGGTCGATCCCAGGATCGCCCGTAGAGCGGTACGTGACGAGGTCCCCACGCGGCACACGCGAGCGGCGGTTCGACTCTCGGGACAAAAAGGCGTAGCATGGCACGTCGGCGATTGACACACGTCAGGATGGTTCGCGCCCTGAGGGCGGACGATGCTGTGGTGGCAAGCGCCGACGGGGGTCACAACCCCCCGAAGGGCAGTGGCGCAATTGGTAGCGCATCGGTCTCCAAAACCGACGGTTGTGGGTTCGAGTCCCGCCTGCCCTGCGCAACGTGGGGATCCCCACGCACGCAATCCACGAGAGAAGGACTTTTCGGTGAGCGAATCTGCCGTGACCGACTCCGGAGAGAAGGACCCGCGGCACGAGACGCGCGAGGGTCTGAACATCTTCGGACGCATCGCGCTCTTCGTGCGCCAGGTCATCTCCGAGCTGCGCCGCGTGGTCACCCCCACGCGCGAGGAGCTGATCCGCTACGTGTGGGTGGTGCTCGGGTTCGTGGCGGTCATGATGGCGCTCGTCTTCGTCCTCGACCTCGCGTTCGGATGGATTGCCGCGAAGACGTTCGGCGGCTAGGGCCGCCTCAAGGGGAGTGAATGATGAGCGACAACACTGACGAGACCGTGGTCCCGGTCGACGAGGCCGGCTTTGCCGACGCACCCGTCGACGCGGCGATCGAGGCGGACGACGACACCGTCCCCTCCGACGAGCTCGAGAGCCTCGCACCCGAGGTGGACGCGCTCGCGATCGCCGACGAGGACACGACCGTTGACGAGGACGCCTCGATCGACGACGCACCCGCCGACCCCGTCGCGGAGTTCAAGGCGCGCCTGCGCACCCTCGAGGGTGACTGGTACGTGGTCCACAGCTACTCGGGCCACGAGAAGCGCGTCAAGCAGGCGATCGAGCACCGCACCGAGAGCCTCCACATGGAGGACTTCATCTTCCAGGTTGAGGTCCCGATGGAGGAGGTCGCCGAGATCAAGGGCGGCCAGCGCAAGCTCGTCACCCGCGTCCGGATGCCCGGATACGTCCTGGTCCGCATGGACCTCACGGACGAGTCCTGGGGCGCCGTGCGCAACACGCCCGGCGTCACCGGATTCGTGGGTCACGCTCACAACCCGGTGCCGCTGACCGCCGACGAGGTCTACTCGATGCTCGCGACCAAGGAGGTCACGGCGGCAGCAGCGGCCGAGGACCCCTCGGCGCAGCAGGCCCCCGTCTCCGTCGAGTTCGAGGTCGGCGAGTCGATCACCGTCATCGACGGCCCGTTCGCGACCCTCCCGGGCACGATCTCGGAGATTTCTGCCGAAAGCCAGAAGCTCCACGTGCTCGTCTCCATCTTCGGCCGGGAGACCCCGGTCGAGCTGTCGTTCTCCCAGGTCACCAAGATCTAGGTTCGGCAGCACCCTCGCGGCCGCCAAGCCGCACAGGCAAGAAAGATAAGGACCCGAAAATGGCACCCCCGAAGAAGAAGGTCTCCGGTCTGATCAAGCTTCAGATCCAGGCCGGCGCCGCCAACCCTGCCCCGCCGGTCGGTCCGGCGCTCGGTCAGCACGGCGTCAACATCATGGAGTTCTGCAAGGCCTACAACGCGGCCACCGAGTCGCAGCGCGGCAACGTGATCCCCGTGGAGATCACCGTCTACGAGGACCGTTCGTTCACGTTCGTCCTCAAGACCCCGCCGGCCGCCGAGCTCATCAAGAAGGCCGCTGGCGTCGCCAAGGGCTCCGGTACCCCGCACACCGCCAAGGTGGGCAACCTCACCGAGGCCCAGGTGCGCGAGATCGCCGAGCAGAAGATGGCCGACCTCAACGCCAACGACATCGACGCTGCGGCGAAGATCATCGCAGGCACCGCCCGTTCCATGGGCATCACGGTCTCCTAAGACCCCTGACCTAGTGGGAGGGCCGCGCTGGCCCGCCACCACGACTGCAAAGGAACATCGCAGATGACTAAGCGCTCCAAGGCTTACCGCGACGCAGCCCAGCTCGTCGACCGTAGCCAGCTCTACACGCCGCTCGAGGCAGTGCGCCTCGCGCAGAAGACGTCCTCGAAGAACACCGACTCGACCATCGACGTCGTGTTCAAGCTCGGCGTCGACCCGCGTCACGCGGACCAGATGGTCCGTTCCACCGTCATCCTGCCTCACGGCACCGGCAAGACCGCCCGGGTCCTGGTCTTCGCCAACGGTGACAAGGCAGAGGCCGCCCGCGAGGCTGGCGCCGACATCGTCGGTGGCGACGAGCTCATCGAGGAGGTGGCCGCCGGACGTCAGGACTTTGACGCAGTGGTCGCCACCCCCGACCTCATGGGCAAGGTGGGTCGCCTGGGCCGCGTGCTCGGCCCCCGTGGCCTCATGCCCAACCCCAAGACGGGCACCGTGACGATGGACGTCGCCAAGGCCGTGTCCGAGATCAAGGGCGGAAAGATCGAGTTCCGCGTCGACAAGCACGCCAACCTGCACACGCTGCTGGGCAAGGCGTCGTTCGGCGACGAGAAGCTGCTCGAGAACTACCAGGCCGTGCTGGACGAGGTCCTGCGCGCCAAGCCCTCGGCCTCGAAGGGCAAGTACATCGTGAAGGCCTCGATCTCCGCGACCCAGGGTCCCGGCATTCCGGTCGACGCCCTCGCGAAGTCCGAGGCGTAGTCTCCGGCTCCACGAGTCTCTCGCACACCGCCCGGCGATCCCGGGCGGTGTGACGGAGAACGGGTCGCGCGGGTGTCACCCACCACCCTGCCCCGCGCGCCCATCCGGCCCGGTTCCCCCACGGGGGAACCGGGCCCTCTCTCTTTCCCGGGACGATGCCGAGGTGACCGGGCAGGCGGGCCCCGCCCCGCATCGGCCGATTTGCGGACGATGCCCCGGTCACGTAGGATGGCCAGGCCCAAGACCGCCGGTCGTCGGGCCCGGGATCCCCGGGAACGGCCGAAGTCCCGCTCACGCGGGGTCCAGCGCAGGTGAAGCTGATAGCGCAGTGCGCACAGACTCTCGGGCGGCCTGATGGCCGCCTTTGGTCTGTGGCCAGCGCCTCCGGCCCCGCCTGCGCGGGGCCTTTGTCGTGTCCGGGGCGGGTGCGGTGGTCATCCGAAGGAAGGACAAACATGGCGACGCCAGACAAGGTGAACGCTGTTGCGGAGATCGCGGACCAGTTCCGCAACTCCTCGGCGGTGCTGATCACCGAGTACCGCGGCCTCTCCGTCCCGCAGCTCGCAAAGCTGCGCGGTGAGCTCCGTGGCGCCGCGACCTACAAGGTCGCGAAGAACACTCTGACGGCGCTCGCGGCCAAGGACGCCGGTGTGGAGGGTCTCGACGACCTTCTCGTCGGCCCCACGGCCATCGCTTTCGTCACCGGTGACCCGGTGGAGGCTGCGAAGGGTCTTAAGGCTTTTGCCAAGCAGAACGACAAGCTCGTCATCAAGGGCGGCGTTCTCGAGGGCAAGATCATCTCTGCGGATGATGTCAACAAGCTGGCGGACCTCGAGTCCCGCGAGGTTCTGCTTGCCAAGGCTGCCGGCGCCATGAAGGCGTCGCTCTTTGGTGCTGCATACCTGTTCCAGGCACCGCTTGCTCAGGCAGCGCGCGCCGTCGACGCCCTGCGTGCGAAGCAGGAAGACGCGGCCTAACGGTCGCACCCCACCCCATTCATCTGCTTCACGCAGTCAAAGAGTAAGGAAGTCATCATGGCTAAGCTCTCCACCGAGGAGCTCATCGAGCAGTTCAAGCAGCTCTCGCTCATCGAGCTGTCCGAGTTCGTCAAGGCGTTCGAGGAGACCTTCGAGGTCACCGCCGCCGCGCCGGTCGCCGTTGCCGCCGCTGCCCCCGCCGCCGAGGCCGCCGCCGAGGTCGAGGAGAAGGACGCGTTTGACGTCTTCCTCGCCGCCGTTGGCGACAAGAAGATCCAGGTCATCAAGGAGGTCCGCGCACTGACCGGACTCGGCCTGGGCGAGGCCAAGGCGCTCGTGGACGAGGCCCCGAAGGTGGTCCTCGAGGGCGCCAAGAAGGACGACGCCGAGAAGGCCAAGGCTCAGCTCGAGGCTGCCGGCGCCACCGTCGAGCTCAAGTAACACGGCTCGCAGAGACGGGGTCGGGTCCGCAAGGGCCCGGCCCCGTTTCGCTGATTCTGGGGGACGATGCGCCCGCGTGCCCACGCACGGGGCGGGGCAAGGAGAAGGGTGAGGCGTGTGACAATGACGGGCGTGGTAGCGACACCTCCCGCAGTGACCCCGCGGCATGCGCGAGGCCGCGTGCGACCCACGGGCACGCCGGCCGATCGCTTCCGGCCGGACATCCAGGCGCTGCGCGCCCTGGCCGTCACCCTCGTGGTGGTCTATCACCTGTGGCCCACCCGGCTCACGGGCGGCTACGTCGGCGTCGACGTCTTCTTTGTCATCAGCGGCTACCTCATCACGTCCCACATGTGGCGCGAGGCGGTCGAGACCGGGGGCATCCGCCTGGGCAGGTTCTGGGCCCGCCGCGCCCGCCGCCTGCTGCCCTCTGCCCTCACGGTGTTGCTGGTCACGGCCGTCGCGAGCATCTGGCTCCTGCCCGCCGCCACCGTGGGTTCCTCCCTCAAGGAGATCCTCGCATCGGTGTTCTACGGCGAGAACTGGTTCCTCGCCGCCTCGTCCGTCGACTATCAGGCCGCGGAGTCCGCCGCCTCGCCCGTGCGCCACTACTGGTCGCTCTCGGTCGAGGAGCAGTTCTATGTGATGCTCCCGCTGCTTCTGGTCGGCGCCATCTGGTTCGCGCGCCGTGCGCGCCTGCCTCACCGCAGGGTCGTGATGGGCGTCATCGTCTCGGCGGCTCTCGCGTCGTTCGGCTACGGGCTGTGGCTCACCGCGGTGTCGCCCGCCGCCTACTTCTCCACCTTCACGCGCCTGTGGGAGTTCGCCTTTGGCGCGGTGGTGGCCATCGCGGTGGGACGAGTCTCGGGGCGCCCGTGGATCGCGGCGCTCGGGCTCGTGCTCATCGTCGGCTCGGCCGTGGCCTTCGACGCCGCGACTCCCTTCCCTGGCTATCACGCGCTCGTTCCCGTCGTGGGGACGGCCCTTGTCCTCGTCGGCGGCAGCGGCACCTTTGTCGACCGCGTGGGACTCTGGCGACCCGTCGCCCACGTGGGGCGCACGTCGTATGCGATCTACCTGTGGCACTGGCCTCTGATCGTGCTCGCCCCGGCGCTACTCGGCGAGGAGCCCGGCCGGCTCGACAAGCTCGCGATCGCGGCGATCACCGTGGTGCTCGCGACGGCCACGACCCTGCTCATCGAGGACCCGGTTCGCTTCTCGCCTCGCCTCTTGGCCGGACGCTCGCCCCGCGCCGTCGCGGCATGGTCGCTGGCAGGCATGGCGACGGTGACGCTCGTGGTGGTGGCCGGCATGCTGGCGGCCGATGCCAGGGCCGAGCGTGAGCGCGAGCGGGCCGACGAGCTCGCCGCGCGACTCGAGGCGTGCCTCGGCGCGGGGTCACTGCTGCCGGGGATCGAGTGCCCGCCGCCAGCGGGCGAGCCGGTCTTTGTCCCCGCGCTTGCCGACCTCGAGGACGACTCAGGCAACCGCCCCGAGTGCTGGGCTGGCCTCGAGGACCCGAACTTCCACCAGTGCACGGTCGGGCGCCCCGGCGCGACCGGCGAGCGCTTCCTCGTGCTGGGAGACTCGCACTCCAACGCGCTGCTCGCGGCGTACGACTCGTTGGGCCGCACCACGGATTGGACGTTCGACATCGCGGGACACGCGGGGTGCTATCCGACTACCCGCACGCTCCACGGTCCCGGAACCGTGAGGGACGCGTGCACCGAATGGCGCGAGGCCGCACTCGACGCGATCGAGGGCGCGCACGACTACGACGCGATCATCGTGACCAGGCGCCACCTTGACGAGCCCGACGCCGAGCGACGCGAGCGCGACGTCGAGGCGCTCGTGGAGGCGTGGAACCTTGCGCCCGAGGGGGTGCCGGTGCTGGTGCTGCCTGACAATCCCCGCATGGATCGCGACTTCGTCGCGTGCCTCGAGAGCGAGGGGCCGCAGCGCGCGCACGTGTGCGGCGCGCCCGTCGCCGACGCCCTCCCGCCCGACCTGCTCCGGGACGCCGCGGAGCAGGCGCGAGATGCGCGGGTCGTCGACCTTACGCCGGCGTACTGCGCCGACGGGCAGTGCTCGCCCGTGATCGGCTCGGTGATCGTCTACCGCCCCGACGGCCACCACGTCAGCGCGACCTATGCGGCGACAGTGGCGCCGTTCCTCGAGCGGGGGATCGAGGCGGCTCTCGCCGGTCGCGATGCCACAGCGCAGGCGGCGCAGTAGCGATTGGTGGCGAGGCGTGGGCGCGATGCCAGGGTCTCATCTCGGCCAAGCCCGGCGTGTCGACTG
The DNA here is from genome assembly GCF_039545075.1 of Demequina sediminis. Lineage (NCBI taxonomy): Bacteria > Bacillati > Actinomycetota > Actinomycetes > Micrococcales > Demequinaceae > Demequina > Demequina sediminis. The sequence goes on along the minus strand of NZ_BAABRR010000006.1, from coordinate 91,367 downwards.
GCGCTGCTCCGCCGGCATTGGACAAACCCCGCGGCCGGCGGTAGTCTAGCGACTTGCGCTGTCTATTGCCCTGCCCTCACATGCCTACCCGGCGTGCGTCCGCTCGTAGCGGGTTTCGCCCCGGGGTCCGGTGGAGCCGCGGCTAGGCATCGTGGTCACGCACGATCATAAAGGGAAGGAACCACCCTTGGCTGCCTCGCGCACCGATTCCGCCGTCCTCAACCGTTCAGCATCGCGCCGTATCTCATTCGCCCAGATCCACGAGCCGATCGAGGTCCCTAACCTCATCGCCCTGCAGACCGAGAGCTTCGACTGGCTCCTCGGCAACCAGGCGTGGAAGGCGCGGGTCGAGGCGGCGAAGAAGGACGGTCGCAACGACGTCCCCGAGATTGCGGGCCTGCAGGAGATCTTCGAGGAGATCTCCCCGATCGAGGACTTCGGACAGACCATGTCGCTGTCCTTCTCGGACCCGTACTTCGAGGAGCCTCGCTACACCCCCGAGGAGTGCAAGGAGAAGGACTTCACCTTCGCCGCGCAGCTCTTCGTCACGGCCGAGTTCATGAACAACACCACCGGCGAGATCAAGTCGCAGACGGTGTTCATGGGCGACTTCCCGCTGATGTCCCCTCGCGGCACCTTCATCGTCAACGGCACCGAGCGCGTCGTGGTCTCGCAGCTCGTCCGTTCGCCTGGCGTGTACTTCGAGCGCACCCCCGACAAGACGTCCGACAAGGACATCTTCACCGCGAAGGTGATCCCCTCGCGTGGCGCGTGGCTCGAGTTTGAGATCGACAAGCGCGACGCCGTCGGCGTCCGCGTCGACCGCAAGCGCAAGCAGCCTGTGACGCTGTTCCTCAAGGCGCTCGGCATGACCGACGACCAGATCGCCGAGGAGTTCGCGCAGTTCCCCGCGGTCCTCGAGACTCTCGCCAAGGACACCGTGCACGCTCACGAGGAGGCGCTAGTCGACCTCTACCGCAAGCTGCGCCCGGGAGAGCCCCCCACGGTCGAGGCGGGCCAGAACTTGCTCGACAACTTCTACTTCAACCCCAAGCGCTACGACCTCGCCAAGGTGGGTCGCTTCAAGCTCAACAAGAAGCTGGGGCTGGGCAAGGAGCTGGGCGACTCGGTGCTGGGTCTCGACGACATCGTCGCGACGATCAAGTACATCGCGGCCGCCCACGCCGGCATCTCGACGCTGGACGGCGCCACGGGCGATGTGCGCGTCGAGACCGACGACATCGACCACTTCGGCAACCGTCGCATCCGCGCGGTGGGCGAGCTCATCCAGAACCAGATCCGCACCGGGCTGTCCCGCATGGAGCGCGTCGTCCGCGAGCGCATGACCACGCAGGACGTCGAGGCGATCACGCCGCAGACGCTCATCAACACGCGTCCTGTGGTCGCCGCGATCCGCGAGTTCTTCGGCACCTCGCAGCTGTCGCAGTTCATGGACCAGAACAACCCGCTCGCGGGCCTGACCCACAAGCGTCGCCTGTCGGCGCTGGGCCCCGGCGGTCTCTCGCGCGACCGCGCTGGCATGGAGGTCCGTGACGTCCACCCGTCGCACTACGGCCGCATGTGCCCGATCGAGACCCCTGAGGGTCCGAACATCGGCCTCATCGGCTCGCTCGCGTCGTTCGGTCGCATCAACCCGCTCGGCTTCGTCGAGACCCCGTACCGCAAGGTCGTCAAGGGCGTCGTGACCGCCCAGGTCGACTACCTCACGGCGGACGACGAAGATCACTTCGTGATCGCGCAGGCGAACGCTGAGCTTGCCGACGACGGCCGCTTCGTCGAGGACCGCGTGCTCGTCCGTGGTCGCGGCGGCGAGGTCGAGTTCGTCGCCCGCGAGGCCGTGGACTACATGGACGTGTCGCCGCGCCAGATGGTGTCGGTCGCGACCGCGCTGATCCCGTTCCTCGAGCACGACGACGCCAACCGCGCGCTCATGGGCGCCAACATGCAGCGCCAGGCCGTGCCGCTGGTGCGTTCCGAGGCACCGCTGGTCGGCACCGGCATGGAGCGCCGCGCGGCGATCGACGCCGGCGACGTCGTCATCGCGACCAAGGAGGGCGTGGTCACCGAGGTCAGCTCGGACCTCGTCACCGTTGCGAACGACGACGGCACGACCGGCTCGTACCGCATCGCGAAGTTCCAGCGCTCCAACCAGGGCACCTCGTACAACCAGCGTGTCGTGGTGGACGAGGGCGACCGCGTGGTCGTGGGCTCGGTCATCGCCGATGGTCCCGCCACCGACAACGGCGACCTCGCGCTCGGACGCAACCTGCTGGTCGCGTTCATGTGCTGGGAGGGTCACAACTACGAGGACGCGATCATCCTGTCGCAGCGCCTCGTGCAGGACGACGTCCTCAGCTCGATTCACATCGAGGAGCACGAGGTCGACGCCCGCGACACGAAGCTCGGCCCCGAGGAGATCACGCGCGACATCCCGAACGCGTCGGAGGAGGCCCTGGCCGACCTCGACGAGCGCGGAATCGTGCGCATCGGTGCGGAGGTCCGCGCCGGTGACATCCTGGTCGGCAAGGTCACGCCCAAGGGCGAGACCGAGCTCACGCCCGAGGAGCGCCTGCTCCGCGCGATCTTCGGCGAGAAGGCGCGCGAGGTGCGCGACACCTCGCTCAAGGTTCCCCACGGCGAGTCCGGCACCGTCATCGGCGTCCGCGTGTTCACCGAGGAGGACGGCGACGATCTCCCCGCTGGCGTGAACCAGCTGGTGCGTGTCTACATCGCGCAGCGCCGCAAGATCCAGGAGGGCGACAAGCTCGCCGGCCGTCACGGCAACAAGGGCGTCATCTCGACGATCCTGCCCGTCGAGGACATGCCGTTCCTCGAGGACGGCACGCCAGTCGACGTGATCCTCAACCCGCTGGGTGTTCCCGGCCGCATGAACGTCGGTCAGGTCCTCGAGACCCACACCGGCTGGCTTGCGAAGAACGGGTGGGACGCGTCCGAGGCCACGGGCGAGTGGACCAAGCACCTGCCCGCGAACGCCGTGAAGTCGGAGCCGGGCACCCCGGTCGCGACGCCGGTGTTCGACGGACTCCGGGAGGACGTCCTCGGCGGACTTCGCACGGTGGTCAACCCCAACCGCGACGGCGTCCGCCTCGTGGATGAGGAGGGCAAGGCGCGCCTGTACGACGGCCGTTCCGGCGAGCCGTTCCCCGAGCCGATCGCGGTGGGCTACAAGTACATCCTCAAGCTCCACCACCTGGTCGACGACAAGATCCACGCGCGTTCGACCGGTCCTTACTCGATGATCACGCAGCAGCCGCTGGGCGGTAAGGCTCAGTTCGGTGGCCAGCGATTCGGCGAGATGGAGGTGTGGGCCCTCGAGGCGTACGGCGCTGCCTACGCGCTGCAGGAGCTGCTCACCATCAAGTCCGATGACGTGGCCGGCCGCGTCAAGGTCTACGAGGCGATCGTCAAGGGTCAGAACATCCCGGAGCCGGGCTTGCCCGAGTCGTTCCGCGTGCTCATGAAGGAGATGCAGTCGCTCTGCCTCAACGTGGAGGTCCTCAACCACGAGGGCCACGTCATCGAGATGCGTGAGACCGACGACGACGCCTACCAGGCCGCCGAGTCGCTCGGCATCTCCCTGTCCAGCCGCCCCGATGCCTCCAGCGTCGACGAGATCTAACGAGCCTCGCGCTCACTCCATACAGAAGAAGTTTTTCGGTGCCGGCCTCTGGCCGGAGTTAAGGAAGTAGAACCTTGCTCGACGTGAACGAGTTTGGCGATCTGCGCATCGGCCTGGCCACGGCGGAGGACATCCGCAACTGGTCGCACGGTGAGGTGAAGAAGCCCGAGACGATCAACTACCGCACGCTCAAGCCCGAGAAGGACGGCCTGTTCTGCGAGAAGATCTTCGGCCCCACCCGCGACTGGGAGTGCGGCTGTGGCAAGTACAAGCGTGTCCGCTACCGCGGCATCGTCTGTGAGCGCTGCGGCGTCGAGGTGACGCGCTCGAAGGTCCGCCGTGAGCGGATGGGCCACATCGAGCTCGCCGCCCCCGTCACCCACATCTGGTACTTCAAGGGCGTCCCGTCGCGCCTGGGGTACCTGCTTGACCTCGCCCCGAAGGACCTCGAGAAGGTCATCTACTTCGCGGCGTACATGGTCACCGAGGTCGACATCGACGGCCGTCACGAGGACCTTCCGCAGCTCCGCAACGAGCTCGAGAAGGAGAAGAAGTCGATCGCCAACCAGCGCGACGTCGACATCAACACCCGTGCGGAGAAGCTCGAGAAGGACCTCGCCGAGCTCGAGGCGGAGGGTGCCAAGTCCGACGTCAAGCGCAAGGTCAAGGACGGCGCGGAGCGCGAGATGGCCAACATCCGCAAGCGTGCCGATGCCGAGATCGAGCGTCTCGACGCGATCTTCGACCGCTTCGCCGGCCTCAAGGTTCAGGACCTCGAGGGCGACGAGATGCTCTACCGCGAGATGTCGCGTCGCTACGGCTCGTACTTCAAGGGCTCGATGGGTGCGGAGGCGATCCAGAAGCGCCTCCAGACCTTCGACCTTGACGCCGAGGCCGAGAAGCTGCGCGAGATCATCGCGACCGGCAAGGGGCAGCGCAAGACCCGGGCCCTCAAGCGCCTCAAGGTGGTCAACGCGTTCCTCACGACCACCAACTCGCCCGAGGGCATGGTGCTCGACTGCGTCCCGGTCATCCCGCCGGACCTGCGTCCGATGGTGCAGCTGGACGGTGGCCGCTTCGCGACCTCCGACCTCAACGACCTGTACCGCCGCGTGATCAACCGCAACAACCGCCTCAAGCGACTGCTGGATCTGGGCGCGCCCGAGATCATCGTGAACAACGAGAAGCGCATGCTGCAGGAGGCCGTCGACTCGCTGTTCGACAACGGCCGTCGTGGCCGCCCCGTCACGGGTCCCGGCAACCGTCCCCTGAAGTCCATCTCGGACATGCTCAAGGGCAAGCAGGGACGTTTCCGCCAGAACCTGCTGGGCAAGCGCGTCGACTACTCGGGCCGTTCGGTCATCGTGGTGGGCCCGACCCTCAAGCTGCACCAGTGCGGCCTGCCCAAGCAGATGGCGCTCGAGCTGTTCAAGCCGTTCGTCATGAAGCGACTCGTCGAGCTCAACCACGCGCAGAACATCAAGTCCGCGAAGCGCATGGTCGAGCGCAGCCGTTCCGAGGTCTGGGACGTGCTCGAGGAGGTCATCCGCGAGCACCCCGTGCTGCTGAACCGCGCGCCGACTCTTCACCGACTGGGCATCCAGGCCTTCGAGCCCCAGCTCGTCGAGGGCAAGGCCATTCACCTGCACCCGCTCGTCTGCGGCGCGTTCAACGCCGACTTCGACGGTGACCAGATGGCCGTGCACCTGCCGCTGTCCGCCGAGGCTCAGGCCGAGGCCCGCGTGCTGATGCTGTCCTCGAACAACATCCTCAAGCCGTCCGACGGTCGCCCGGTGACCATGCCCTCGCAGGACATGATCATCGGCCTCTACCACCTCTCGCTCCTCAAGAAGGGCGAGAAGGGCGAGGGCCTCGTGTTCGGCACGCAGTCGGAGGCCGTCATGGCGTTCGACGGCGGCAGCCTGTCGCTCAACGCGGAGATTCGTCTGCGCGTCGACGGAGACACGGTGCCGCCGGTGGACGTCGAGCTGCCCGAGGGCCACGTCGAGGGCGAGCCCTACATGCTCACCACGACGCTCGGCCGTTCGCTCTTTAACGACCTGCTGCCGGTGACGTACCCGTACGTCAACCGCAACGTCGACAAGAAGGTGCTCGGCGACATCGTCAACACTCTTGCCGAGCGGTACCCGAAGGTCGAGGTTGCCGCCTCGCTCGACGCGCTCAAGGCGGCCGGCTTCCACTGGGCCACGCGCTCGGGCGTGACGATCGCCATCGGCGACGTCGCGACGCCGTCCAACAAGCAGGAGATCCTCGAGCGCTACGAGACCCTCGCCGCCAAGGTGCAGGACCAGTTCGAGACCGGTCTCATCACGGACGACGAGCGCCGCCAGGAGCTCATCGAGATCTGGACCCAGGCGACCAACGAGGTCGACAAGGCCATGCGTGAGTCGTTCCCCGAGCACAACACCGTGCACACCATGGTGGGCTCGGGTGCGCGAGGCAACTGGATGCAGGTGCGCCAGATCGCGGGTATGCGTGGCCTCGTGGCCAACCCGAAGGGCGAGATCATCCCGCGTCCGATCAAGTCGAACTACCGCGAGGGCCTGTCCGTCCTCGAGTACTTCATCGCGACCCACGGTGCCCGTAAGGGTCTCGCCGACACCGCGCTGCGTACCGCGGACTCGGGCTACCTCACGCGTCGCCTCGTCGACGTCTCGCAGGACGTGATCGTCCGCGAGGACGACTGCGGCACCGAGCGCGGCCTGACGATGCCGATCGTCGAGGTCACCGCCGGTGGCGAGAAAGTGCTGCACGAGCGCGTGGCGACCTCGGTGTTCGCTCGCACGCTCGCGGTCGACGTCGAGAACGCCGCCGGCGAGGTCATCGCCAAGGCGGGCTCGGACGTGGGCGACGTGATCATCGACGCGCTCATCGAACAGGGCGTCGAAGAGGTCAAGGTGCGCTCGGTCCTCACCTGCGAGTCCGCCGTGGGAACGTGCGCGCGCTGCTACGGCCGCTCGCTCGCGACCCGCGAGCTCGTCGACATCGGCGAGGCGGTGGGCATCATCGCCGCGCAGTCGATCGGTGAGCCCGGCACGCAGCTGACGATGCGTACGTTCCACACCGGTGGTGTGGCATCGGCCGACGACATCACGCAGGGTCTGCCGCGTGTCCAGGAGCTCTTCGAGGCCCGTACCCCCAAGGGTGAGGCCCCGATCTCCGAGGTCACCGGCACGCTCAAGGTGGACGACTCGGAGGCGACGCGCCGCTTGGTCATCACCCCCGACAACGGCGACGAGGTCATCGAGTACCCCGTCACCAAGCGTTCGCGCCTGCTCGTGCAGGACGGCGAGCACGTGGTCGTGGGCCAGCAGCTCGTGGCCGGTGCGGTCGATCCCAAGAACGTGTTGCGCATTCTCGGCCCCCGCGCCACCCAGAAGCACCTGGTGGACGAGGTCCAGAACGTGTACCGCTCGCAGGGTGTGGAGATCCACGACAAGCACATCGAGGTCATCGTTCGCCAGATGCTGCGCCGCGTGACGGTGCTCGACTCGGGCGACACGAACCTGCTGCCCGGCGAGCTCGCCGAGCGCAGCCGCTTCGAGAACGCGAACCGCGAGACCGTGACCGCGGGCGGCAAGCCCGCCTCCGCGCGTCCCGAGCTCATGGGAATCACGAAGGCGTCGCTCGCGACGGAGTCGTGGCTCTCGGCGGCCTCCTTCCAGGAGACCACGCGCGTCCTCACGGAGGCCGCGATGTCCGGAAAGTCGGACTCGCTGCTGGGCCTCAAGGAGAACGTCATCATCGGAAAGCTCATCCCCGCTGGTACGGGCCTCGCCCAGTACCGCACGGCGACGGTCGAGCCCACCGAGGAGGCGAAGGCCAACCTGTTCCCGACCTTCGGCTACGAGGAATGGGACGGGCAGTTCTTCGGCGAGGGCACGGGTCAGGCCGTCCCGCTGGAGGAGTTCGACACTCGCGACTGACTCATGACGGGGCCGGCGGGCAGAATCCGCTTTTGACGGCGGCGCGGAGCGCAGGTATCTTAGATGCTTGTGCCCGCGTCGCCGGGCCCCCGAGTCGCGCCTCAAGGTGCGACACCCGATGGAACGACACGCCCGGGCGCGGGGGTCGGGCCGACACGTTAGAGAAGTTTCTCAGAACCGACACAGACACGGAGAAGTAGTGCCTACGATTCAGCAGCTGGTCAGGAAGGGCCGCCACCCCAAGGCGTCCAAGACCAAGACCCCGGCTCTTCAGTCGAGCCCCCAGCGTCGTGGCGTGTGCACGCGCGTCTACACGACCACCCCGAAGAAGCCGAACTCGGCGCTTCGCAAGGTCGCCCGTGTCCGCCTCTCGACCGGCATCGAGGTGACCGCCTACATCCCCGGTGAGGGCCACAACCTCCAGGAGCACTCGATCGTGCTCGTGCGTGGCGGTCGTGTGAAGGACCTCCCCGGTGTCCGCTACAAGATCGTCCGCGGCTCGCTCGACACCCAGGGCGTCAAGAACCGCAAGCAGGCTCGTAGCCGTTACGGCGCGAAGATGGAGAAGAAGTAATGCCTCGCAAGGGACCGGCCCCGAAGCGGCCGATCATCAACGACCCCGTCTACGGCGCCCCGGTCGTGACGCAGCTCATCAACAAGGTCCTGCTCGACGGCAAGAAGTCGACGGCTGAGGCCATCGTGTACGGCGCCCTCGAGGGCGTCCGCGAGAAGTCGGGCCAGGACCCCGTCGTCGTGCTCAAGCGCGCGCTCGACAACATCCGCCCCGCGCTCGAGGTCCGCAGCCGCCGTGTGGGTGGCGCGACGTACCAGGTGCCGGTTGACGTGCGTCCCGTGCGCCAGACCACCCTCGCGCTGCGCTGGCTGGTCGACTTCTCGCGTCAGCGTCGCGAGAAGACCATGACCGAGCGCCTCATGAACGAGATCCTCGACGCATCGAACGGCCTTGGCGCCGCGGTGAAGCGTCGCGAGGACATGCACAAGATGGCCGAGTCGAACAAGGCGTTCGCGCACTACCGCTGGTAGTCGCGGCCCTCGACGGAATCTCAAGGAGAACCACTCGTGGCACAGGACGTGCTGACGGACCTCAAGAAGGTCCGCAACATCGGCATCATGGCGCACATCGACGCCGGCAAGACCACCACCACCGAGCGCATCCTGTTCTACACGGGTGTGAACTACAAGATCGGTGAGACCCACGACGGCGCGTCGACCACCGACTGGATGGAGCAGGAGCAGGAGCGCGGCATCACGATCACGTCTGCCGCCGTGACCTGCTTCTGGAACAACAACCAGATCAACATCATCGACACCCCCGGCCACGTGGACTTCACGGTCGAGGTGGAGCGTTCGCTCCGCGTGCTCGATGGCGCCGTTGCCGTCTTCGACGGCAAGGAGGGTGTCGAGCCGCAGTCCGAGACGGTGTGGCGTCAGGCCGACAAGTACAACGTGCCGCGCATCTGCTTCGTCAACAAGATGGACAAGCTGGGCGCCGACTTCTACTTCACGGTCGACACCATCAAGTCGCGCCTCGGCGCGCGTCCGCTGGTCATCCAGCTGCCGATCGGCGCCGAGAACGACTTCCTCGGCGTGGTCGACCTGGTCCAGATGAAGGCCCTCGTGTGGCCCGGCGACGCCAAGGGCGACGTGACGATGGGTGCCAAGTACGAGGTCACCGACATCCCCGCCGACATGCAGGAGAAGGCCGAGCAGTACCGCGCCGAGCTCCTCGAGACGGTCGCGGAGTCCGACGAGGCCCTCCTCGAGAAGTACTTCGGTGGCGAAGAGCTCACGATCGACGAGATCAAGGGCGCGATTCGCAAGCTCACCGTCTCGTCTGAGCTCTACCCGGTTCTGTGTGGTTCCGCCTTCAAGAACCGTGGCGTTCAGCCGATGCTCGACGCGGTGGTCGACTACCTGCCGGGTCCGCTCGACGTGCCCGCGATTCAGGGCCACGACGTGCGTGACGAGGAGAAGATCGTGGAGCGTCACGCCGACGCCGACGAGCCCTTCGCCGCTCTCGCGTTCAAGGTCGTGTCGCACCCGTTCTTCGGTCGCCTCACGTACGTGCGTGTCTACTCCGGTCGTCTCGACTCCGGCGCTCAGATCGTCAACTCGACGAAGGGCAAGAAGGAGCGCATCGGAAAGCTCTTCCAGATGCACGCCAACAAGGAGAACCCCGTCGAGTCGGTGACCGCCGGCCACATCTACGCGGTGATCGGCCTCAAGGACACCACCACCGGTGACACCCTGTGCGACCCGAACGCGCAGGTCGTGCTCGAGTCGATGACCTTCCCCGAGCCCGTGATTCACGTCGCGGTCGAGCCCAAGACCAAGGGCGACCAGGAGAAGATGTCGATCGCGATCCAGAAGCTCGCCGAGGAGGACCCGACCTTCCGCGTGAAGCTGGACGAGGACACCGGCCAGACCGTCATCTCCGGCATGGGCGAGCTGCACCTGGACATCATCGTCGACCGCATGCGTCGCGAGTTCAAGGTGGACGCAAACGTCGGCAAGCCGCAGGTCGCGTACCGCGAGACCATCCGTGGCAAGGTCGACAAGCACGACTACACCCACAAGAAGCAGACGGGTGGCTCCGGCCAGTTCGCGAAGGTGCAGATCTCGATCGAGCCCCTCGACGCCGACTCCGAGCTCACGTACGAGTTCGTCAACTCGGTCACCGGTGGCCGCGTGCCGCGCGAGTACATCCCGTCGGTGGACGCCGGTATCCAGGACGCCATGAACATCGGCGTGCTCGCGGGCTACCCGATGGTGGGCGTCAAGGCGAGCCTTCTCGACGGCCAGTACCACGACGTCGACTCGTCTGAGATGGCGTTCAAGATTGCTGGTTCGATGGCCTTCAAGGAGGCCGCACGCAAGGCCAACCCGGTCCTGCTCGAGCCCGTGATGGCCGTTGAGGTCCGTACGCCCGAGGACTACATGGGCGAAGTGATCGGCGACCTCAACTCCCGCCGTGGCCAGATCCGTCAGATGTCCGACGCCGCCGGCGTCAAGGTCATCGACTCCCTGGTCCCGCTGTCGGAGATGTTCGGTTACGTCGGCGACCTGCGTTCCAAGACGCAGGGTCGTGCGGTGTACTCGATGACGTTCGACAGCTACGCGGAGGTTCCTCGCAACGTTGCCGAGGAGATCATCGCAAAGACCCGGGGCGAGTAGTCCCACCGGTTGAAGTAGGAAATAATACGACCAGTAGGGATACGCCCCACGATGGCTAGCGCCATCAGCAGTCGGATCCTCTACCCGAGTCTCACAACCCATTCAGGAGGAAGCCACCATGGCTAAGGCCAAGTTCGAGCGGAACAAGCCGCACGTGAACGTCGGCACGATTGGTCACGTCGACCACGGCAAGACCACGCTGACCGCTGCCATCTCGAAGGTCCTGCACGACAAGTACCCGGACCTCAACCCCTTCACGCCGTTCGAGGACATCGACAAGGCTCCCGAGGAGCGCGAGCGCGGTATCACGATCAACATCGCGCACATCGAGTACCAGACCGAGAAGCGCCACTACGCGCACGTCGACGCTCCTGGTCACGCCGACTACATCAAGAACATGATCACCGGTGCCGCTCAGATGGACGGCGCGATCCTCGTGGTCGCGGCGACCGACGGCCCGATGGCGCAGACGCGTGAGCACGTGCTGCTCGCCCGTCAGGTGGGTGTGCCCTACCTGCTCGTCGCGCTGAACAAGTCCGACATGGTCGACGACGAGGAGATCCTCGAGCTCGTCGAGGTCGAGGTGCGCGAGCTCCTCTCCTCGCAGGGCTTCGACGGCGACAACGCACCGGTCGTTCGCGTCTCGGCGCTCAAGGCGCTCGAGGGCGACCCGGAGTGGGTCAAGACCGTTCAGGACCTCATGGACGCGGTGGACGAGAACGTCCCCGAGCCCGTGCGCGACATGGACAAGCCCTTCCTCATGCCGATCGAGGACGTCTTCACGATCACCGGTCGTGGCACCGTCGTCACCGGCAAGGTCGAGCGCGGCAAGCTCAAGATCAACTCGGAGGTCGAGATCCTCGGCATCCGCTCGCCGCAGAAGACCACTGTCACCGGTATCGAGATGTTCCACAAGCAGATGGACGAGGCGTGGGCCGGCGAGAACTGCGGTCTGCTCCTGCGCGGCACCAAGCGTGAGGACGTCGAGCGCGGCCAGGTCGTGGTTGCCCCCGGCACCACCACGCCGCACACGCAGTTCGAGGGCAAGGTCTACATCCTCAACAAGGATGAGGGTGGCCGCCACAACCCCTTCTACACGAACTACCGTCCGCAGTTCTACATCCGCACCACGGACGTGACCGGCGTCATCTCGCTGCCCGAGGGCACCGAGATGGTCATGCCGGGTGACACGACCGAGATGACGGTCGAGCTCATCCAGCCCATCGCCCTCGAAGAGGGACAGGGCTTCGCGATCCGTGAGGGTGGCCGCACCGTCGGCTCGGGCACCGTCACCAAGATCCTCAAGTAGTTCACCACCGATGCGGGGTCTGGCCTTCGGGCCGGGCCCCGCATCGGCGTGTGTGCCATTTGCGCCCCCGGCGCCCATCTGGCACAATGTTCAGGTTGCCTATCGCGGGCACCACACCTTCACCCACGACCCGAGAGAAATCTCAGGCGCGCGTGTGTCGCAGATGAGCGACACGCCCGAGCGCGGGGGTCGGGGGAGATGACCATAGTTGTACGAGAGAAAAGGCAGACCACGCCATGGCGGGACAGAAGATCCGCATTCGGCTGAAGAGCTATGACCACGAGGTCATCGACTCCTCCGCCCGCAAGATCGTCGAGACGGTCACGCGCGCCGGTGCGTCGGTGGTGGGACCCGTCCCGCTGCCCACCGAGAAGAACGTGTTCTGTGTGATCCGTTCGCCCCACAAGTACAAGGACTCCCGCGAGCACTTCGAGATGCGCACTCACAAGCGCCTCATCGACATCGTGGACCCGACGCCGAAGGCCGTCGACTCGCTCATGCGTCTCGACCTGCCCGCGGACGTCAACATCGAGATCAAGCTCTAAGCAAGCGTAAGGACTATCACCACCATGACTACGACTTCCAATGCCCAGCGCGCGGTCACCGCGTTGCTCGGTACGAAGCTGGGCATGACGCAGGTGTGGGACGCCGAGGGTCGTATCGTGCCTGTCACGGTCATCCAGGTCGACACCAACGTCGTGACCCAGGTGCGGGGCGCCGAGACGGACGGCTACGAGGCCGTCCAACTCGCCTTCGGCGCCGTTGACCCGCGCCGCGTCACCAACCCCCTCAAGGGCCACTTCGAGGCCGCCGGCGTCACGCCGCGCCGCCACGTGGCCGAGGTGCGGACCGCCAACGCGTCCGAGTACGCGCTCGGCCAGGAGATCACCGCCGAGGTGTTCGAGGCCGGCCAGCTCGTCGACGTGACGGGCACCACCAAGGGCAAGGGCACCGCCGGTGTCATGAAGCGTCACGGCTTCCACGGCGTGGGTGCCTCGCACGGTGCGCACCGCAACCACCGCAAGCCGGGCTCCATCGGCGGCGCTTCGACGCCGTCTCGCGTGTTCAAGGGCATCAAGATGGCCGGCCGCATGGGCAACGCCCGCAAGACCGTTCAGAACCTCCGCGTTCACGCTGTGGACGTCGAGAAGGGTCTCGTGCTCGTCAAGGGCGCGGTTCCCGGCAACAAGGGCGGCGTCGTTCTCATCCGCTCCGCCGTGAAGGGCGCGTGATCTCCATGGCTACCAAGCTGAACGTCGAGCTTCCCGCCGACATCTTCGACGTTGACACCAACGTCCCCCTCATCCACCAGGTCGTGGTGGCGCAGCTCGCCGCCGCGCGCCAGGGCACTCACGCCACCAAGACCCGCGGCATGGTCGCGGGTGGTGGCAAGAAGCCCTACAAGCAGAAGGGCACCGGACGCGCCCGCCAGGGTTCGATCCGCGCTCCTCAGTTTGCAGGCGGTGGCACCGTCCACGGCCCGCAGCCGCGCGACTACTCGCAGCGCACCCCCAAGAAGATGAAGGTCGCCGCCCTGCGCGGTGCCCTGTCCGACCGGGCCCGTGCCGGCCGCGTGCATGTCGTCGAGAGCATCGTCTCCGGCGAGGTTCCCTCGACCAAGGCCGCTCTCGAGGCGCTCGCATCGATCACCGGCGGCCGCAGCGCCCTCGTGGTGCTCGAGCGCAACGACGAGCTGTCGCTGCTGTCGCTGCGCAACGTCGCCGAGGTGCACGTCATCGCGGTCGACCAGCTCAACACCTACGACGTGCTCGTCAACGACGACACGGTCTTCACGCAGGGTGCCTACGACGCGTTCATCGCGGGTCCGGCAACCGGCAAGTCCGCGAAGGCCGTTGCGACGGAGTCTGAGGCGGAGGAGAAGTAACGTGACCACGCTGAACAAGGACCCCCGCGACATCATCGTCCGCCCGGTCGTCTCCGAGAAGACCTACGGCCTCATGGACGAGGGCAAGTACACCTTCGAGGTGGACCCGCGCTCGAACAAGACCGAAATCAAGATCGCGGTCGAGCAGATCTTCGGTGTGAAGGTTGCCTCCGTCAACACCATCAACCGCAAGGGCAAGACGCGCCGCACGCGCTTCGGCCTGGGCAAGCGCAAGGACGTCAAGCGCGCGATCGTGACGATTGCCGGTGGCGGCGCTATCGACATCTTCTCGGGCCACGCAGGCTAGAAGGACACAGGTAAGCACTCATGGCTATTCGCAAGTACAAGCCGACGACGCCGGGCCGTCGCGGCTCGTCCGTCGCCGACTTCGTCGAGGTGACCCGCTCGGAGCCCGAGAAGTCGCTCGTTCGCCCTCTGCACAAGAAGGGCGGCCGTAACAACACCGGTCGCATCACCACCCGTCACCAGGGTGGCGGTCACAAGCGCGCCTACCGCGTGATCGACTTCCGTCGTCACGACAAGGACGGCGTCCCCGCGACCGTGGCGCACATCGAGTACGACCCCAACCGCACCGCGCGCATCGCGCTGCTCCACTACGCGGACGGCGAGAAGCGCTACATCATCGCCCCCGACAAGCTGGGCCAGGGCGACCGTGTCGAGGCCGGCATGGGTGCCGACATCAAGCCCGGTAACAACCTGCCGCTGCGCAACGTCCCCGTGGGTACGGTCGTTCACGCGATCGAGCTCAAGCCGGGTGGCGGCGCCAAGATCGCCCGCTCCGCGGGTGCCTCGGTGCAGCTCGTGGCGAAGGACGGCCCCTACGCGCAGCTGCGCATGCCGTCCGGCGAGATCCGCAACGTCGACGCGCGCTGCCGCGCGACCGTCGGCGAGGTCGGCAACGCCGAGCAGTCGAACATCAACTGGGGTAAGGCCGGCCGCATGCGCTGGAAGGGCAAGCGCCCGACCGTGCGTGGTGTCGTGATGAACCCCGTGGACCACCCTCACGGTGGTGGTGAGGGTAAGACCTCCGGTGGTCGTCACCCTGTGAGCCCGTGGGGCAAGCCCGAGGGCCGCACCCGCAAGCAGAACAAGGAAAGCGACAAGCTCATCGTGCGTCGCCGCAAGACCGGCAAGAACAAGCGTTAAGGGAGCCTGAAGAATGCCACGCAGCCTGAAGAAGGGCCCCTTCGTCGACGACCACCTGCAGAAGAAGGTGGACGCCCAGAACGAGGCCGGCTCGAAGAACGTCATCAAGACCTGGTCCCGTCGGTCCGTCATCACGCCCGACTTCCTGGGTCACACCTTTGCCGTGCACGACGGCCGCAAGCACGTCCCGGTGTTCGTCACCGAGTCGATGGTCGGCCACAAGCTGGGCGAGTTCGCCCCGACGCGCACGTTCAAGGGCCACGTCAAGGACGACCGCAAGGGCCGCCGCTAAGGCGCCTGAGCGAAGGTAAGAGGAGTAAGAACATGGAAGCCAAGGCGCAGACGCGGTACATCCGCGTGACCGCTCAGAAGGCTCGCCGCGTCGTGAACCTGGTCCGTGGTCAGAACGCCGTTGAGGCCGCTGCCTCGCTGAAGTTCCAGCCGCAGGCCGTCGCGACCGATGTGCGCAAGCTCATCGAGTCGGCGATCGCCAACGCGCGTGTGAAGGCCGACAAGGCCGGCGAGCGCTTCGACGAGCGCGAGCTCGTCATCAAGGAGATCTACGTGGACGAGGGTCCGACCATGAAGCGCATTCAGCCGCGCGCTCAGGGCCGGGCGAACCAGATCCTCAAGCGCTCCTCCCACATCACCGTCACCGTCGCGACCCCGGTCGCGTCCAAGTAAGGGGCCAAGTAATGGGACAGAAGGTCAACCCCCACGGCTACCGCCTGGGCATCACGACCGACCACCGTTCGCGCTGGTTCGCTGACTCGACCAAGAAGGGCGAGCGCTACCGCGACTACGTGGACGAGGACGTCAAGATCCGCAAGATGATGTCCGCGGGCCTTGAGCGCGCCGGCGTCTCGAAGGTGGAGATCGAGCGCACCCGTGAGCGTGTGCGTGTGGACCTCCACACCGCGCGTCCCGGCATCGTCATCGGTCGCCGCGGCGCCGAGGCCGACAAGCTGCGCGCGAACCTCGAGAAGCTGACCGGCAAGCAGGTCCAGCTCAACATCCTCGAGGTCAAGAACGCCGAGATCGACGCTCAGCTCGTCGCTCAGGGCATCGCCGAGCAGCTCGCCTCGCGTGTGTCGTTCCGTCGTGCCATGCGCAAGGGCATCCAGTCCGCGCTGCGCGCCGGCGCCAAGGGCATCCGTGTGCAGTGCTCGGGCCGCCTGGGTGGCGCCGAGATGTCGCGCTCGGAGTTCTACCGCGAGGGCCGTGTGCCCCTGCACACGCTCCGCGCGAACATCGACTACGGCTTCTTCGAGGCCCGCACCACCTTCGGCCAGATCGGCGTGAAGGTGTGGATCTACAAGGGCGACATGACGGAGAAGGAGTGGGCCGCCGAGCAGGCGAAGGCCCCCCGTCCGCAGCGTGGCCGTGGCGACCGCCGCGGCGGCGACCGCGGTCCCGACCGCGGCCCGCGCCGTGACGCCGCCCCCCGCCAGTCCGAGGCCCCCGCGGCCGAGGCCCCCGCTGCCGAGGCTCCTGCCGAGGCCGGTAAGGAAGGCTGACAGACATGCTTATCCCCCGTCGTGTGAAGCACCGCAAGCAGCACCACCCGAAGCGTTCGGGCGCGGCGACCGGTGGCACCGCAGTGTCGTTCGGCGACTTCGGCATCCAGGCTCTGGAGCCCGCCTACGTCACCAACCGTCAGATCGAGGCAGCTCGTATCGCGATGACCCGCCACATCAAGCGTGGCGGAAAGGTCTGGATCAACATCTACCCGGACCGTCCCCTGACCAAGAAGCCTGCCGAGGTCCGCATGGGCTCCGGTAAGGGCTCGCCCGAGTGGTGGGTCGCGAACGTCAAGCCCGGTCGCGTGATGTTCGAGCTCGCCGGCGTCCCGGAGGAGCTCGCTCGCGAGGCCATGCGTCGTGCGCAGCACAAGCTCCCCATGAAGACCCGTTTCGTGACCCGTGAGGGTGGTGACATCTAATGGCCATCGGTACCAAGGACCTCATGCCGTCCGAGCTGGACGCGATGGAGGACGAGCGCCTGGTTGAGGAGCTGAAGAAGGCCAAGGAGGAGCTGTTTAACCTGCGCTTCCAGTCGGCCACCGGTCAGCTCGAGAACCACGGCCGCCTCAAGGCGGTCAAGCGCGACATCGCTCGCATCTACACGATTCTGCGTGAGCGGGAGCTCGGCATCCGCACCGCGCCCTCCGCGAAGGCTTAAGGAAACACTATGTCGACCAAGAATGAGACGGCGGCGGCCGAGGAGCAGCGCGGTTACCGCAAGACGCGTCGCGGCTACGTGACGTCGGACAAGATGGACAAGACCATCACCGTGGAGATCGAGGACCGCGTCAAGCACCCGCTCTACGGCAAGGTCATGCGCCGCACCAGCAAGATCAAGGCCCACGACGAGAACAACACCGCCGGCATCGGCGACCTCGTTGTGGTGATGGAGACTCGACCCCTGTCCGCCTCGAAGCGGTGGCGCCTGGTCGAGATCGTCGAGAAGGCCAAGTAGAAGGTTCGACCAGGCTCGCCGAGGTGTCGGCGAGAACCAGACGACAGGAGACTAAGACATGATTCAGCAGGAGTCGCGGCTGCGCGTCGCCGACAACACGGGTGCAAAGGAAGTCCTTTGCATTCGCGTGCTCGGTGGCTCGCACCGTCGCTACGCCGGCATCGGCGACATCATTGTCGCCACCGTCAAGGACGCTATCCCCGGCGGCAACGTCAAGAAGGGTGACGTCGTCAAGGCGGTCGTCGTGCGCACCACCAAGGAGCGCCGTCGTCCCGACGGTTCGTACATTCGTTTCGACGAGAACGCCGCAGTGATCCTCAAGAACCTCGATGGTGACCCGCGCGGCACCCGCATCTTCGGCCCCGTGGGCCGCGAGCTGCGCGACAAGAAGTTCATGAAGATCATCTCGCTGGCACCGGAGGTCATCTAATGGCGAAGATCAAGACCGGCGACCTCGTGGTCGTCATCGCCGGCCGTGACCGCGGTCAGCAGGGTCGCGTGCTGTCCATCGACCCCGTGCGCGAGCGCGCACTGGTCGAGGGCATCCAGCGCGTCACCAAGCACATCAAGCCGGGCACCCGCCGCGACAACGCGGAGGGCGGTCTCGTCACCGTCGAGGCCCCGATCCACATCTCGAACCTGATGCTCGTGGACCCGGAGACCAAGAAGGGCACCCGTGTGGGCTACCGCACGGAAGAGGTCGAGCGTGACGGCCGCAAGCGCACTGTGCGCGTGCGTGTCGCCAAGCGCTCGGGTAAGGACGTCTGATGGCCACCGCGACCACTACTCCTCGTCTGAAGGAGAAGTACCGCAACGAGATCATCGCGCAGCTGCGCGAGGAGTTCGGGCACGAGAACATCAACCAGGTTGCCGGGCTGACCAAGGTCGTCGTCAACATGGGTGTGGGCGACGCGGCGAAGGACTCGAAGCTCATCGAGGGCGCCATCGCCGATCTCACCGCGATCACCGGGCAGAAGCCGCAGGTCACCAAGGCTCGCAAGTCCATCGCGCAGTTCAAGCTGCGCGAGGGTCAGCCGATCGGCGCGCACGTCACGCTGCGCGGCGACCGCATGTGGGAGTTCCTCGACCGACTGCTGTCGGTCGCGCTTCCCCGCATCCGTGACTTCCGCGGCCTCAGCCCCAAGCAGTTCGACGGTCATGGCAACTACACCTTCGGTCTCAACGAGCAGTCGATGTTCCACGAGATCAACCAGGACAAGATCGACCGCGTGCGTGGCATGGACATCACGATCGTGACCTCCGCCACCACCGACGACGAGGGCCGCTCGCTGCTCAAGCAGCTGGGCTTCCCGTTCAAGGAGAAGTAGGACATGGCCAAGACCGCGCTGAAGAACAAGGCCGCCGGCAAGCAGAAGTTCGCCGTCCGCGCCTACACCCGGTGCCAGCGGTGCGGACGTCCGCACTCGGTGTACCGCAAGTTCGGCCTCTGCCGCGTGTGCTTCCGCGAGATGGCTCACCGCGGTGAGCTTCCCGGCATCACCAAGAGCAGCTGGTAAACCACTACGCCACAGGTCCCCTTCGGGGAAACCACGGCGAGGAAGAGTTCAAGACTCATGACGATGACTGATCCCATCGCAGACATGCTCACGCGTCTGCGCAACGCGAATGCGGCCTACCACGAGACCGTGGCCATGCCTCACTCGAAGCTCAAGTCGAGCATCGCGGCGATCCTGGAGGCGGAGGGCTACATTGCTGGCTCGACCGTCACCGACGCCGAGGTTGGCAAGACGCTGACGCTCACGCTCAAGTACGGCCCCAACCGCGAGCGTTCGCTCGCCGGCGTGCGCCGTGTCTCGAAGCCCGGCCTGCGCGTGTACGCGAAGTCGACCAACCTGCCGAAGGTCCTTGGCGGCCTCGGCGTGGCCATCCTGTCCACCTCCTCGGGTCTCCTCACGGACCGCGAGGCCGAAAAGAAGGGCGTCGGCGGCGAGGTCGTCGCGTTCGTCTGGTAACCGGAAAGGAGAACAAGAGCAATGTCCCGCATTGGCAAGATCCCCGTTCCGGTCCCGGCCGGGGTGGACATCACCATCGACGGCGCCGACGTCACGGTGAAGGGCCCCAAGGGCACCCTCTCCCACACCGTCGCCGCCCCCATCACGGTCGAGCGGGGTGACGAGGCCCTCGAGGTCAAGCGCCCCAACGACGAGCGTGTCTCGAAGTCGCTTCACGGACTCACGCGCACCCTGATCGCCAACATGGTGACGGGTGTGACCACGGGTTACGAGAAGAAGCTCGAGATCGTCGGCACCGGTTACCGCGTGGCGCTGAAGGGCTCGGACCTCGAGTTCGCGCTCGGCTTCTCGCACCCGGTCGTCGTGACCCCGCCGGAGGGCATCACCTTCACGGTCGAGAGCCCCACCCGCTTCACCGTTGTTGGCATCAGCAAGCAGCAGGTGGGCGAGGTCGCCGCGAACATCCGCAAGATTCGCAAGCCCGAGCCTTACAAGGGCAAGGGTGTCCGCTACGCCGGCGAGAACGTGCGCCGCAAGGCAGGAAAGACGGGTAAGTAAGACATGGGTATCGCAATCAAGGGCAAGGGCAAGGCGATTCAGCGCAAGCGTCGCCACTTCCGCCTGCGCAAGAAGATCTCCGGCACCACCGCCCGTCCCCGCCTCGTCGTGACGCGTTCGGCGCGCCACATGGTCGCGCAGATCGTCGACGACACCGTGGGCAAGACCCTGGCTTCCGCGTCGACCCTCGAGGCCGACGTGCGTGCGCTGGACGGCGACAAGACGGCCAAGGCCTCGAAGGTCGGCCAGCTGGTCGCCGAGCGTGCCAAGGCCGCGGGCATCGACGCCGTGGTCTTCGATCGTGGCGGCAACAAGTACCACGGCCGCGTGGCTGCCGTGGCGGACGGCGCCCGAGAGGCGGGCCTCGCCCTCTAGGGCGCGGCCAGGAGTGAGGAATTATGGCTGACAACAACAGCGGCCGTCGCGGCGGAAACCGTCGCGACTCTGAGCCGGAGAACAAGTTCGTCGAGCGCGTCGTCACCATCAACCGCGTCGCCAAGGTCGTGAAGGGCGGTCGTCGCTTCAGCTTCACCGCGCTCGTGGTCGTGGGCGATGGCGAGGGCAACGTCGGCATCGGCTACGGCAAGGCGAAGGAGGTGCCGGCCGCGATCTCGAAGGGTGTCGAGGAGGCCAAGCGCAGCTTCTTCCGCGTCCCGCGCATCCAGGGCACCATCCCGCACGCCGTGCAGGGTGAGGCCGCCGCGGGCGTCGTGTTCCTGCGCCCCGCGTCCCCGGGTACCGGCGTGATCGCCGGTGGTCCGGTGCGCGCCGTGCTCGAGTGCGCCGGCATCCACGACGTGCTGAGCAAGTCGCTCGGCTCGTCCAACGCGATCAACATCGTGCACGCGACCGTCGATGCCCTCAAGCGCCTCGAGCGCCCCGAGGCCGTCGCCGCCCGCCGTGGCAAGGCCGTGGAGGACGTGGCTCCCGCCGCGATGCTCCGCGCCCAGGCAGCGGGGGTGAAGTAGTCATGGCACGACTCAAGGTCGTTCAGAAGAAGTCGGCGATCGGCACCAAGCCGCAGCACCGCGAGACCCTGCGGTCGCTCGGCCTCAAGCGAATCGGCGACATCGTCGTCAAGGAGGACCGTCCCGAGATCCGCGGGATGGTCAAGGCGGTTGACCACCTGGTCACCGTTGAGGAGGTTGACTGATGGCTGAGGCCAAGAAGCCGGTCGAGGAGACCGCCGAGAAGGCTGCTCCCGCCAAGAAGCCGGCCGCCAAGAAGGCTCCGGCCAAGGCTGCGGCTGACAAGCCCGCCGCCAAGAAGCCGGCCGCCAAGAAGGCACCCGCCACCGCTGCGGCTGACAAGCCCGCCGCGAAGGCGAAGGCCGACGAGGCGAAGCCTGCCGCGAAGAAGCCGGCCGCCAAGAAGGCCGAGCCCAAGGTCCAGGAGCCCGTGGAGAAGGTGTCGACCCTCAAGGTCCACCACCTCCGTCCTGCCGCCGGCGCACACACCAAGAAGACCCGTGTGGGTCGTGGTGAGGCGTCGAAGGGTAAGACCGCGGGCCGCGGTACCAAGGGCACCGGTGCTCGCTACCAGGTTCCGGAGCGCTTCGAGGGTGGCCAGACGCCCATCCACATGCGCATCCCGAAGCTGCGTGGCTTCAAGAACCCGTTCAAGGTGTACTACCAGGTCGTCAACGTGGGTCAGCTCGGCGAGCTGTTCCCCAAGGGCGGCGAGGTCACCAAGTCCGACCTCGTGGCGAAGGGCGCCGTGCGGCGCAACCAGCCCGTCAAGGTCCTGGGCGAGGGCGAGATCTCTGTGAAGGTCACGCTGGTGGACGCCGATAAGGTCTCGCAGTCAGCGAAGACCAAGATCGAGGCCGCGGGCGGCTCGGTCAACGAGGGCTAGTATCGCACCGGGCCCGTCCTGAGGGACGGGCCCGGTCGCGTATCCTCGTCTTCTCAATACCCCGCACTGGAGGATCAATGCTGAGTGGCTTCGTGAGTGCGTTCCGCACCCCGGACTTGCGGAAGAAGCTCCTCTTCACGCTTGGCATCATTGCCATCTACCGCCTGGGTGTGTCGATTCCGACCCCGGGCGTCGACTTTGGCAACGTCGAACTGTGTCTCAACCAGACGAGCACGAACACGGCGTTCCAGATCCTCAACCTCTTCTCCGGCGGCGCGCTGCTGCAGCTCTCGGTCTTCGCGCTCGGCATCATGCCGTACATCACCGCGTCGATCATGGTGCAGCTGCTGCGCGTGCTGATCCCTCGCTTCGAGACCCTCTACAAGGAGGGCGCCGAGGGCCAGGCCACGCTCACGCAGTACACCCGCTACATCACCGTGGGCTTCGCCGCGATCCAGTCGGCCTCGTACATCACGATGGCGCGCAACGGGGTGTTCTTCCCCGGCTGCTCGGTGCCCGTGATCCCGAACGACACGTGGAACGTCATCCTCATCATGGTCCTCACCATGACGGCGGGCACGGTGTTCATCATGTGGCTCGGCGAGCGCATCACCGAGCGTGGCGTCGGCAACGGCATGTCGCTGCTCATCTTCACCTCGATCGCCGCCTCGTTCCCCGGTGCGGCCATGACCATCTGGAACTCCTCGAACGGCCCGGCGAACTCGCTGATTGTGGCGCTCGTGGTCCTCGTGGTGATCGTTGCGGTGGTCTACGTCGAGCAGTCGCAGCGCCGCATCCCCGTGCAGTATGCGAAGCGCATGGTGGGCCGCAAGATGCTCGGCGGGTCCTCGACCTACATCCCGCTGAAGATCAACATGGCGGGCATCATCCCCGTGATCTTCGCGTCCTCGCTGCTCATGATCCCGCAGGTGATCCGTCAGTTCCAGGGCAACGACCCGTCCGAGTGGATGGTGTGGCTCGAGAACAACATCGCGGATCCCGGGGCCCCGCTCCACATCGCGCTGTACACGCTGCTGATCGTGTTCTTCGCGTACTTTTACACCGCGATCACGTTCAACCCGACTGAGGTCGCAGACAACATGAAGAAGTACGGCGGCTTCATTCCCGGCATCCGTCCGGGGACCCCGACCGCCGACTTCCTCGACTACGTGCTGTCGCGCATCACCGCGGCCGGTTCGCTGTATCTCGCGATCGTCGCGCTGGCGCCCACACTGGTGTTCGTCGCGCTGGGCCTGTCGACCTCGATCCCCTTCGGCGGTGCCTCGGTGCTGATCCTCGTGGGAGTGGGACTCGACACCGTCAAGCGCATCCAGTCGCAGCTCGAACAGCGTCACTACGAAGGGTTCCTCAAGTAATGCGTGCAGTACTCCTCGGTCCTCCCGGTGCGGGCAAGGGCACTCAGGCCGCCCGCCTCTCGGAGCGGTTCGGCGTCCCGGCGATCTCGACCGGCGACATCTTCCGTGCGAACGTCAAGGGCGGCACCCCGCTCGGGCGCCGTGCGCAGGAGTACATGAACGCCGGGGCCCTGGTCCCCGACGAGGTCACCAATGCGATGGTGCGGGCGCGCCTGGAAGAGGACGATGCCGCGGCTGGCTTCCTCCTCGACGGGTACCCGCGCAATCCAGAGCAGGCGGTCGAGCTGGACTCGATGCTCGGCGACCTTGGCGTCGCGCTCGACGTCGCGATTGAGTTGACCGCGGATGTCGACGAGGTCACGGCGCGGCTGCTCAAGCGCGCCGAGATCGAGGGACGCGCGGATGACACCGAGCCGGTGATTCGCAAGCGCCTCGAGGTCTACGCAACCTCGACCGCCCCGCTCACCGCGTTCTACGCCGGCCGCGGCCTGCTCGTGCAGGTCGACGGACTCGGCGACATCGACGAGGTCACCGCACGACTCGTCGCCGCCGTCGCGCGCTGACCGATGGCGGGACGGATCGAGCTCAAGACCCGCGAGCAGATGCGGGTCATGGCCCGCGCCGGCGTCATCGTCGAGCAGGCCCTCGCGGCGGCTCAGTCCGCGTGCGTCCCCGGAGCCCGCACCCTCGATGCCGACTCCGCCGCGGCACGCGTGATCGCGGAAGCGGGGGCCACCTCGAACTTCCTCGGGTACCACGGCTTCCCTGCCACGGTCTGCATCTCGGTCAATGACGAGGTCGTGCACGGCATCCCCGGTGACCGCGTCCTGGCCCAGGGAGATGTCGTCTCGATCGACTGCGGCGCAGTGGTCGAGGGCTGGCACGCCGACAGCGCTCGCACGTTCATCATCGGCGACCCCCTGTCCAAGGCCGATGTCGCGCTCGTGTCGGCCACCGAGCGCGCGTTGTGGGCAGGTATCGCCGCCCTCGCGACAGCGGAGCGCGTCGCGGAGGTGTCCGCCGCGATCGAGGACGTCGCGGATGAGGCGGGACTCCACCCGCTCGAGGGCTATGTGGGCCACGGGATCGGCTCCGCGATGCACATGGAGCCAGACGTCCCCAACTACAGCGTGCGCGGACGCAGCCCGCGGGTGCGTCCCGGCATGTGCGTCGCGATTGAGCCGATGCTCGTGATCGGTACGCCCGACTCGGCGACGCTGAACGACGAGTGGACTGTGGTGTCGCTCGACGGCTCCCGGGCCGCCCACTGGGAGCACTCGATTGCCGTGCACGACGACGGAATCTGGGTGCTCACGGCCGCGGACGGCGGGGCGGCACGCCTGGCCACCCACGGGATTGTCCCCGTCGCGCCGTAGCGCGCTCGCCGCGCGAGTTCACGCGCCCTTTACATCCGCGCCACGCAGGGGCAACGACCCGGCGATAGCCTCCCGATAGCCGGCGGTCTCCACCGTCGGCACGCTGAGGAGGCGGGCATGGCGCGAGGGTTCAATTACGCGCCCGGCGCGAGCGCGGAGGTCGACGAGGCCGCGCAGCCGGGGCTGTCCAAGGAGCGGCTCACCGCGCTCGGTGGCTCACGCAACGCGATGGTGCGCGAGGCAATCGCACGTCGCGAGGATTGCCCTTTTGGGTTGATGGTCACGCTCGCGCACGATCATGCGCCGGCGGTGCGGGTGGCGATCGCGAGCAACCCGCGCGTCCTGCACTCCGTGCTCGAGTACCTGTCGCACGACCGTCATCAGGAGGTTCAGGTCGCGGTCGTGAACAACCCTGCGACCACGCCCGACATCCTGGACGCCCTTGCGGCAAGCCGCAAGGCGGACGTCCGCGTCGCGGCGGCCGCGGCCCTCGAGGCGCGCGCCGGCGGCACGACAGCTGAGGATCTCCACACGCCGGAACTGCGCGATCGCGTGTTCGAGCAGTCACAGGCGCGCCGTCAGGCCATGCTCGAGGCCTCGGCCGAGCAGTCGCTCGCGGCGGCGGCCGACGCCGCGATGAGCGCGGCGACTCCTCCGGCAGCTCCGGCCAAACCGGTTGAGCCGCTGCCCGCGCGTCCGACGCGTTCCGCGCCGGTGCGCGGCTTCCGGCCGCCCGTCGGCTCGTAGACCGCCGCCGTCACCCCCCGCGTCGCGACCCAGCGCGTGACGGCACCCAGGATTTGCCTGCGCGTCACCCGCCCGCAACCGCGCGGACAGGCGTTGCTCACACCCGCGGCCTAGCCTCGCCCTCACCAAGGCGAGGAGGTTCGGGTGTCGGACGACGGATGGTCCCGTGCCCTCATGGCGGCCTCCGGCGTGCCGGTGGCGAGCGAGGCCCGCGACGATGGCGTGCGCGCCGTGGTGATGGAGGCACGCTCCGACGGCCTCGCGCGGTCGCGGATCCTTGAGTTGGCGCAGCACAAGGAGGCGGTGGTGCGGGAGGCGATCGCGTCGCGGCCCGACTGTCCGCTCGGCATGCAGGCCGCGCTCGCGCATGACCGAAGGACGTCGGTCAGGGTGTCGCTCGCCGCGGGCGCGGGGCTCGCCGGATCGATTGCGGCGGTGCTCGTGGGGGATCGCGAGCCGGCGGTCCTCAAGGCGCTCGCGCGCAACGCGGTGACCCCTCGCAACGTGCTCGAGCGGCTCGCCGTGCATCGGCGCGAGGACGTCGCGCGCCTCGCCCGCCGCGCGCTCGACGGCGTGACCCTGGCGCCCACGCGCTCGGGCGTCCAGGAGATCGAGGAGCACCAGGGGGCGCGCACCGCGCCGCCGCGGGAGGTCGCATCGCCGGTGGGGGAGCGCGTCGCACGCGTGCTTGCACCCCGGCCCGCGGTGGGGCCGCGGCATCCGTGACGCGGTGTCCCGTCTGTCGCGTACGTGGGGCGATGTCTGATTCATCACAATGGTTTGACCAGCCGCCCGGCGATGGTGAGGATACATTCCACAGCCCGGTGACGATCGCCGGGCGCCGACAGGCGCGGAGGTGAGCGATGGTGGTTCCCGCGAGCGGAGCATCCGAAGACGTGAGGCGCGCCCTCGACGCGGATGTGAGCGGCCAGGACCTCCTTCCGTACGCCGTTCACCGCGACCCCTCCGTACGTGCCGCCGTTGCCGCTCGCACCGACTGCCCCATGGGCGCGTTGGTGTCGCTTGGCCACGACTCGAGCCTCGAGGTCTTGGGCGCACTGCTCGGGAACCCGAAGACGCCGTCGTCCGTGGTGCGCCGCCTCGCGGATCACCGCGATCCCCGCATCGCGGGACTGGCCGTCCAGCGACTACGCAACGCGTTCCGCTAGGCCGACTCGCGCATCGTCCCCCGGCCGAACCCGGCATCGTCCCTCGGGGAGCCGCAGGATTTCCGCGCCCTCGCGAGTCCGCTCGGTGGCCTCGCGCGGGAGCGACGTCGAGGCCCGGTTGAGACCCGCATCCGGATGCCGTATAGTTTTCCGTTGGGCGTTTTCGCGCGCCCGCATCCGAGTCAATCAACGTTAGCGGAGTTCATGGCCAAGAAAGACGGCGTCATCGAGGTTGAGGGTGTGGTGGTTGAAGCCCTGCCCAACGCATCGTTCCGAGTGGAGTTGACGAACGGGCACCTGGTGCTCGCTCACATCTCCGGAAAGATGCGCCAGCACTACATCCGAATCCTCCCCGAGGACCGCGTGGTGGTGGAGCTCAGCCCCTATGACCTGTCCCGCGGCCGCATCGTCTACCGCTACAAGTGAGTCGTCGTCGGAGCGCATTCGTGCGTGACGACGGCGCAGGAAAGAACCATGAAGGTTAAGCCCAGCGTCAAGCCCATCTGCGACAAGTGCAAGGTGATCCGACGCAATGGCCGAGTGATGGTCATCTGCGAGAACCTGCGCCACAAGCAGCGTCAGGGCTAGACACACCCAGAAGCATCCTCGTTCGACCCAGCACGAACCCCCGGCTCGGAGGCCGGGGCCCGCTTCGCTTAAGCGGGATGGTCGAGCGTCAGACCTCCGACTACTGATGGAGTAGAACCCCACAATGGCACGCATCGTTGGTGTCGACATCCCGCGCGATAAGCGCATGGTGATCGCACTCACTTACATTTACGGCGTCGGGCGTACCCGCGCCGAGCAGATTCTCGCCGCGACCGGCATCAGCGCGGACCTCCGCGTGAAGGACGCGACGGACGAGCAGCTGGTCGCGATCCGCGACTACATCGAGGGCAACTTCACCGTCGAAGGTGACCTGCGCCGCGAGGTGGCAGCCGACATTCGCCGCAAGGTTGAGATCGGCAACTACCAGGGTCTGCGTCACCGCCGCGGCATGCCCGTCCGCGGACAGCGCACCAAGACCAACGCCCGCACCCGCAAGGGCCGCAAGAAGACCGTCGCCGGAAAGAAGAAGTAAGCCATGGCCGCTCCCACGCGCAAGCCGCGCAAGAAGATCAAGAAGACAGTCGCTCACGGTCAGGCTCACATCAAGTCGACCTTCAACAACACGATCATCTCGATTACGGACCCCTCGGGTGCCGTCGTGTCGTGGTCGTCCTCCGGCCAGGTGGGCTTCAAGGGTTCGCGCAAGTCGACCCCCTACGCCGCCCAGATGGCTGCCGAGGCCGCCGCTCGCCGCGCCCAGGAGGCCGGCATGAGCAAGGTTGACGTGTTCGTCAAGGGACCGGGCTCGGGCCGCGACACCGCGATCCGCTCGCTCACGGCCGCCGGCCTCGAGGTGACCTCCATCAAGGACGTCACCCCGCAGGCGCACAACGGCTGCCGCCCGCCCAAGCGCCGCCGCAACTAGCACGCAGCGCGCGGTTCCGCCGCGCGCACCAAGGTCGCGGGCCGATGCCCAGCATCGGCCCCGCGACCGCCCTCACCTCATCTTCTGGCCCCCGTCGGACCGAACCCGACAGGGATCGCGAGCATCAGATAGCGGATGCTCGGAAAGGAAAGAACCGTGCTGATCGCACAGCGTCCCACGCTGACCGAGAAGGTCATCTCGGAGAACCGTTCGCAGTTCTCGCTCAAGCCGCTCGAGCCGGGCTTCGGCTACACGCTCGGCAACTCGCTCCGCCGTACCCTGCTGTCGTCGATTCCCGGCGCGGCCATTACGGCGGTGCGCTTCGAGGGTGTCCTCCACGAATTCACCACCATTGACGGGGTGAAGGAGGACGTGACCGAGATCCTGCTCAACCTCAAGAACCTCGTGGTCTCGTCGGAGCACGACGAGCCCGTCGTCATGTACCTGCGCAAGTCCGGCGCGGGTGCGGTGACCGGCGCGGACATCGCGCCGCCCGCCGGCGTCGAGGTCCACAACCCCGACCTGCACATCGCGACGCTCAACGCGAAGGCGAAGTTCGAGGTCGAGCTCACGGTCGAGCGTGGTCGTGGCTACGTGCCCGCCGCGCTCAACAAGAGCTACGACGCCGAGATCGGTCAGATCCCCGTCGACTCGATCTACTCGCCCGTGCTCAAGGTGACCTACAAGGTCGAGGCGACCCGTGTCGCGCAGCGCACGGACTTCGACGAGCTGGTCATCGACGTCGAGACCAAGTCCTCGATCTCGCCCCGTGACGCCGTGGCGTCGGCCGGTGCGACGCTGGTCGAGCTGTTCTCCCTCGCCCGTGGCCTCAACGAGGCCGCCGAGGGCATCGAGATTGGCCCGTCGGACACCGACGAGTCGCTCGAGGAGGACTACAACCAGCCGATCGAGGAGCTCAACCTCACGCAGCGGTCGTACAACTGCCTCAAGCGTGAGGGCATCCACACCGTGGGTGAGCTCACCGCGCGTTCCGAGGCGGACCTCATGGACATCCGCAACTTCGGCCAGAAGTCGATCACCGAGGTCAAGGAGAAGCTCGCCGAGCTGGGCTTCTCCCTCAAGGACAGCGCCGTCGAGTACGACAGCGCCTCGTCCGTGTACTTCTCGGGCAGCGACGAGTAACAAGGAGAATCCGCAACTATGCCTACCCCCACTAAGGGAGCCCGCCTCGGCGGCGGCCCCGCGCACGAGCGTCAGATGCTGGCGAACCTTGCGCAGAGCCTCTTCGAGCACGGCCGCATCACCACGACGGTGACCAAGGCCAAGCGCCTGCGTCCCTACGCCGAGCGTCTCGTGACCTTCGCCAAGCGCGGCGACCTCGCCTCGCGCCGCAAGGTGCTCGGGATCATCTCCGACAAGGGCGTTGTCCACAGGCTCTTCGCCGAGATCGGCCCCGGCTTCGCCGAGCGCGACGGCGGCTACACCCGCATCACCAAGGTCGGCTTCCGCAAGGGCGACAACGCGCCCCTCGCGGTGATCGAGCTGGTCGAGGCCGGTGCGCCCGCCAAGAAGGCCGTGACCAAGGAGGCCGAGAAGGCCACCAAGAAGGCCGCGCCCAAGAAGGCGAAGGCCGAGAAGGTCGAGGAGGCTCCGGCCGAGGAGACCGTCGTCGAGGACACCACCGTCGAGGAGACCGAGGCCCCCGCGGCCGAGGCGACCGCGACGGACGCCGAGACCAAGTAGTCACCGCCTCTCTGTGAGGCGCACACGAGGCGGGTCCGCATGATCGAGCAGTCGACGATCGTGCGGGCCCGCCTCGACTTGTCGTACGACGGGACCGACTTCTCGGGCTGGGCCGCCCAGCCGGGCCTGCGGACCGTCCAGGGGGTCCTGGAGGACGCGCTGACGCGCATCCTGCGCCAGGACCGCGCTCCCCGCGTCACCGTCGCGGGACGCACCGATGCGGGGGTCCACGCGCGCGGTCAGGTCGCCCATGTGGACATCGACCTCGACTCGTGGGAGCGGCTGCCCGGTCGCGCGCCGCGTAGCCCCGCGGAGGGGCTCGCGAGCCGGCTGGATGGGCTGCTTCCCGACGATGTCGTGATCAAGGCGGTGTCGATCGCGCCGGAGGGATTCGACGCGCGGTTCTCTGCCACGCAGCGTCGCTACGCGTACCGCATTTGCGACGGGGTGCCCGACGTCCTGACCCGTCGCCACGTGGCGCGCGTGCGCCGCCCCCTCGATGTCGACGCCCTTAACAGGGCATCGGCCACCCTCACGGGACTGCGCGACTTCGCCGCCTTCTGTCGCGGACGCGAGGGCGCGACGACCATCCGCGACCTGCTCGAACTGTCGTGGCGACGCGAGAGCGACGGCCCCGATGCGGGGCTCGTGGTCGCGACCGTGCGCGCGGATGCCTTCTGCCACTCGATGGTCCGCTCGCTCGTGGGCGCGCTGCTCGCGGTGGGAGAGGGTCGCCGCGACCTCGACTGGCTCGAGGTGGTGGCCGCCACGGAGGGGCGATCCTCGGCGATCGCGGTGGCGCCGGCGCATGGGCTCACGCTCGAGTCCGTCGCGTATCCGGACGACTCCTCGCTTGCGGCGCGCGCCGAGGCTACCCGGGGCAGGCGCACCCTGCCGTGACCGACGCGCGGGGCAGGCCGGTGTCGGATTGACCGCCGCGCCACCTCCCGCGTATGATGGTGCGTCGTTGTGCGTTCCCTTGTGGACGGTGCCTCCCACTCGCCCCCGCAGGTCCCGCCGACCGAAATGCTTCGCGGTGATTCCGTCACCGTCCACCGAATCGAGTAGAAGTAAGGCTTCACAGTGCGTACGTATTCTCCCAAGCCGGGTGACGTCACCAAGAACTGGTATGTCATCGACGCTACTGACGTGGTCCTCGGTCGTCTGGCCTCTCAGGCCGCTTCGCTGCTCCGCGGCAAGCACAAGGCGACGTTTGCGCCCCACGTCGACGGCGGTGACTTCGTCATCGTCATCAACGCTGAGAAGGTGGCCCTGTCGGGCAACAAGCTGACCGACAAGATGGTCTACCGCCACTCGGGCTACCCGGGCGGCCTCTCCGCCGTTCCGATCGGCGAGCTCCTCGAGAAGAACCCTCGCCGGGTCATCGAGAACGCGGTCAAGGGCATGCTCCCGAAGACCACGCTCGGCGCCAACCAGCTCAAGCACCTCAAGGTGTACGCGGGCTCGGAGCACCCCCACGCCGCGCAGCAGCCGCAGGTGTTCGAGATCTCCCAGGTCGCGCAGTAAGCGCCGCAGTTAAGGATTGATGAAAGTGGCAGAAGTGACGACCGAGGTCGAGAACGAGACCCCCACCGAGTACACCTCCGAGACCGCGCCCGAGCGCGGCAAGGGTGCCTCCAATGTTGCCCCCGGCGCCGGCCTTGGCCGTCGCAAGGAGGCCGTCGCCCGCGTGCGCCTGGTGCCCGGCACCGGCACCTGGGTTATCAACGGCCGCACCCTCGAGGACTACTTCCCGAACAAGGTGCACCAGCAGCTCGTGAACTCGCCGTTCGCGCTCCTCGACATCGAGGGCAAGTTCGACGTGCACGCGCGCATCCACGGTGGAGGCCCCTCGGGTCAGGCCGGCGCGCTGCGCCTCGGCGTGGCCCGTGCCCTCAACGAGATCGACGTGGAGAACAACCGCCCCGAGCTCAAGAAGGCCGGTTTCCTCACGCGTGACGCTCGCGTGGTGGAGCGCAAGAAGGCTGGTCTCAAGAAGGCCCGCCGCGCGCCCCAGTACTCGAAGCGCTAACACCGCGCGCATGGCGCGTCTCTTTGGCACGGACGGTGTCCGGGGCCTCGCGAACCGCGACCTCACAGCGGAGCTCGCCGTCGACCTTGCGGTCGCGGCGGCCCATGTGCTGGCCGAGCGGGGCGAGTTCTCCGGACACCGCCCGCGTGCCGTGATCGGCCGCGACACCCGCGTCTCAGGCGAGTTCCTGAGCGCGGCTGTCGCGGCCGGTCTTGCGTCTGCGGGGGTTGACGTCCTCGACGCCGGCGTGGTCCCCACGCCCGCCGTCGCCTACCTCACGGGTTCCACTCAGGCCGACCTGGGTGTCGTGATCTCCGCCTCCCACAATCCGATGCCAGACAACGGCATCAAGTTCTTCGGCAGGGGCGGGCACAAGCTCGACGACTCCGTCGAGGAGGCGATCGAGGCTCGCGTGGGCGAGGCGTGGGAGCGCCCGACAGGCGCGGCGGTGGGACGCATCGTCCCGTCACCCGACCTGGCCGACGACTACGTCGCGCACGTCGACGGCGCTGTCCGTGCCTTCGCGCGGCTCGACGCGCCCCTCGCGGGCCTTCACGTGGTGGTCGACGCGGCGCACGGCGCCGCCAGCGTGGTCGGACCCCTCGCGCTCGAGAACGCCGGCGCGCGGATCACGACCATCAACGCGAGCCCCGACGGCCTCAACATCAACGACGGCGTCGGCTCGACCCACCTGGCGCCGCTGCAGGCCGCCGTGGTCGCGCACGGAGCGGACCTGGGCGTCGCGTTCGACGGTGACGCCGACCGCTGCCTCGCGGTCGACCACGAGGGCAGCGTGGTCAACGGCGACCAGATCATGGGCCTGTTGGCCGTCGCGATGCGAGACGCCGGCGCGCTCTACCGCTCGACGCTGGTCGCGACCGTGATGAGCAACCTGGGGCTTCACCAGGCGATGCGTCGCGAGGGCATCGACATCGTGGAGGCCGCCGTGGGCGACCGCTACGTGCTCGAGGCGATGCGCGACGGCGGCTTCTCCCTGGGCGGCGAGCAGTCGGGCCACATCATCGTCGCTGACCACTCCACCACCGGAGACGGGATTCTCACCGCGCTGCTCGTGGGCGCCCGCGTCGTCGCGCGCGGACCGCTGCGCGACCAGTGCGCCGGGATCGAGACACTGCCGCAGGTGCTCATCAACGTGCGCGACGCGGACCGCTCGCGCGTGCACACCGACACCGAGGTGCAGTCCGCAGTAACCGCGGTGCGCCGCGAGCTCGGCGACTCTGGGCGCGTGCTGTTGCGCCCGTCGGGAACGGAGCCGCTGGTGAGGGTCATGGTCGAGGCCGCGACGGCCGACGACGCCCAGCGCCACGCCGAGGCGATCGCGGCCGTGGTCGCGCGCCGGCTCGCGCTGTAGCCGGTTCACCTTTCATCCTCGCGGCGGGTCGCGATCAGGGGATCACCCCATCGTCCGCAGGGCATCGACCTGACAGACTGACCCGGTGAATGAGTTTTGGCACCTGCTCACCGACTGGGTCGGAGCGGTCGAGGAGTGGACGCTCACCCTCACCGAGTCCCTGTGGATCTACCCCAGCGTGTGGGCCCTCGCGGTCATCGACGGCATCTTCCCCGTGGTGCCCAGCGAGTCTGTCGTCATCGCCTCCGCGACGGCTTGGGCACAGACGGGCACACCGATCGTGTGGATCGTGTGGATCGCGGCGGCGCTGGGCGCGTGGTGCGGCGACCAGATCGCGTACTGGGTGGGGTCGAGATTCGACGTGCGCAAGCATCCGTTCTTTGCTCGCGCTCGCGTGCGCAAGACCCTCGATTGGGCGGAGACCACGCTCGAGCGCAGGGGCACGACCTTCATCATCGCGGCGCGCTTCATCCCCATGGGGCGCGTCGCCGTGAACATCACCGCGGGCGCGCTGCGCTATCCCCAGAAGTGGTTCATGGCGGTCGACGCCGTGGCCGCGGTGATCTGGGCCACCTACGGCATCGCGCTCGGCGTGTGGGCGGGCTCGATCTTCGAGAACCTGCTGGTGTCGATCGCGGTCGGCGTGACCGGCGGCATCATCCTCGGCATCGTGATCGACAAGATCCTGCAGCGACTCGGATTCGCGGAGCCAGAGCTGCCCGACCTGGTGGCCGACATCGAGCAGCGCATCGCGACCGGCGAGATCCAGGTGCGGCCGCCGCGTCACGAGCGCCGCGCCACGGAGGAGGACTGATGTCGGGAGCCGACGAGCCCGTCGAGATCGCGTGGGAGGCCGCGCGCGCAACCAACCACGCCAACTGGGAGGAGCGGGTGCCCCTCCACCTCGACGCGTACGACATCGCGTCGCTGCGGGACGACCCGGTCCGGCTGTCGGGTGTGGTGGAGACCGACATGGAGACGATGCGCGCACACCTGGGGCCCGACGGCCTCGCCGGGCTTGACGTGTGTCACTTGCAGTGCCACATCGGCACGGACACGGTTTCGCTCGCGAGGGCCGGCGCGGCCCGCGTGGTCGGCGTCGACTTCTCGGCCTCCGCGCTGGAGGCAGCGGCGGCACTCGCGCGTGAACTCGGTGTCGCCGCGCGGTGGGTCGAGACGGATGTGCTCGCGGCCCGAGCGGCAGTCGTCAGGGAGCTCGGCCCGGAGACCGTCTTCGACGTCGTGTACACGAGCATCGGCGCGATCTCTTGGCTCAACGACCTCGACGCGTGGGCCGCGCAGGTGGCCGCGCTGCTGACGCCGGGCGGGCTGTTCTACATCAGGGACGGGCATCCCGTGCTGTACGCGCTCGACGAGGATGCGGAGACGCTCGAGCTGCGCTATCGCTACTTTGGCGACGGCCGGGCGCTCGCGTGGGACGAGGACACGACCTACGTCGGAGACGGGCGGATCACTCACACCCGCACGTACGAGTGGCCGCATCCGCTGTCCGAGGTGGTCATGGCGCTGCTGGGTGCGGGGCTCGTCATCGAGCGACTCGACGAGGGCCGGACGCTGCCGTGGCGCTTCAGCGACCGCATGATCGAGCTTCCCGACGGCAACTTCGCCTGGCCCGACGAGGACGCATGGCGCGTGCCGTGCACCTTCACGGTGGTGGCGCGGCGTCCCGCGTGACGTGAGCTACAGCTTGCGCAGCCGCACCGACTCGACGGTGTGGTCGGCGCCCTTGCGCAGGATGATGGTCGCGCGCGAGCGCGTGGGCGCGATGTTGCGTGCGAGGTTGGGTGCGTTGACGGTGTCCCACACCTGGCCGGCGACCGCCTTAGCCTGGGTGTCGGTCAGCGTCGAATACGAGTGGAAATACGAGTCCGGCCGTGCGAACGCCGACTCGCGCAGCGCGAGGAACCGCTCGATGTACCAGCGGCGGATGTCGTCGGGATCCGCATCGACGTAGATCGACACGTCGAAGAAGTCGCTGACCGCGATCTGCGAGGCGCCCGGCTCGCGGGACTGCGCGGTCTGCAGCACGTTGAGGCCCTCGACGATGAGAACGTCGGGCTGGCGGACCACCACCTGCTGGTCGGGCACGATGTCGTAGACCTGGTGCGAGTACACCGGCGCCCGAACCTCGGAGGCGCCCGACTTCACCTGCAAGATGAAGTTGCGCAACGCGCGCCTGTCGTACGACTCGGGAAAGCCCTTGCGCGCGAGCAGGTCGCGCTCGATGAGGACCGAGTTCGGATAGAGGAAGCCATCGGTCGTGACGAGCTCGACCCGGGGAGAGCGGGGCCAGCGGGCCATGAGCTCCTTGAGGAGGCGCGCGGTGGTCGACTTGCCGACCGCGACGGATCCCGCGACCCCGATCACGAAGGGCGTGCGCGACGCGCGCTCGCCAAGGAACTGGCTGGTCGCGCGGTGCAGGGCGCCGGTCGCGCCCGAGTACAGGTCGAGCAGTCGCGACAGCGGGCGATAGATCTGATCCACCTCGGCAAGGTCGACCGGATCTCCCAGGCCCCTGACCTTGGCGATGTCGGCCTCGGTGAGCGGCAGCGGCGTGGCGTCGGCCAGCGCGGCCCACTCGTCGCGGCCCAGGGTCACATAGGGGGTGCCCGCATCGGACCCTCGCGCCTCATTCACTCGCCCATTGTTGCGCATCGTCCGCGCTGCGCCGGGTCCGCGAGGGCGGCATCTAGACTCGGGGTCATGTGCGGAATCGTCGGATATGTGGGTGCGGGTGAGCCCGGAGCACGGCCTCAGGGCGTCGTGATGGCCGGACTCGCGAGGCTCGAGTATCGCGGATACGACTCCGCGGGCATCGCTGCGGTCACGACCGACACGAGCCACGTGGACATGGCCAAGAAGTCGGGCAAGCTCATCAACCTCGCGAAGGCGCTCGCGGAGCACCCCCTGGGCGCCGCCACCGCGGCGATCGGGCACACGCGGTGGGCGACCCACGGAGCACCCACGGACGCCAACGCGCACCCGCACCTCGCTGCCGGCGGGCGCATCGCGATCATCCACAACGGGATCATCGAGAACTTCGCGGCGCTGCGCGCCGAGCTCGAAGCCGAGGGCGTCGCGTTCCTCTCGGAGACCGACACCGAGGTCGCCGGCCACCTGCTTGCCAGGGAGGTGGACAAGGGTGTGGGCCTCGCGGATGCGATGCGCCTCATCACGCGACGCCTCGAGGGCGCGTTCACGTTGCTCGCGGTCGATGCGCGGGAACCGCGCACGGTCGTCGGCGCGCGTCGCAACAGCCCGCTGGTGATCGGTCTGGGCGAGGGAGAGAACTTCCTCGGCTCCGACGTGGTGGCGTTCATCGAGCACACCCGCACGGCGCTCGAGCTGCACCAGGACGAGGTCGTCGAGATCACTCCCGATCGCGTCACGATCACCGACATGAAGGGCCTCGTGGTCGAGCGCGAGCCGTATCACGTGGACTGGGACGCCTCCGCTGCTCAGAAGGGCGGCTTCTCGACCTTCATGGAGAAGGAGATCCACGACCAGCCGACCGCGGTCGCGGACACCCTGCGCGGCCGCATCGACGACCGCGGACGACTCCAGCTCGACGGTGGCATCATTCACGAGACCGTGCTGAACTCGATCGACAAGATCATCGTCGTCGCGTGTGGCACCGCCGCATACGCGGGGCTCGTGGGCCGCTACGCGATCGAGCACTGGTGCCGCATTCCCGTCGAGGTCGAGCTCGCGCACGAGTTCCGCTATCGCGACCCCGTGGTGGGCGTGCGCACCCTCGTCGTGGCCATCAGCCAGTCGGGCGAGACCATGGACACGATCATGGCCGTGCGTCACGCGCAGCAGCAGGGCGCGCCGGTCATCGCGATCGTCAACACGCAAGGCTCGACGATCGCGCGCGAGGCGGACGCCGTCCTCTACACGCGCGCCGGTCCCGAGATTGCGGTCGCGTCGACCAAGGCCTTCCTCGCGCAGATCACCGCGGTGTACCTGCTGGGCATCTACCTCGCGGAGCTGCGCGGCAACAAGTTCCCCGACGAGATCGAGTCGCTCCTCGAGCAGCTCGACGCGATCCCCTCGAAGATCCAGCGGGTCCTCGACACTTCGGAGCCCATTCGTGAGCTTGCGCGCACCATGGCGAACGAGCGCACCGTGCTGTTCCTGGGCAGGCACGTGGGATACCCGGTCGCGCTCGAGGGCGCCCTCAAGCTCAAGGAGCTCGCGTACATCCACGCCGAGGGCTTCGCCGCGGGAGAACTCAAGCACGGGCCCATCGCCCTGGTCGAGGAGGGCCAGCCGGTGTTCATCGTGCTGCCCAGCCCGCGCGGTCGCGAGTCGCTGCACGCGAAGGTGATCTCCAACGTGCAGGAGGTCCGCGCGCGTGGCGCCCGCACGTTCGTGATCGCCGAGGAGGGCGACACCGACGCGGCCAACTACGCCGAGCAGGTCTTCTACGTCCCGTCCGCCCCCGTCCTCATGACGCCGTTGCTGTCCGTGGTGCCGCTGCAGATCTTCGCGCTCGAACTCGCCGCGGCGAAGGGCTACGACGTCGATCAGCCGCGCAACCTCGCCAAGTCCGTCACGGTGGAGTAGCGGTGGCGATCCTGGGCCTCGGCATCGACGTGGTCGAGATCGCTCGCTTCGAGGAGGCGCTCGAGCGGTCGCCCGGCTTCCTCGACCGCGTCTTCACCCCTGCGGAACGCCACCTGGGCCACGCGAGCCTCGCCGCGAACTGGGCCGCGAAGGAGGCGCTCGCGAAGGCGCTCGGCGCGCCGGCGGGACTGAACTGGCACGACTGCGAAGTCCTGCGCGAGGAGGGCGGGCAGCCGCGCCTCGCGGTCACCGGCACCGTCGCCGCGCGGGCGACGGCGCTCGGCATGACGTCGCTCCACGTGTCGCTGTCGCACGATGCCGGGATTGCCTCGGCCGTCGTCATTGGGGAGGGCGCATGACCAGGCTCGAGGTGAGCGTCGACTACGGCGCGATCACCCGCAACGTCGTCAGGCTGCGGGCGACGACGACGGCTCAGGTGATGGCGGTCGTGAAGGCCGATGCGTACGGTCACGGCCTCGTGCCGGCGTCACGAGCGGCGCGTGAGGGCGGTGCAACGTGGCTGGGCGTCGCCCAGCCCGACGAGGCGCTGGCGCTGAGGGCCGCGGGCGACACCGGGCGCATCCTGACCTGGCTCTACGGTCCCGAGCTGCCCGCGCGCGCACTGCTCGCGGCGGGGGTGGACCTCAGCGCATCGTCCCTCGAGGTGCTCGACGTGATCGTGTCGGCGGCGCGCCAGGACGGGCGCCGCGCGCGCGTCCACGTGTGCCTCGACACGGGGCTTGCGCGCGAGGGAGTGCGCGCGGAGGGTCTGTCCGCGCTGCTCGACGCCGCGCTCGCGGCGGACGATGCCGTGGAGATCGTCGGGGCGTGGTCGCACCTCGCGTGGGCCGACCAACCCGGCCATCCCACGATCGACCTGCAGGCCCAGGCCTTCCGCGACGCGCTCGCGGTGATCGAGGCCAGGGGAGTGGCGCTCGAGGTGCGCCACCTGGCGAACTCGGCGGCCACGCTCACGCGACCCGATCTGCACTTCGACCTGGTGCGCCCCGGAATCGCCGTATACGGGCTGCCTCCCGTCGAGGACCCCGCCGGAGCGTCGTTCGGACTCGAGCCCGCGATGAGCGTGACCGCGTCCCTCGCGCTCGTCAAGGACGTCCCCGCCGGGCAGGGCGTGAGCTACGGCCACGACTACACCACGCCCGCGGCCACGCGCCTGGGACTCGTCACGGCCGGATACGCCGACGGCATCTTCCGGTCGGCCGGCAACCGGGCCGAGGTCGCGATCGACGGCCGTCGCCACCGGATCGCGGGGCGCGTGTGCATGGACCAGGTGGTGCTCGACCTGGGCCCCGACGCGCCGGAACGCGCGGGTGACCGCGTGGTGCTGATCGGCCCCGACGGCCCGAGCGCACGCGACTGGGCGCGCGCCGTCGACACCATCGACTACGAGATCGTCTGCCGGTTCGGCGGACTGAAGGG
The DNA here is from genome assembly GCF_039545075.1 of Demequina sediminis. Taxonomy (NCBI): domain Bacteria; kingdom Bacillati; phylum Actinomycetota; class Actinomycetes; order Micrococcales; family Demequinaceae; genus Demequina; species Demequina sediminis. The sequence continues at coordinate 52,060 of NZ_BAABRR010000006.1, read as the reverse complement.
GAAGACGCCCGCATGACCACAGCATCGGCCCCCGCCACCTTCTCGATCGCCGACGGCGACGCGATGCGCGCGCTCGCGCGTGACGTCTTCGCGCCACACCTGCGCGCGGGCGACGTCGTCATCCTGTCGGGCGACCTGGGTGCGGGGAAGACCACGTTCACGCAGGGCCTGGGCGAGGCGCTGGGAGTCCGGGGCCCGGTCGCGAGCCCCACGTTCATCATCGCGCGCACCCATCCTTCTCTCGTGGGAGGGCCCGCGCTCATCCATGTCGACGCATACCGGCTCACGTCCCTCGCGGAGCTCGACGACCTCGACCTCGACGCGACCGTCGACTCGTCGGTGACCGTGGTCGAGTGGGGTGAGGACAGGGCCGAGCAGCTGTCGCAGGATCGCCTCCACGTGGTGATTTCTCGCACGCGCGGCGGCGAGGTCGACATGGAACGGCCCGACGAGGGCCTGCGCACCGTGACCGTCACGACCCACGGCGACCGCTGGGCCGACGTCGCCCTCGTAGGCTAGAGCCGTGATTCTCGCGCTCGATACGTCATCCGCGATCGCGGTCGCACTCGTCTCCGAAGCGGGCGAGGTGGTCGCGTCGCGCTCGGAGTTCAACCCGCGCGGCCATGCCGAGCTGCTCGCGGGCCTCATCGACCAGGTGATGGACGAGGCCGGAGTCTCTCGCGAGGCGATCACGCGCATCGTGGTCGGCACGGGTCCCGCGCCGTTCACAGGCCTGCGCGTGGGACTGGTGACCGCGCGCACGCTCGGTCACGTGTGGGGCATCCCCGTCGAGGGGGTGTGCTCGCTCGACGCGATGGGCGCCGCTCACGGCGGCGAGGTCACCGTGGTCGCGGACGCCAGGCGCCGCGAGGTGTACTGGGCGACGTATCGCGACGGCGAGAGGACCGCGGGTCCCGCGGTGACCGTGCCCGGCGAGGTTGAGGCGGTCGGAACCGTGGTCGGCCGCGGCGCGCTGCTGTACCCCGACGACTTCCCCTCCGCGGTGACGGCGGACCCGGATCCGGTGCTGCTCGCGGCGGTCGCGGCGCGGCTACGCCGGCGCGGCGAGGACCTGCCGACCGAGCCGCTGTACCTCCGCCGCCCCGACGTCCACGGCGTGCCAGGGGCGTGATCCGCGACCTCGGGGAGTCCGACCTGCCGTGGATGGCGGAGGTCGAGAGCGAGTTGTTTGGCGCCTCGGCGTGGTCGCGCGAGCTCATCGAGCACGACTACGTGTACGGCTTCACGCGCTATCGAGGCATCGAGGCGGATGGGAGGCTCGCGGGTTACGCCGTGTACGGCTACGACGGCGATGCGTTCCACCTCATGAACCTGGCGGTGCTGCCCGCGATGCGTCGCCGCGGCCTCGCGAGGGCGTTGATGGAGGACTTCCTTGCGGAGGCGCGGCGCGTGGGCGCTCCCGACGTGTGGCTTGAGGTGGCGGTGACCAATGACGCGGCTCTCGCGCTGTACCGCGCATACGGCTTCGAGGACGTGCGCGTGCGGCGCAAGTACTACCAGCCCGAGGGTGTGGACGCGCTCGTGATGCGCCGTGCGCTCTCGACCTACGAGCCCGGTTCCCCGTAGTAGCACGTCCCCGTTCGGGACGCTCGGGGCCCAGACGCGCGCGGAGGCGCGCGCGGCGGCCCGGCTAGAGTTGACCCGTGGCACTTGTACTCGGACTGGAGAGCACCTGCGACGAGACCGGCGTCGCCCTCGTGGAGAACGGGGAGCTGCTCGCGGACGTCGTCGCCTCGTCGATGGACGAGCACGCGCGCTTCGGCGGCATCGTCCCCGAGGTCGCCTCGCGCGCCCACCTGGAGGCCGTGCTTCCCACGCTCGACGAGGCTCTCGCGCGCGCCGGGCGCTCGCTGTCGGACGTCGACGCGGTCGCGGTGGCCTCCGGCCCGGGGCTCGTCGGCTCGCTCACGGTGGGCGTGTCCGCGGCCAAGGCGCTCTCGCTCGGGCTCGGCCGCCCGCTCTACGGCGTCAACCACGTGATCGGCCACGCCGCCGTCGACCAGTTGGTGCACGGCCGCTTCCCCGATCGCACCATGGCGCTCGTGGTCTCGGGTGGTCACACGTCGCTGCTTCTCGTGGACGACATCGCGACGCGCGTCACCGAGCTCGGTCACACGCTCGACGATGCCGCGGGCGAGGCCTTCGACAAGGTGGGACGCCTGCTGGGCCTGCCGTATCCGGGTGGGCCGCACGTCGACCGGCTCGCGCGCGAGGGTGACCCCGAGGCGATCCCCTTCCCGCGCGGACTGTCCAAGCCGAAGGACATGGCTAAGCACGCCTACGACTTCTCCTTCTCGGGTCTCAAGACGGCCGTCGCGCGGTGGGTCGAGGCCCGCCGTGAGTCTGGACTCGAGGTGCCGGTCGAGGACGTCGCCGCGAGCTTCGCCGCAGCCGTGGCCGATGTCCTGGTGACCAAGACCCTCAACGCGTGCCGCGAACACGGGGTCGACACCCTCGTGATCGGCGGGGGATTCTCCGCGAACAGCCAGTTGCGTGAGCTCGCGCAGCAGCGTGGCGAGGCGGCTGGCATCGACGTGCGCATCCCGCCGCTGCGCTACTGCACGGACAACGGCGCGATGATCGCCGCGCTCGGCTCCGCCGTGCTGGAGGCTGGCGTCGCGCCCAGCCGCCTCGACATCGGCGTCGACTCGTCGATGCCGCTGTCGACCATCACGGTCTGATGCGCATCGCGGCGCTCGCGCTCGCGGCCGCCCTCGCCCTGGGCGCGTGCACGCCGGCGACCGACGCCCGGCCGCTGCCGACCGCGACGGACCCCGCGAGCGCCGCCCCGGCATCGTCCCCCTCGCCCGACCCCGTGCCCACGACGCTGACGTGGGGCCCGACCCACGAGACGTGGCAGCAGGCGCTGGCCGATGCCAGGGCGCTGCCGCTCGAGCGCGTGGCCGCGCAGGTGATGGTCGTGGATCTCGCGTCGCCCGATCCCGCCGTGGCGTCGGACCTCGTGCGACGCCACCACGTGGGCGGGGTGATCCTCATGGGGGGATCGGCTCCCTCGGCCGAGGCCGTCGCGACACTCACGCGCGCCGTCGCGGATGCCGACGACCGCGACTGGCCCGTGTGGATCTCGACCGATGAGGAGGGCGGATCCGTGGCCCGCTTGCGCGCGGCGATCCCCCGCCTGCCGTCGTTCATGGCGGCCGGTGCCGCGCGGGACAAGGATGCGGTGACCGCCGCGTATCGCGGCCTCGGGGCCGACCTGCGGGACCTGGGAGTGGGCATCGACTACGCGCCGGTGGCCGACGTCACGATCGGCACCACGGATCCCACGATTCGCACGCGCAGCGCGGGCGACGATCCCGAGCGCGTCGCGGAGACGGTCGTGGCGGCGGTCGAGGGCTTCGTGAGCGGCGGAGTGGCCCCGGTCATCAAGCACTTCCCTGGCCACGGGTCCGTCACGGTCGACTCTCACACGGGGCTCCCCGTGCACGGGCGCAGCGTCGCGAAGCTTGCGGAGACCGACCTGGTGCCCTTCGCGCGCGCGATCGAGGCGGGCGCGCCCGCGGTCATGATGGGTCACATCGCGGTGCCGCAGTGGGGCTCGGGACCCGCGACGCTCGAGCCCGACGCCTACGCGTACCTGCGCGAGGAGATGGGCTTCGAGGGCGTGGCGATCACCGATGCCCTCAACATGGCCGCCGTCACCGAGGGGCGCGCGCCCGGCGAGGTCGCGGTCGAGGCGCTGGCGGCCGGCGCCGATGTCCTCGTCATGCCCGGGGACATCGAGGTCGCGGTGCGCGCGGTGGTTCGCGCGGTCGAACGGGGCACGCTCACGCGCGAGCGCCTCGACGAGGCGGCCGCGCGCTCGATCGCGCTGCTGCGGTGGCAGGACGCGCTCGACCCGGCGCCACAGGAGGACGGCTACGCGCGCACGCTGGCCGCGGCGGGAGCGACCGTCGCGGCCCGCGAGTGCGAAGGACCGTTCGTGGGCGAGACCGTGCGCGTGACCGGGGGATCGGACGATGCCGCGCGCGCCCTCGCGGGCGCGCTCGAGTCGCGGGGGGTGCCAGCGGGAGACGGCACCTCGGGCGTGCTCCTGACGTCCGGCTCGCAGACAGCCACGGCGGATGTGGTGGTGTCGCTCGGCGGGCCGTGGGGCCTCGAGGCCTCGACCGCGGACGCCTACGTCGCGATGTACGGGGACTCGCGCGCGGCCATCGAGGCGCTCGCGGATGTGCTCACGGGCGCGAGCGCGCCCGGTGGGGACTGGCCGGTGCGCATGGGTGAGGGCCTGCCGGCGACCTGCTGAGGGGCGACCGCTCGCCCGCGGCTACTGATCGAGGGCCGTCGACGCGGCCGCGGCGACCTCGCTCGCGAGCGCGTCGAGGTGGTCCGAGTGAAGGCGCCACTGCTGCCAGTGGAGGGTCACCGCGAGCTCCGGCTCGCCCAGCGCGACCAGGTCCAGGCCGCGGCGCTGGGCGGCGGGAAGCATGCCCCACCCCAGCCCCAGGGCGATCGCGGACGCGAACTCCGCCGAGGACGGCACGCGATGGCGCGGGGGAGCGGCGGGATCGACGCCGCGCGACTCGAGCCAGCGGGTCTGCAGCGTGTCGCGTGCGTCGAAGTCGACGATGGGAGCGTGGGCGAGTGCGGTCGCGAGCCCTGCGGGCCCCGCATCGCGGGAAAGCCACCGCTCCGCGAAGGCGGGACTGGCGACCGCGCGATACGTCATGCGTCCCAGGGTGGTGACCGTGCAGCCAGGGACCGGGGTGGCGCGCGTGGTCACGGCGGCGACCACGGTGCCGTCGGCAAGGAGCGCGGCGGTGTGGGACTCGTCCTCGCGATGCAGGTCCAGCAGGAATCCGCGTGACCGTGAGACGCGGGCGAGCGGGGCGAGCAGCCAGGTCGCGAGCGAGTCCGCGTTGACGGCTATCGGGAGGCGCGCCGCGTCGCTGTCGCTCAGCCCCAGCGCCGATGCGGCGTCCGCGTCGAGTTGCTCGACCTGGCGCGCGTAGCGGATCACGACGTCACCCGCCGACGTCGCGCGGACCGGGCGCGCGCGCACGAGCAGCACCTGCCCGGTGAGGCGCTCGAGCGTCGCGAGGCGCTGGCTGACCGCGGACTGCGTCACGTGGAGCGCGCGGGCGGCCGCCTCGAGCGAGCCCTCACGCACGACGACGGCCAGCGTGATTGCGAGTTCCGCGGGGATCTTCACATTAGTGAGCCTAATGCTCGTGAAGGAATCATGAGTGGTGCTCGAGACGCGGCGACCCTACGGTGGCGCCATGACCTTTCTTGCCGGGCTCGGCCTCGGGCTCTCCCTGATCGTCGCGATCGGCGCCCAGAACGTCTTCGTGCTGCGCCAGGGCCTGCGTCGCGAGCACGTGCGGCTCGTGGTCGCGATCTGCGCGGTGTCGGACGCGGTGCTGATCGCGGCAGGAGTCGCGGGAGTCGGCGCCGCGATCGAGACCGTGCCGTGGCTCATCACCGTCGCGCGCTGGGCCGGCGCCGCGTTTCTGCTGGGCTATGCGCTGCTCGCGGCGCGGCGCGCGTGGCGGCCCGCGCGTGAGAGTCTCGCCGCGGACGGCGCGCCCCCCGGTCGATCCGTGTCCAGCGAGTCCGCGCGCACGGTCGCGCTGACGTGCCTCGCGCTCACGTGGCTCAACCCGCACGTGTACCTCGACACCGTGGTGCTGCTCGGCACGGTGGGAGCCGCCCAGGCGGCGCCGTGGATCTTCGCGGCGGGGGCCATGACCGGCTCCGTGGTGTGGTTCACGTCTCTCGGCTACGGGGCGCGGCTGTTGTCGGGGGTGCTCGCGAGGCCCGGCGCGTGGCGCGTGCTCGACGGGATCATTGCCGTCGTGATGGCGGCGCTCGCGGTGTCGCTCATCGTGGGGGCGTAGCGGGCGCCTACGCGGGCTCGACGAGCAGCGCCGCGTGGTCGCCCTCGAGGCGAGTGAGCACCACCGTCGCGCGCTGCGTGCCCTTGAGCTTGAGCCGCGGCCGCACCTGTTCGGGGGTGAGGTCGACGCCGCGCTTCTTGATGTCGACCGTGCCCACGTCGCGCGCGCGCAGCTCGCGTGCCAGGGCCTTGATGTCGAGCGGCCATCGCTCGAGCACGCGATACGTGCGGGCCAACGGCGTCTCGACGCGCTCATCCGCGGTGAGGTAGGCGATGCGCGGGTCCACCAGGCGCGTGCCGGTCCGCTCCGCGAGCACGCCCACCAGGCCCGCGCGGATCACCGCGCCGTCGGGCTCCAGGAGCCAACCCCCGAGCGGTCCCGAAGGGGCGCGATCCGTCGGCCCGAAGATCTCGTGCGACTGCCCGCCGCGCAGGACGAGCGCCGCGTGGCCCGGACGCCGCGCGGCGGCGCCGGACCACAGGCCCACCTCGACCACGTCGCCGTCGATGCTCACCCACTGAGCCTCCATGTCGGGCGGAATCGCCTCATGCGGCAACCCCGGCCCCGCCTTGACACCGAGCGCGCGCACCTCGTGACGGAGGTCGAGGACGGCGTCGAGCCGCGGCGAGTAGTCCGCGGGGTCGTGGCGGCGACCGCGTGCCGTGCGCCGGGCGGGATCCGCGAAGATGCCGTCGACCGACAGGTCGCCCAACGCCTCGAGGGAGTCTCCCCACACGACCCTCGCGTGGGGCCACGGGGCCAGGTTGTGCGCCGCGAGGATCGCCGTCGCCTCATCCGCCTCGAACGCGACCACCTCGATGCCGCGTGCGGCCAGCGCCATGGAATCGGCCCCGAGGCCGGCCGTGAGGTCGGCCACACGCTCGCACCCCGCCTCCGCGAAGCGCGCCGCATGCAGCGACGAGGCCGCGACACGCGAGGCCTGCTCGAGGCCCGCGCGGTGAAACACCATGGAGTCCGCCGCGTCGCCGAGCCGCGGGCGAGCCTCGGTGCGGAGCTCGGCGAGGGTCATCGCGGCCGTCACGAGCGCGGGATCGTGACCCGCACGGCGCAAGCGACCCGCGATCGCGAGGGCCTCTCGAGGAGCGAAGCCGCGCAGCGACCCCGCGAGGTCGAGGCACGGTGCGCTCACGGTGAGGCGAGCGGTGGCGGCGTCCATACGCGGATCCTTTCACGGGGGGCGAACACGACCGCGCCCGTTAGCACTCGGGGCACACGAGTGCTAAATTGGTCCTGCTCTCACGAGCAGGAACCAGCTGGGTCCGACCCCCGCGACGGCGGACCCGACCGGTTCGCATTCCATACTTCGACGACGGAAGGTGAGGTCCGCAGTGTCGGTCTCAATCAAGCCTCTGGAGGACAAGGTCGTTGTCAAGGCCGCCGCGGCCGAGACCACGACGGCGTCCGGCCTCGTGATCCCTGACACGGCCAAGGAGAAGCCCCAGGAGGGCGAGGTCGTGGCCGTGGGCCCCGGCCGCATCGACGACAACGGCAACCGAGTCCCGCTCGACGTGAACGTCGGCGACAAGGTCATCTACAGCAAGTACGGCGGCACCGAGGTCAAGTACGCCGGCGAGGAGTACCTCATCCTCTCGGCGCGCGACCTGCTCGCCATCGTCGGCTAATTCCAGCCGTCACCACGGGCCCCGGGGCGATAGCCTCGGGGCCCGTTGGCGTCTGCGGGCGGACGATTCCGCCCACCCCGTACCCCGGCATCGTCCCTTCACCAGGCCTCTCGAGGGACGATGCGCGAGGCAACGGGGCAGCTAGCTCGCCTGACGCAGGCGGCCGGCGAGGATCGCGTGACGCTCATCCTCGCTGAGGCCGCCCCACACCCCAAACGGCTCGCGTGCCTGGAGCGAACGCTCGCGGCACATGTCGAGCACGGGGCACCGCGAGCAGAACTCCTTCGCGGACTCGGCCCGGCGCTTGCGCGCCGCACCGCGTTCTCCCTCGGGGTGGAAGAACAGGTCGGGGTCGGCCTCGCGGCACGCGCCCTCGTATTGCCACTCCCACTGATCTTGGGTGGGTGCTGGCAGTTTCGCCACGGCCTCCATAACGCCCCCTTAACGGGTCTTCGCCGGTTCCCCCCAGGAAAACGCCGTTGCCTCCCGAACCGAACTGTGGTGCCACTGGTGCTGCAGCGGGAACCGGGCTGGTAACCCGGGCCTCGCGTGCTCCCTCACTGCCATTCTTAACACCCTCGGGGTGGCTTGGGAAGTCCCGATTTGCCTGGTTCGTGAGACTCCGACGACCGCCTAGAATGTGCCAATGGCGCCGCTCGAGAACGACCCCTTCGCCTTCACCGGACTGACCTACGATGACGTCCTCCTCTTGCCCGGGGAGTCCGACGTCATTCCGTCCGAGGTGGACACCACCACTCAGCTCACCAAGGGCATCTCCGTTGCGGTCCCGCTGCTGTCCGCGGCGATGGACACTGTCACCGAGGCACGCATGGCGATCGCCCTCGCGAGGCTCGGCGGATTGGGTGTGCTGCACCGCAACCTGTCGATCGAGGACCAGGCTCACCAGGTCGAGATCGTCAAGCGATCCGAGTCCGGCATGATCACGGACCCCGTTACCGTGGGCCCCGACGCGACTCTCGCGGAACTCGACGCGCTGTGCGGCAAGTACCGCGTCTCGGGCCTGCCCGTGGTCGACGAGGACAACCGCCTCGTGGGCATCATCACCAACCGCGACCTGCGCTTCGTGAGCCCCTCGGAGTTTGCGACGCGCCTGGTGCGCGAGCAGATGACGGCAATGCCGCTGATCACGGCGCGCGAGGGCGTCTCGAACGCCGAGGCCTCGGAGCTGCTCGCCAAGCACCGCGTCGAGAAGCTGCCGCTCGTCGACGCCGACGGCCGCCTCACGGGCCTCATCACCGTCAAGGACTTCGTCAAGACCGAGAAGTACCCGCTCGCCTCGAAGGATGCGGAGGGTCGCCTCAGGGTGGCCGCCGCGGTGGGCTTCTACGGCGACGCGTGGGAGCGTGCGACGGCGCTCGTGGAGGCCGAGGTCGACGCGCTCGTGGTCGACACCGCCCACGGTCACGCGCGCGCGATGATCGAGATGATCCAGCGACTCAAGTCCGACCCCGCGACCCGCCACGTGCAGGTGATCGGCGGCAACGTGGCGACCCGCGCGGGCGCCCAGGCGCTGGTCGATGCTGGCGTCGACGCCGTCAAGGTCGGAGTCGGCCCCGGGTCGATCTGCACGACGCGCGTGGTTGCGGGCGTGGGCGTGCCTCAGGTGACCGCGGTGTACGAGGCGTGGAAGGCGGCGCACCCCTCGGGCGTGCCCGTGATCGCCGATGGCGGCCTCCAGTACTCGGGCGACATCGCCAAGGCCCTGGTGGCCGGCGCATCGTCCGTCATGCTGGGGTCGCTGTTCGCCGGCTGCGCGGAGACCCCTGGTGACCTGGTGCTCGTCAACGGCAAGCAGTTCAAGAGCTACCGCGGCATGGGGTCCATGGGTGCGATGGCGTCCCGCGGGCGCGTCTCCTACTCGAAGGACCGCTACTTCCAGGCGGACGCCCCGAGCGACGATGACCTCATCCCCGAGGGCATCGAGGGTCGCGTCCCCTACAAGGGTCCGCTGTCCTCCGTCGTGCGCCAGCTGGTCGGCGGCCTGGGCCAGTCGATGTTCTACGTGGGTGCGCGCACCATTCCGGAGCTGCAGGAGCGCGGCAAGTTCGTCCGCATCACGCCTGCCGGGCTCAAGGAATCCCACCCTCACGACGTTCAGATCACGGTCGAGGCACCCAACTACGCGGGCCGCCAGTAGGTGGATCTCGCCTGGCAGACGCTCGCGATCCTGGCGGTCGTGGCGTTGGTCGCCGGGTTTCTCGACACCCTCGCCGGCGGCGGCGGGCTGCTGACGCTGCCCGCGCTACTGCTCGCCGGCGTGCCCCCGCTGCAGGCGCTCGGCACCAATAAGCTGCAGGGGTCCTTCGGGACGGGAATGGCGACGTGGCAGGTGCTGCGCAGGCGCCGAGTGAGATGGGACGATGCTCGCTGGCCGATGCTGTGGGCCTTCCTGGGGTCCGTCGCGGGTTCCGTCGCGGTGCAATTCGCGGACGCGGACGCGCTGAGGATCCTCATCCCCGTGGTGCTCGCCGTGATCGCGGCGTACTTCGCCTTTGTGCCGCGCGCTCATCACCCGCCGGATCACGAGCGGATGTCGGCGGCGCCCTACGAGGCGAGCGTCGTGCCCGCCATTGGCGCGTACGACGGCGCGTTCGGGCCGGGCACGGGGTCGCTCTTCGCGCTCGCGGGCGTCACCCTGCGCGCGTACCCGCTGGTGAGGTCGACAGCGGTCGCCAAGACCCTCAACTTCGCCACGAACATCGCGTCGCTCGCGGTCTTCGCGATCGCGGGGCAGATGGCCTGGGCGGTGGGCGGAGTGATGATCGCGGGTCAGCTCGTGGGCGCCTACGTGGGCTCGCACGTGCTGTTCCGGGTGTCGCCCGTGGTGCTGCGCGTGCTGATCGTGGTGATGAGCGTCGGGATGCTGATGCGGTACCTGCTGGGCTGAGGTGGGGTGCGGTGGGGCTCGGCCCCCGGCTCAGGGGTAGAGCCCCCGAAGCTTGTGGGCCTCGGTGACGCGGCGCACCGCGAGGGCAGTGGCCGCCTGGCGATACGTGAGGTCGTGGGCGCCTGCGTAGTCGACCACGTCGTGCCACGCGCGCGTCATGCGCTCCTCCAGGCGATCATTCACGTCGCGCTCGGACCACTGGTACGCCTGGTTCGCCTGGACCCATTCGAAGTAGGACACCACCACGCCGCCCGCGTTCGCGAGGATGTCGGGCACCACCAGCACGTCGCGCTCGCGCAGAATCGAGTCGGCGGCCTTCGTGGTCGGTCCGTTGGCCCCCTCGACCACGATCGACGCCTGCACCTGGTGAGCGTTGTGCTCCGTGATGACCCCCTCGACCGCGGCGGGCACCACCACGTCGACGTCGAGGGTGAGGACCGAGCGCGGGTCGATCGACTCGGTGCCCTCGAAGCCCACGACCGATCCCGTCCGTGCGGCGTGTTCGGCGAGCCGGCCAATGTCGAGGCCTCGGTGGTCGTAGATCGCGCCGTCGACGTCGCTCACCGCGATGACGCGCACGCCCGCTGCGGCGAGGAAGCGCGCCGCATCGCGACCGACCTTGCCGAATCCCTGCACCGAGGCGGTCGCGCGCTCGGGCCGCATGCCGCGCGAGGCCATCGCCATGAGCGTGATGTTGGCGACCCCTCGGGAGGTGGCCGAGGCGCGCCCCAGCGACCCGCCCAGGCTCACCGGCTTGCCCGTCACCACGCCCGGCACCGTGTACCCCACCGCGGCCGAGTACGTGTCCATGATCCACGCCATGGTGCGCTCGTCGGTGCCGATGTCGGGGGCGGGGATGTCCTTGGTGGGGCCGATGATCGGCAGCACCTCCGACGTGTAGCGCCGCGTGACGCGCTCGAGCTCCGCGAGGCTGTGCTCGCGGGGGTCGATCGCGATCCCGCCCTTCGCGCCGCCGTACGGGACGTCGACGAGCGCACACTTCCACGTCATCCACATCGCGAGCGCCCTGACCTCGTCGATGTCGACGCTGGGAGCGAAGCGCAGTCCGCCCTTGGCGGGGCCGCGCGAGAAGTTGTGCTGGACGCGGTAGCCCGAGTACACCGCCGTCGAGCCGTCGTCCCGCCGTAGCGGCACGCTCACCATGAGCTCGCGGCGCGACGTCGCGAGCATGCGGTGCATGCCGGTCTCGTAGCCCAGGTGATCGATCGCGCTCGCGAGCTGCGCGTGCGCATCGGCCAAGGGCCCGGACGATGCCCCGGAAAAGGGGCCCGCCGACGTTCCGGTGAGCGTTCCGAGCGGCGTCCCGGCGCGGGCGTCTGTTTCAGTGGACCACGTCATTGTGACCTCCGGTGAGTGACGCTTTCGACGATAGCGCCGCGCGTTCGGGTGCCCGAGCCTCACACCGCGGGCACCTCGCGGCTACCCGAACAGAGTGTCCTGATTTGCGGGCGCCGGGGCGGCGGCGACCGCGACGGGCCACTCGGGTCGGGGGAGGTCGTCGACCTCTCCCTTCGACTTCAGCCACGCCGCGAAGCGCACCGCCCACTCGCGATGAGCCGAGGCCTGGAGGTCGTGGAGCGAGTCGAGAGACGTCGCGCGCATCGTGGGATGGGCCGCCGCGAGCGCCTGGACCAGCTCGAGGGTCGCCAGGACGTCGGCATCGGCCGCGTGGAGGTCCTCCGCGACCACGGTCACCGCGTAGAGGGTGCACAGGTCGATGAGCTTGCGCTTACCCTTGCGGTACTGGTCGAGCTTGCGGTCCAGCACGAGCGGATCGATCACCGGACGCACCTCGCGCCGCACCAGCCGCGCCGCGAGAGAGCGCAGGCCGTGGCGCGCGAGCTCGTTCTCGAGCAGCGTGAGGTCGAACTGCGCATTGAAGGCGACCACGGGGAAGCCCGCGTTGAGGGCGCCGGCGAGTGCGGTTGCGACCTCCTCGAGCGCCTGCGCTGGGGCCGCGCCCTCCGCGCGTGCCTGGGCTGTCGTGATGCCGTGCACCGCCGTCGCGCCCGCGGGGATCTCGACGCCAGGATCGATCAGCCACGTGCGCGTGGTGACGGTCTCCCCGGTGCGCGTGATCACCGCCGCGGTGACGATCCGGTCGTGCTCCGTGGACACGCCCGTGGTCTCGGTGTCGAATCCGACCATTGTCTCGTCGAGCCAGCTCATGGTCCTAGACTGGCACGCCTCACCGACACCGCGTCGCATCGTCATCATCGCCGGTAGGCTGGTGGCCCGTGAGCAACGAGATCGAGATCGGCCGCGGCAAGCGCGGACGCCGCGCGTATTCCTTCGACGACATCGCCGTGGTGCCCTCGCGCCGCACGCGCGATCCGCAGGTGGTGAGCCTCGGCTGGCAGATCGATGCCTTCCAGTTCGAGATCCCCGTGATCGGCGCGCCGATGGACTCCGTGATGAGCCCCGCGACCGCGATCGCGCTGGGCAACGCGGGCGGCCTGGGCGTCCTCGACCTCGAGGGGCTGTGGACGCGCTACGAGGACCCGACCGCGCTGCTCGAGGAGATCGCCGCCCTCGACCCCGCCGACTCGACCGTGCGCATGCAGGAGATCTACCGCGAGCCCATCAAGGATGAGCTCATCACCGCGCGGCTCAAGGAGATCCGCGCCGCCGGCGTGGTGGTGGCCGGGGCGCTCAGCCCGCAGCGCACGCAGGAGCACTACGCGACCGTGCTGAAGGCCGGCGTCGACCTGTTCGTCATCCGCGGCACCACGGTGAGCGCCGAGCACGTCTCTGACGGAGCCGAGCCGCTCAACCTCAAGAAGTTCATCTACGACCTCGACGTGCCCGTGATCGTCGGAGGGGCGTCGACGTATCAGGCGGCGCTCCACCTCATGCGCACCGGTGCCGCAGGCGTGCTCGTGGGCTTCGGCGGCGGTGCGGCCCAGACCACGCGCACCACGCTCGGCATCCACGCACCCATGGCGACCGCGGTGTCGGACGTCGCGGCCGCGCGACGCGACTACCTCGACGAGTCCGGCGGCCGCTACGTCCACGTCATCGCGGACGGCGGCTTGGGACGCTCGGGCGACCTGGTCAAGGCCTTCGCATGCGGCGCCGATGCCATCATGCTGGGCGCCGCGCTCGCGCGCGCCGAAGAGGCGCCGGGTGCCGGCTTCCACTGGGGTCCCGAGGCTCACCACCCCGAGCTGCCGCGCGGGGAGCGCGTGCACGTGGGCGTGACCGGGACGCTCGAGGAGATCCTCTTCGGCCCGGGCACCCGCGCCGACGGCACGTCGAACCTCATGGGGGCGCTGCGGCGCTCGATGGCCACCACCGGCTACTCGGACCTCAAGGAGTTCCAGCGCGTCGACATCGTGGTGAGCCCGTACCAGGCGCAGTAGCGATGGCGGAGCCCGCCGAGTTCACCGTGGCCGATGCCGCGGCCTGGCGCGTGTGGCTCGACCTCCACGAGTCGACGTCGGACGGCGTGTGGCTCGTGCTCGCGAAGAAGGGCGTCACGGTGCCCACGTCGCTCACCTACGCCCAGGCTCTCGACGAGGCGCTGTGCTCGGGGTGGATCGACGGCCAGAAGAGGGGCCGCGATGCGGCGACCTTCCTCCAGCGCTTCACGCCGCGACGCGCGCGCTCGATGTGGTCGGCCCGCAACGTCGAGCACGTCGCGCGCCTCACCGACGCGGGGCGCATGCGCGAGCGCGGACTCGAGGAGGTCGCCAAGGCTCGGCACGACGGGCGCTGGGAGCGGGCCTACGACGGCTCGGCGACCGCGGCCGTGCCGGACGACCTCGCCCGCGCGCTGGCCGCGGAGCCCGCGCTCGAGGCCGCCTTCGAGGCGCTCACCCGCGCCGAGCGCTTCGCGGTCCTGCACCCGCTCATGACCGCAGCGACCGAGGCGACGCGCGAGCGGCGCCTGCGGCGCGCGCTCGACAGGTTGCGAGGCTAGGTCACGCCTCGGGCCGGTCGATCACCACGAACGCGCCCGTGTACATGCCCATTGCGCACGAGTAGGCGTACGTGCCCGGCTCGCCCGCGGTGAACTCCACCGTGGCGGGACCCGTGAGCACGTCGATGCTGTCGAGGCCGAGCGATGGCGCGGTGATGAGGCTCGCGCACCCGACCCACTCGGGCTCGAGGCGCCACCTCACGTTCTCGCCCGCGTAGACCACCGAGACCTCGGGGGAGTAGCCGTCCGCCTCGACCACCGTGGTGACCTCCTGCGCGCCACGGACATCCGCGACGTTGGCCGTGCGCTCGGTGGGGGTGAGCCCGCCGAAACCGAGCCCTGGCGCGAGGGTGGTCACCGCACCCGCGCCCGTCACCAGCGCGAACGCGACCACCACGACGCCCACGACCCGGAGCGCTCGTCCCGTCGAGGACCGCCTGGCCGCGCTCGCGGCGGCGCCGGCCGCCAGCAGTCCGGGCGTGGTCCCGAGCGCGAAGACGGCCATGACGGCGGCGCCCGCGGCGGCGGATCCCGTCGACAGCGCGTAGACCTGGACGGCCTGCGTGAAGCCGCACGGCAGGAAGAACGATGCCGCGCCCAGTCCTGCCGCGCGCAGGTCGCCGGCGCGGGCGCCTTTGCGAACGGTGGACGGACCGGCACCCGTCCGCGCCCATGCGCCCCAGCGGCCCGGCAGGGTGAGCTGCCACCCGGCGAGGCGCGGTGAGGCGCCGGTGAGGCGCAGGCCGAGGACGCCCATGACCACGGCGGCGACGAGCATCGTCGCCGCGAGCGCCGTGCCGGAGAGTTGCAGTCCCTGGCCCGCCCACCCGACCACGCCTCCCAGCACCGCGAAGCCGACGACCCTGCCCACGTTGAACGCGAGGTGGGGGCGCAAGCGGGCGGCGCGGCGGGCATCGTCCCCGACGGAGGCCGCGAGAGAGATCACCAGGCCGCCCACGAGCGCCATGCACGTGGACACCGACGCCGCGACGCCCAGCAACGCGATGAGCGCGAGCGATCCGGCCGAGGCGCCTGACGTGAGCGTGCCGATGCGCTCGTCGAGACCGAACGCGTACGCCGTGATCGCGAGCGCGGCGACCACCGCGGCCGCGACCGTGACGTCGCGCCACACCGTGTGATCGCGGCTCAGCCACGGACGTGCGCCCACGCGATACGGGGTGTCGGCGAGCGCGGCATCGAGGGCGGAATCGGCGGGCAGACGCTCGCCCTCGAGGGTGAGCCGGCCCGAGCGGCGGTCGGCGCGCGCGGCGCGCACGCCGGGAAGCTCGAGCGCGGCGGCGGTGACCGTGGTCTCGCACGCGGCACACGTCATTCCCTCGATGGGGACGATGCGCTCCATGGCTCCTCCTCGCGGCCCGCCGGGGTGCGGGCTGGCTTGTGTGAGGTCAGGGTAGACAGATCGCGGGGGCGTTCGCTCGGGACCTGGGTCGCGACCCTGCCCGTGCGGGAAGGTGTGTACGTCATGTCCCGTCCACAGCCGCGGCACGCTGTCGGTCGGCGCGGGTACCCTGGGTGGGTCCGAAGGGAGCCCTCATGTCCTCTGCTGCTCACGTTCCGTCTGGATCTGGCGACCCGACGCGCGACGACGCGATGGGTGAGGTCTCCGCGGTGCTACTGAATCTCGAACACACCATCGCACGTGCGAAGAAGGGCCTGGCAAAGGTGAAGAAGTCGGGCGGAGACCGCAATGTCGAGCTCGCGCTCGACGCGGCGATCACCGAACTGGCCAAGCAGCACAAGCGCTTGATGCAGGACACGTACTATGCGGGTGACGCGGTTCGCCTGATCTAAGGCGGAGCGGGCGAGCGCAATCAAAGACGCTGAGGGGGACACCGGTGCGAAGTGGTGCCGAGATTGAGGCGGATCTGCGCGCCTTCGTGAAGCGGTGGGAAGCGTACGCGGGGTCCGAGAAGGCCGAGGCGCAGACGTTCCTCAACGAGCTCTTCGCAGCCTACGGCACGGATCGCTTGGCGGCGGGGGCACTGTTCGAGGACTTCAAGTCCTCCGCCGGCTTCATGGACCTCCACTGGCCCGGCCAGCTCATTGTCGAGATGAAGAAGCCGGGCGTGGCCCTGGCCAAGGCCGACGACCAGCGCATTCGCTACTGGCAGGAGTCCTCGGACGCCAAGGAGGGCATCCCCGCGGCACGCTTCGTGGTGCTGTGCAACTTCCACGAGTTCGAGATCTGGGAGCCGGGACGCTTCCCCAAGGAGCCGCGCCTGCGCCTCACGCTCAGGGAGCTTCCCGACCGCGCCGAGGCGTTCATGTTCCTGGTGGCGGGTGACGTGGATCCCGTCTTCACGGAGCAGAGGCGGGAGCTCACCGCCGAGGCCGCCGAGCACGTGGCGAAGCTGTACACCTCCCTTGCGGACCGCGGCGCCGCGCCGGTCACGGACATTCAGCGCTTCACCATGCAGGTGGTGTGGTGCATGTTCGCCGAGGACCTGGGCCTGCTCGACGGACTGCCGCTGTCGCATGCGGTCGAGGTGGTGCTAAAGGATCCTGAGCTCAACTCAACCAGGGAGTTCGACTACCTGTTCGGGCTGCTGAACAAGAAGTCCGATTCGGGTCGCGCCGGCGCCTACGCGGGTACGCGCTACGTCAACGGCGACCTCTTCGCCGAGGTCGATTCGCCCATGCTGACCAGGGACGAGCTGCTCCACCTCAAGAAGGCGGTCGAGTTCGACTGGCGCAACGTCAACCCCACCATCTTCGGCAGCCTGCTCGAGGGCGTGCTGGGTCAGGAGCGTCGCTCGGCGCTGGGAGCGCACTACACGCACGAGGCCGACATCATGAAGATCGTCACACCCACGATCGTGCGGCCGTGGCGTGACAGGATCGCCGCCACCGCCTCGCCTGCGGAGGCCCGGGCGTTGCTCGACGAGCTGTGCGCCTTCACGGTGTTGGACCCCGCGTGCGGGTGCGGCAACTTCCTCTATGTGGCGTATCGCGAGTTGCGCGCCCTCGAGTACGAACTCAAGCAGCGCATCTTCACCCTCGCGGAGACCACGGGTGCGCCCGCACCGTCCGGACCGCTGCCGTACGTGCCGCTCACCGCGGTCCACGGGATTGACATCGAGCACGTCGCGGTCATGATCGCGCGCGTGGTGCTGTGGATGGGACATCGCCAGGTGATGGACCTCTACGGGGAGGCGGAGGCGCCACTGCCGCTGGTGAGCCTGCCGGGCGTGCGGGCGGCCGATGCCCTGCGCGCCGAGTGGCCCCAGGTGGACGCGATCATCGGGAACCCGCCATTTCTCGGCTCTCAGCTCCTCCGCGAGTCCCTGGGCGACGCCTACCTCACATGGCTTAAGAAGGAGTTCGGCGTCGGGATCAAGGACCTGTGCGTGTACTGGTTCCGCAAGGCCAACGACGCCCTTGCGCAGGGCCAGCGAGCCGGCCTCGTTGGCACCAACTCCATCTCACAGAACCGCGCGCGCGGCGCCTCGCTTGAATACGTTGCCGCGCACGGCGGCGTGATCACCGACGCGGTCTCGTCGCAGAAGTGGCCGGGCGAGGCCAAGGTTCACGTCTCGATCGTCAATTGGATCAAGGAGCCCGCGGAGGCGGTCACTGAGTTCGACCTCGACGGCGCGCGCGTCGCCGGGATCACGCCCTCCCTCACCGCGACCGGCGCCGATACGTGGGCTCCGCAGGCGCTCGCGGCCAACAAGGGCAGGTGCTTCCAGGGGCCGATTCCGATCGGCAAGGGCTTCGTGATGGACGATGCGTCTGCGGCGGCGCTGCAATCCCGTTCCGAGGCCGTCTACGCGGACATCGTGCGTCCCTACGTGATCGGCGATGACGTGGCAAACCGATCTGCCCAGGATCCGTCCCGTTGGATCATCGACTTCGGGCTCCGTCCGCTCGAAGAAGCTGCGTCCTACCCCGCCGCGCTCGACATCGTGCGGCGTCTGGTCAAGCCGGACCGTGAGCAGTCGAACCGCGCGGTCTACCGCGAGCGATGGTGGATCTTCGGCGAGCCCCGCACGGCCATGCGCTCCGCTCTCTCGCCGCTCTCGCGGTTTATTGTGGGTACCGCGACGGGCAAGCGACTGGCGCTTGCCTGGCAGGATGCCGCCGTCTGCCCCAGCAACCTGGTGAACGTGTTCGCCTTCGACGATGACTACTCCATGGGCATCCTGCTCTCCCGCGCGCACGACGCGTGGGCATGGGCCCAGTCCTCGACGCTCGAGACGCGACTCCGCTACACGCCAACCAGTGTGTTCGAGACCTTCCCCTGGCCCCAGCCGACCAAGACTCAGAGGGAGGCTATTGCCGAGGCATCCAGCGCCCTTTACGCTCGCCGCTCCGAGCTCTGCATCGAGCACCAACTGGGCCTCACCAAGCTCTACAACCTGATGGACGAGGGCGGCTTCGCCGACCTCAAGGCGCTGCACAAGCGCCTCGACGAGGCCGTCGCTGCGGCCTACGGCTGGCCCAAGGCCGTCGCTCAGGACGGGCCCGAGCTGGTGCGCCGCCTCCGCTCGCTCAACCGCGACATAGTCGAGGGGCGGGTCGCTTACGAGCCGTTGACTGGGCCCCAAGGCGGAGCGCGCCCGTGAGCGTGGGCGTATCTGAGGCCGACGACTTCGCCTTGCTCGGACACCGCGATGCGGCTACCCGGGCTGCCGCAGCGAAATCGCTCGCCAAGCGACGACGACTGAGCCCTGCGCTGGCGGTATTCCTTCGTGCGGACCGAGACGTGAAGGTGCGCGTCGCCGCTGAGCGCTCCTTGACCCGCACCCTCGAGGGGCATGAGGTCGCGAGACTACTGCGATCGGACGAGCCCGAGGAACGCGTGCTTGGTGCAGATGCGGTGCTCGATATCGGCACCCTCACGGCTCTTGCACGAGACCCGAGCCCTCTCGTGCGCGAAGTGGTAGCGCAGGGGAGCCCTCCAGTCGACTTGCTGATGGCTCTCGCGCACGATTCTTCGGACGATGTCCGCTTGGCGGTGGCGCGGGACTTCCGATCCGCGCGCGAGGTCTACGAGATCCTGGAGCGCGATCAGACCGAGCGGGTGCGTGAGGAGGCGCTGAGGCGGCGCAACTGGCGCCTGGAGCACAACGACGACATTGCGGCGGCTCTCGGGCTCAATCTTCACCGGATACTTTCCGGTGAATCGGGCAGCGCTCGTGGCGCGCTGACAGTGATGATATCCGCGCCGCACACGTCATTGCGTGTTCGTCTCGCGCGGCAGCCGTGGATTCCCGCGGAAACGCTCGCGCAGTGGGCGCATGACGTCGAGCCAGCCGTGGTCGAGGCCGTAGCGGGCAATCCTTCAACCCCCGTGAGCGTACTTGCGCTGATCATGGAGTCACGGTGGGGGCCGGACCCGCGGATCGCCATGGCCAATGTGGCGATGCGCGCGGACGTGCGCGAGACCGCCTGGCGATTTCCACAAGGCATCTTCCGTGACGATGTTCTCGACCTACCGAGTGAGCTGCTCGAAGTCATCGGCACCAACCCCCTGACGTTGCCGCGCACGCTGGCGCGGATCGCGGAGCACGCCGGAGACACCGTCGCTGCCGCCCTCGCGCGCAACCCCTCCACGCCGAGCTCGACGCTTGAGTGGATCGCCAAGTGCCACGCGGATTCGACAGAAGTGGCACGCGCACTTGCGTCCAACCCGCGATCGTCTGCGTTGGTCTACGGCGTGCTTCACGCCACCCGGAACCACGCTCGCGCACTCGCTGGGGGGCGCTCCGCGCCGAGCGACGTGCTCGTCGCACTTGCGGATCACGAAGACCTCATGGTGCGCCGCAGTGTTGCGCTCAACCCGCGCACGCCTGACGCAGTGGTGGAGCGATTTGTCGACGATATCGAGGTGCGGGCGCCATACCTCGGTGCTCCTGGTGCCCCGACCTTCGTCGAGCCACTCTCGTGGCAGCGTCGAGGCCATGCCGAGAGGCTCATCGCAGAAGACTGCGACGCCGCCATGCTGCCCGAGCCGCGGAGTGCGCTCGAGGTTGCGGGCGTATTGGTCCGCGCGCATGCGACGTCGGAAAAGGTGCACGTCGCATCGTCAACGGTGCCGCTCGAGCCGACGTTCGTCGAGGGCATTCTCGTCCGCGACGAGGCGCCCCAGGTACGACGCTCGCTCGCGGGAAGCGTGTACGCGTCTGATCGACAAAGATCGCGGCTTGCAGATGACTCAGACGAGAGCGTGCGTGCCAGCGTGGCGCGGTATACCTGCGACGCATCCGTCCTCGAGCGGCTTGCACGGGACCCTTCTGCACAGGTGCGCGGAGAGTGCGTCCACAACCCGATCGCGGCGACCGGTGTGCTCCGGGCGTTGGTGGCACGTGTGCCCAATCATGAGTTGGCGTACATCGCGCAACATTCTGAGGCTTCGGCCGACTTGCTCGCGGATCTCGCAGGCAGCGGGTCGTCGCACACCCGTGAGGCGGTCGCCGCCAACGGTCGCACGCCTGTCTACTCGCTCGATGCCTTGGCCAAGGCCCCCGAGGTAGAAGTCCGGCGCGCGGTCGCTGGCAACTCTTCCGCATCTCCCGAGGCGCTCGCCACTATGGTTGCCGATCGGAGCGACGACGTGCGTCGGCTGGTCGCAGCCCACCGGAGCACGCCCGGCGCAGCGTTGGAGACCCTGAGTCTGGAGTCCGACTTCGAGATCTGCCTGCTCGTTGCGCTTCACCCCCGCTCGACTCCCGGGGCGCTCAAGCGACTGTCGCGGGACGGCAGGGCCGCGATCCGCCAAGCTGTCGCGCTTCACCCCTCGGCGCCTGAGGTGCTCTGGACTGACTTGGTCCGGGACGCGGACGCTGGCGTTCGCGAACTCGCCAGGCGACACATGCGCTCGTCCCCAACGGAGCGGCGGCGCGTCGCCGCCGACGAGTCGACTCCGGCGGACACTTTGGCCGCACTCGCCGCGGATAGCGCTGTCGCCGTGAGGGAGGCGCTGGCGAGCAATCGCAGGACACCCGTGGATGCACTGGTGACACTGTCGAAAGACGCGGACCAGGGCGTGCGTGGATTGCTGGGCGGGCGATCGGGCTTGCCACGTGCGGCGCTCGAGCATCTTGCTCACGATCCGGTGTGGCGCATTCGTCGCGCCGCGAGGAAGCGCCTGCGCTGAGAGCCGTGCTCATCCGATCTGTCGAAATCCTTGGTGAACAACTTGAGCTGCTGACGCGCTGAGGATGCGCGAAACCCCGGGCCCTGTCGTCCGGCAGGGACTCCCGGGGTTCACTTCCGGGATCCTCCGCAGATCTCCCGGCTAGGGCACCCAAATTACCGGGGTGCGGCCGCGCGCGGAACCCCTGCGCAGGCCTCAGCCGAGCCGCTCGGACAGCTCGAGCCACCGCTCCTCGAGCTGAGCGGTCTCGTCCTCGTACGCCTTGAGGGTCTTCATGAAGGCCGCGAGGCCGGTGAAGTCGGACTGGTCGTGCATGACCATCTCGTTGTGGGTGCCCTCGGTGAGCTCCTCGAGCTTGGCCATGCGCCGCTCGACGGCCTTGAGCTCCTTCTCCACCTCGCGGCGCTCGGCGCCGCTCAGGGTTGGGGCGGACGATGCGGGGGTCGCCGCCGCGGCGGGTAAGGCCGCCCGCACGGTGGCCGCGGCATCGTCCTGGCGGGGGGCGCCCGACCCGGCCCGCGCATCGTCCCTGCCAAAGGTGCCGATGCCGGCGCCGCCGGCGCGGCGCTGCCGTGAGAGCTCGACGTACTCGTCGACGCCGCCGGGGAGGTGGCGCAGGCCGCCGTCGACCACGGCGAACTGGGTGTCGGTGATGCGTTCCATGAGGTAGCGGTCGTGGCTGACCACGATCAGGGTGCCGGGCCACGCGTCGAGCAGGTCCTCGAGGGCGGCGAGCATGTCCGTGTCCAGGTCGTTGGTGGGCTCGTCGAGGACCAGCACGTTGGGCTCGGACAGGAGGACCACCAGCAGCTGGAGGCGGCGGCGCTGGCCGCCGCTGAGCCGCCCGACCGGCGTCTTGAGCTGCGCGGACGTGAAGCCCATGCGCTCGAGGAGCTGCCCCGGGGTCATCTCCTGGCCGTCGCTCAGCGTGATCGAGGAGAACTGCTTGACCACGGCGGACACGCGTTCGTCGGCGTGCTCCTCGAGCTCGGCGAGCTGCTGGCTGAGCTGCGCGACGCGCACCGTGATGCCCGTCTTCACGCGGCCCGAGGTGGGCTTCTGCTCGCCCGTGACCAGACGCAGCAGCGTGGACTTGCCCGCGCCGTTCTCGCCCAGCAGGCCGATCCGGTCGCCGGGGCCGATGTTCCAGTCCAGGTCGCGGATGACCTCCTTGTCGCCGTAGGTGACGCCCACGCGGACCAGTTCGACCACGTCCTTGCCCAAGCGGGCGGCGGCCATGCGGTGCAGCTTGACGGAGTCGCGGATCGGCGGGACGTCCGCGATCAGCGCGTTGGCGGCGTCGATGCGGAACTTGGGCTTGGAGGTGCGGGCGGGGGCGCCGCGGCGCAACCATGCGAGCTCCTTGCGCATGAGGTTCTGGCGGCGCTGCTCGGTGACGTTGGCGATGCGGTCGCGCTCGACGCGTTGGAGCACGTACGCGGCGTATCCGCCCTCGTACATGTCGACCTCGCCGTCGTGGACCTCCCAGGTCTTGGTGGTGACCTCGTCGAGGAACCAGCGGTCGTGGGTGACCACCAGGAGGGCGCCACGGTTGCCCGACCAGCGGCGCTTGAGGTGCTCCGCGAGCCAGGTGACGCCCTCGACGTCGAGGTGGTTGGTGGGCTCGTCGAGGAACACCGCGTCGTGGTCGCCCACCAGAACGTGCGCGAGGGCGACGCGTCGCTGCTGGCCGCCTGACAGGTCGCCCACGATCGCGTCGGCGGGCAGGTCGGGGACCAGGCCGGACATGATGTCGCGCACCCGGGGGTCGGCCGCCCACTCGTGCTGGTCCATGTCGCCGACGATCGCCTGCGCGACCGTGAGCGCGGTGTCCACGTGGTCGGACTGATCGAGCACGCCGATCCGCGTGCCCCGCGCGATCGTGATGCGTCCGCCGTGGGGCTCGAGGCGGCCTGCGAGGGCCTTGAGCAGGCTCGACTTGCCCGCGCCGTTGGCGCCCACGACGCCGATCCGGTCGCCGTCGTCGAGACCGATGCTGACCGAGCCCAGCACCGGTCCGGTGCCGAAGTCGACGTGCAGCGCCTCGGCGCCTAGGAGATGAGCCACCCGACAAGGGTAGTCGCGCGGCGTGGCCTACCTGCGCCTTACCCCATCGCCTAGGCTCGCGCCATGAAATGCGTCGCGTTGCGCCATGTCGCGTTCGAGGACCTGGGGCTGTGGGAGGCGGAGATCGCCGCATACGGCTACGACGTCACGTACCTCGACGCCGGTGTCGACGACCTCTCGCCGCTCGCCACCGCCGACCTCGCGATCGTGCTCGGTGGGCCCGTCGGGGTGGGCGACCTCGACGACCATCCCGTGCTCGCCGAGGAGATGGCGCTGCTCGAGGGTCGGGTCGCGCGCGAGCTGTCCACTCTCGGCGTGTGCCTGGGCGCGCAGCTACTCGCGGCCGCACTCGGCGGGTCGGTCGCTCCCGGCCGGCCCGAGATCGGCTGGGGCGTCCTCGATCTGGCGCCCGAGGCATCGTCCACGCCCCTGCGCCACCTCGACGGCGCGCCGGTGCTCCACTGGCACGGCGACGCGATCACGCCGCCAGCCGGCGCGACCGTGCTTGCCTCGACGCTGGCGACGCCGTGCCAGGCGTTCGTCTACGGCAGCGCGCTCGGCCTGCAGTTCCACCCCGAGGTCGACGCCGAGCGCATCGAGCAGTGGCTCATCGGGCACAGCGGCGAACTGCGCGAGCGGCGGATCGCGCCGGGGGAGTTGCGCGCGCAGGCGCGTGCCCATGGGGACGATGCCGCTGTCGCCGGGGTGCTCATGATCCGCGAGTACCTGCGTGGACGGGAAGGGGCCGGATCGTGAACCTCCGACAAGCGGCGCTGGGCGCCGCCGCTCTTGACGCCGGCGCGATCGTGGCGTTCTCCGCGATCGGCCGTGCGAGTCACGACGAGGGCGTCCTGGGTGAGTCGGGTCTGGGGCTCGCGACCACGGCCTCGCCGTTCCTCACGGGTGCCGCGCTCGGCTGGTTGCTCGCCCGCGCATGGCGCAGGCCGTGCGACGGGAAGCGCACCGGAGTGATCGTGTGGGCCTCGACGCTCGTGGGCGGGATGGTGCTGCGCGCCGTCTACGGCCAAGGAGTTCAGGTGTCGTTCGTGCTGGTCGCGGGCGCGGTGCTCGCCGTGTTCCTCATCGGGTGGCGCGTGGTGTCCGGATGGATCGCCACGCGCAGGGGTCTCAAGCCCTAGGGGCTTGTCGCGGCTCCCGCCGCGTCCCGCCACCTCCTCGTGGGCGGGGTTCGCCGGGTGCACGATGGCAGCATGGACACCTCCCACGTCATCATCACCGACGGCAGCGATCTCCCCTCGCGCGAGGAGTCGCGCGGCGTCTTCGCGTACACGAAGCGGCTGGTGCTCGAGCGCCGTGGGCATTAGGCGACCGTGGCGTTCATGGAGATTCCGCCGGGCAGGTCGGCGTATCCCTATCACTGGCACGAGTCGATCACCGAGGTCTACGTGATCCTGTCCGGACGCGGACGGCTGCGGACTCCCGACGGGGAGCGTGAGGTGGGACCGGGGCACGTCGTGGTGCTGCCGCCTGGTCCCGCCGGCGCGCACCGGCTCACTAACGACGGCACCGAGGTGCTGCGTTACGTCGACGTCGACACCACGAGCGATCCCGATGTGGCCCACTACCCCGACTCGGGCAAGACTGGGCTGATCGTCGGTGGGGTACCCGTGGCCTTCCACCGCGACGCGGAGGCGGTCGACTACTACGACGGCGAGTCCGGCGCATGACGGGCCCACACGCGCGGAAAGGGGGCCGACCCTCCGGCTGAACCGGAGCATCGGCCCCCTTCCGTGAGGCGCGAAGGCGACTACTCGTTGTCGCCGTCGGTCGCGAGCGCGCCCGAGAGCTTGGCCTGCACGTCGGCGCCCGCGCCAGACCAGACCCACTCGGCGACCTCGGGAAGGTCGGCGCCGGTCTCGTAGGCGTAGCGCTGCGCCTCGAAGCGCTTGTCCTGGAGCTTCTGGCGCAGGGAGGCCGCACGGGTGCCGAGCCCGGGAACGCGGTCGATCACGTCCATGACCAGGTGGAAGCGGTCGATGTCGTTGACCATCGCCATGTCGAAGGGCGACGTGGTGGTGCCCTCCTCCTTGAAGCCGCGCACGTGCAGGTTGGGGTGGCCGTTGCGGCGGTAGGTCAGGCGGTGGATGAGCCACGGGTAGCCGTGGTAGTTGAAGACGATCGGCTTGTCCGTGGTGAACAGCTGGTCGAACTCGCGGTCCGACATTCCGTGCGGGTGCTCCTTCTCCGGCTGGAGGCGCATGAGGTCGACCACGTTGACCATGCGCACCTTGAGATCGGGCAGCTCCGTACGGATGATGTCGATCGCCGCGAGGATCTCCATCGTGGGCACGTCGCCCGCCGCGGCCATCACGACGTCGGGCTCCTCGCCCAGCGGCACGTTGGACGCGAAGTCCCAGATGCCGGCGCCGCGAGCGAAGTGGTTCTCCGCCTCCTCGATCGTGAGCCACTGCGCCTGCGGCTGCTTGCCCGCGACCACCACGTTGACGTGGTCGCGCGAACGCAGGCAGTGGTCGTAGGTCGCGAGCAGCGTGTTGGCGTCGGCGGGCAGGTAGACGCGGACGACCTCGGCCTTCTTGTTCACGACGTGGTCGATGAAGCCCGGGTCCTGGTGCGAGAAGCCGTTGTGGTCCTGGCGCCACACGTGGCTCGACAGCAGGTAGTTGAGCGACGGAATGGGGCGGCGCCACGGGAGCTCGTGAGCGACCTTGAGCCACTTGGCGTGCTGGTTGAACATCGAGTCGACGATGTGAATGAACGCCTCGTAGCTGGTGAAGAGGCCGTGGCGGCCCGTGAGGTTGTAGGCCTCAAGCCAGCCCTGGCACTGGTGCTCCGACAACATCTCGACCACGCGGCCCTTGTGGGCCATGGGGCCGTCGTCGGGGTCGATGTCCGCGTTCCACACCTTGTCCGTGACCTCGAGGACGGCCTGGATGCGGTTCGACGCGAGCTCGTCGGGCGCGAAGATGCGGAAGTTATCGGGGTTGTTGCGCATGATCTCGCGCAGGAAGTTGCCCAGCGTGCGGGTCGCCTCGCCAATCGCCGCGCCGGGCGCGGGGACGTCCACCGCGAAGTCGCGGTAGTCGGGCATGACCAGGTCCTTCATGAGGATCCCGCCGTTGGCCTCGGGTCGCGCCGACATCCGCAGCTCGCCCGTGGGCACCACGCCCAGGACCTCGGGGCGGACCACGCCGTTCTCGTCGAAGAGGTCATCCGGACCGTAGGACTGGAGCCACGCCTCGAGAGTGTGGAGGTGGTCGTCGGTGTCGCGCGCGTTGGACAGCGGCACCTGGTGTGCGCGCCACGATCCCTCGGTGCGCTTGCCGTCGATCTCGGGCGGGCAGGTCCAGCCCTTCGGGGTGCGCAGCACGATCATGGGCCACATCGGGCGGTCCATGTCGGGGTTGACCTTGGCCTCGGCCTTGATCGCCGCGATCTCGTCCATCACGTCATCGAGCACGGCGGCAAAGCGCGCGTGGAACGATGCCGGGGTCTCGTCGTCGAAACCGGCCGTGAAGACGTGGGGCTTGTGGCCGTAGCCGACCATGAGCGCCTCGAGCTCCTCCTCGGAGATGCGGCTCAGGACCGTCGGGTTGGCGATCTTGTAGCCGTTGAGGTGCAGGATCGGGAGCACCACGCCGTCCGTGGCGGGGTTGATGAACTTGTTCGAGTGCCAGCTGGTGGCCAGCGGGCCGGTCTCGGCCTCGCCATCACCCACCACGGCCGCGACCAGCAGGTCCGGGTTGTCGAAGGCCGCGCCATACGCGTGGCTCAGCGCATAGCCGAGCTCGCCGCCCTCGTGGATCGAGCCGGGCGTCTCGGGTGCGACGTGCGACGGGATGCCGCCGGGGAATGAGAACTGCTTGAAGAGGCGCTGGAGACCGCGCTCGTCCTCGGAGATCTCGGGGTAGGTCTCGTTGTACGTGCCCTCGAGGTAGCTCGCGGCGACCAGTCCGGGGCCGCCGTGGCCGGGTCCGATGATGTACATCGTCGGCTGCTGACGCGACGTGATCATGCGGTTGAGGTGCGTGTAGATGAAGTTGAGGCCCGGGGTGGTGCCCCAGTGGCCGACGAGGCGCTTCTTGACGTGGTCGCGGTGCAGCGGCTCGCGCAGGAGCGGGTTGTCCAGCAGGTAGATCTGGCCAACGGACATGTAGTTGGCCGTCCGCCACCACAGGTCGATTGCCTCGACCTCGGCGTCGGAAACGGAATCCGCGGCGCGGGGGGACCAGGGCGTCGGTGCCATCATTTCCTCCATCTTGGGGTGCACCCTCAGGATGGCATGATTAACGTTCACATGGTTGGGCGAAGGTCCCATTCCTGAGGCCAATTCTGAGTGAACGGTCAGTCGTTTCTTGGCCCGTGCATCGTCCCTTGCACCGCGCCCCCCGCGCGGCGCTGCGCCCCGTGAGGTGCTCAGTGCCCGAAATCGGCCGGATCGGGCACTGAGCACCTCGCAGGACGCAGCCCGATGCGTGCAGGGACGGCCGGGCGCAGGTCAGCGCACGCGAGAGCCGCGGCTCCGCCACACAGATCAGCGCGGGATCGTGGCGTCAGGGCGTGCGCGAGCCCGACACGCCGCCGACACGCCGATGCCCGTGTGGCGGAGCCGCGAATCCGTGTGGCGGAGCCGACAGGAGCCGGTGCGTAGCGCGCACCACCGCACCGAGGGCCGGCCTCCCACGTGGGAGACCGGCCCTCGGGACGATGCTGTGGCTGGCTAGGAGACCGCCGCGATCGACTGGACCGCGATCTCGCGCTCCTCGTTGGTCGGGATGACCCACACCTGCACGCGCGAGGACTCCGTCGAGATCAGCGTGGCCGCCTTCTTGCGGCCCGCGTTGAGCTCGGGGTCGACCTCGATGCCGAACTCCTCGAGACCGGCGAGGGACTGCAGGCGCACGATGTCGTCGTTCTCGCCCACGCCCGCCGTGAACACGATCGCGTCGAGACCGCCCAGCTGAGCCATGTACTGGCCCACGTAACCCTTGATGCGGCGGCAGTAGATGTCGAGGGCGACGCGTGCCTCGTGGCTGCCCTCCTCGATCGCCTTGTGGACGTCGCGCATGTCCGAGTAGCCCGTGAGTCCGAGCAGGCCCGAGCGCTTGTTGAAGAGGTTGTCGATCTCGTCGATGTCGAGGCCGGCGGCGCGGTGGAGGTGGAACACCACGGCCGGGTCGATGGCCCCCGTGCGCGAGCCCATCACGAGCCCGTCGAGCGGCGTGAGGCCCATCGAGGTATCGATCGCGACGCCGCCCTTGATGGCGTCAGCGGACGCGCCGTTGCCCAGGTGCAGCGTGATGATGCGCAGCTCCTTGGGGTCGCGGCCCATGAGCTCGGCGCACTCACGCGACACGTAGCCGTGCGAGGTGCCGTGGAAGCCGTAGCGGCGGATGCCGTGCTCGCGCGCGAGGTGCGGGTCGATCGCGTACGAGTACGCCGCCTCGGGCAGGGTCGCGTGGAAGGCGGTGTCGAACACGGCCACGTGCGGGATGTGCGGGAACGCGGCACGGGCGGCGGAGATGCCGGCGACGTGGCCGGGGTTGTGCAGCGGGGCGAGCACCGCGAGCTTGGCGATCGCGTCCTCGACGGAGTCGTCGATGACGGTGGGGGCGCTGAACTCCGCGCCGCCCTGCACCACGCGGTGGCCCACCACGGTGAGCGCGTCGAGGTCCACGCCCGAGTCGGGCGCCGACAGCGACTCGATGATGGCGCGCACGCCCTCGTTGTGGTCCGTCACGCGCTCGACCAGGCCGGACGCGAGCGGCGCCTCCTGGGTGGTGTCGACCACCTGGTACTTGATCGAGCTGGAGCCGCAGTTGAGGACGAGTGCGATGCCGTTGTAGTTGACGCTCACGCGTTGCCTTCCGAAGTGTCGAGATTCTGAGCCTGGATCGCGGTGATCGCGACCGTGTTGACGATGTCCTGGACCAGCGCGCCGCGCGAGAGGTCGTTGACGGGCTTGCGCAGACCCTGCAGCACCGGGCCGACGGCGACCGCGCCGGCGGACCGCTGCACGGCCTTGTACGTGTTGTTGCCCGTGTTGAGGTCGGGGAAGACCAGCACGGTCGCGCGCCCGGCGACGGGGGAGTCCGGCGCCTTCGACTTCGCGACCGAGGGCTCGACCGCGGCGTCGTACTGCATCGGTCCGTCGACCAGCAGGTCGGGGCGACGCTCGCGCACCAGTCGGGTCGCCTCGCGCACCTTGTCGACGTCGGAGCCCGTTCCGGACTCGCCCGTCGAGTACGACAGCATCGCGACGCGCGGCTCGACGCCAAACTGCAGCGCCGTCTCCGCAGAGGAGATCGCGATGTCCGCGAGCTGCTCGGCGGTCGGGTCGGGGTTCACGGCACAGTCGCCGTAGACCAGCACCTGGTCCGCGAGGCACATGAAGAAGACAGAGGACACGATCGAGACGCCCGGAACGGTCTTGATGATCTGGAACGACGGCATGATCGTGTGCGCCGTCGTGTGGGCGGCGCCCGACACCATGCCGTCCGCGAGCCCCTCCTGGACCATCATCGTGCCGAAGTAACTGACGTCCTGGACCCGGTCGCGCGCCGCCTCCAGGGTCGCGCCCTTGTGCTTGCGCATCTCGTAGTACGAGGCCGCGAAGCGCTCGACGTATTCGGGATCCGTGGGGTCGATGATGCGTGCGGCGTCGAGCTCGAGGCCCAGTTCCGCGGCACGCGAGCGGATCGACTGCTCGTTGCCCAGGATGGTGAGGTCCACGACGTCGCGGGTGAGGAGGGACGATGCCGCGCGCAGGATGCGGTCGTCGCCGCCCTCGGGGAGGACGATGTGCTGCTTGCGGCTGCGGGCACGGTCGAGCAGTCCGTACTCGAACATCAGCGGAGTAATGACCTCGGTGCGAGCGACGTCGAGCACGCCGCGCAGCTTGTCGGCGTCGACGCGCTGCTCGAACATCGCGAGCGCGGTGTCGACCTTGAGCTGGCTTTCGCGTGACAGCCGGCCGCGGGTGGTCGAGCAGCGGCGGGCCGTCTCGAACGTGTCGAGAGTGGTGCGGATGACGGGCAGCGGCGAGCCGAGTCCCTCGACCAGTCGACGGACGGCCGTGCGGGGCTCGAGGCCGCCGGTGAGGATCACGCCCGTGAGCGCGGGGAAGCCCTCGGCGCCGTGCGCAGCGAGCAGCGCGAGCAGCGTGTCGGCGCGGTCGCCCGGCACGATCACCACGGAGCCGTCCTCGAGGCGGTCGAGGAGGTTGGCCGCGGTCATGGCGCCCACGATGATGCCGCGCGACTCGCGCGACAGCAGCGCCGGATCGCCCGTGACCAGCGTGCCCTCGACGGCGTCGAGCAGCTGCTTCATGGACGGTGCCACCAGGACGGGGTCCTCGGGGATCACGCCCAGGCACAGGTCGGCGGGAAGCAGTCCCGTGATCGCGTCGACGTCCGCGGCGCTGGACCGGTTGACGAACATCCCGACCACGCTCGCGTGCGAGCCGGCGAGCTCGGCGCGAGCCTGCTCGACCACCTGGGAGACCTCGGCGGGCGTGCGCTCGTGTCCGTGCACCACGAGCACGACGGGCGCGCCCAGGTTCGCGGCGATGCGTCCGTTGAACTCGAGCTCGGCCGCGGCCGACACGTCGGTGTAGTCGGTGCCGACGATCACGACGAAGTCACACAGGCGCTCGACTTCGTGATAGCGCGACACGATGGTCTCGAGCGCGCGCTCGGGGTCCGCGTGGACGTCGTCGTAGGTCACGCCGATCGCCTGCTCGTACGACAGGTCGATGCTGTCGTGACCCAGCAGGAGCTGGAGGACATAGTCCGAACCGTCGGCGACGCGCGCGACGGGGCGGAAGATCCCCACCCTGCCCACCTGCTTGGCGACGAGGTTGGTGATGCCCAGTGCGATGGTCGACTTGCCCGTGTCCCCCTCGGCGGAGGCGATGTAGATGCTTCGTGCCACGGCCCCATCGTTTCATGAACTGAGGGGTGCCACCTGGCCTAAGGTCCTGATGCCCTCCGGGGTATCGGGTCGAACTGTCGCCAATCCGCCCTTCTATGCGGGACACCGGTTACGTAGACTGCGCGAGAGGGCGTCTGCCGTCGGGGGTGAGATCTCCGGCGGGGGACGATGCGCGGCCCGGGTCCCCGGAGGCGCGTAGCTGAGGGGCCTGCCGTGCGCGCGTCACGCGGGTCAAGACTGGGGGCTCGATGGCGATGCGTGCGATCACCGCGGCGTTGGCGCGCCTTCCCGCGTTCCTGTCCGCGATCTTCGAGCGTCCCGCGGGTGGGCTCGAGGCGGAGGAGGGCCGCGCCGCCGGCACCGTGCAGACCTTCGCGGTGATCTCCGTGGGCACCACGTTCGTGTTCACTGTCGCCTACCTCATGCGCCCCGACCAGACCACGGGTCCGCTGGTGCTGCTCAGCACCGGAACACTGATCGCCTTCATTGCGAACCTGATCGTTGTGCGCAGCGGGCGCCAACTCGTCGGCGCGATCATGTACCTCACGATCGCGACGGTCGGGATGCTCTACATGGCGCAGCTCTTCGGCTGGCGCACCGGCCAGCACCTCTACCTCATCACGTCCGCACAGCTCGTGTTCCTGATGTTCACGGACCGCCAGCGCGGCTGGCGCTGGGTATTCGTGGTCGGCTCGGCCGCGGCCTTCATCTACACGCAGCTGGGCGCGCCTCCGGTCGGCCCGTACTCGCGGGCCGGCGACGCCACGATCTCCACGATCTTCGCGGTCAACGCGATCGGCACGGCGACCCTGATGTTCATCCTGTCGGTGGTGGCGCACTATCGCGCCGGCGCGGCGCAGGCGCGCGCCGCGGAGCTCGCGGCACAGGCCGAGTACCTGGCGAACACCGATCCGCTCACCGGACTCGCGAACCGCCGCCCGATTTCCGCGCGGCTCGAGGCGCTCGCCTCTCTCGACGGCGCGCGCTACTGCGTCGCGATCGCGGACATCGACCGCTTCAAGGCACTCAACGACGCGCACGGTCACGCCTGCGGAGACCGGGTCCTCGCCGCGCTCGGCGCGCGGCTGCGTGGACAGCTGCGCACCACGGACGCACTGGGCCGGTGGGGCGGCGAGGAGTTCATCGTGGTGCTCGCGGATACCGGGATCGACGAGGCAGGCGGCATCATGGAGCGCATGAGAAGTCTTGTGGCCGGCACCCCGGTGGAGTGCGGCGAGCACGTCCACGCCGTGACGATGTCCGTGGGAGTGGCCGACGGCGTCGCGGACTCGATGAGCCACCGCGTGGTCAAGCGCGCGGACGACGCTCTCTACGACGCGAAGCTCGCGGGCCGCGACCGCGTGAAGGTGCGCGCGCTCGGCGAGCCTGACTCCGTCCACCCGGCCGCGCGGCGCGGACGGTGACCCCGCCGCTTCGCGGCCGCATCCTGTGGGGCCGCGTGGTCGCGGGCGTGTTGGTCGCGGTCGTCGCGGTCGTGGCCTGTGGCGCGCTGGGGTGGTGGCAGTGGTCGCGCGCCCAGACCACCGGCCGCGTGGTCGAACCCGAGCCCGCGGTGGCCATCGCGGACGTCTTGCGCCCCGCTGAGTCGGCCGGCGCCGCGCTCGGGCGCCAGGTCACGGTGACGGGGGAGTGGGCCGACGAAGACGCGGCGGTCGTGACCGGCCGCGAGGTCGACGGTGTCGCGGCGCAGATGCTCGTGCGCGCGCTCACGGTTCCGGCCGATGCCACGGGCACGGGCGAGGCGGCGACGCTCGCCGTGGTCGTGGGGTGGCAGCCCGAGGGCGAGGTGACGGGCGTCGACCTCGACGACCCCGCCATGGAAGGCCCCGTGACCCTCGAGGGCTATCTCCGGACGCCCGAGGCGTCCATGGCATCGTCCCCCTCTCAGGCCCCCGCCGAGGGGACCTTTTGGGCCTCCGCGCTCGCGACCTCCGAGCTGGCCCAGGTGTGGCCCGCCCCCCTCTACGGCGCGCTGCTCGTGTCCTATGAGGGCACCGAGTCCTGGGCCGCGCTCGAGCCGCTGCCGGCGACCACGGAGTTCAACTTCCGGTCCGCCGCGTACGCGATCGAATGGTGGCTGTTCGGGGCCTTCGCGCTGTTCATCACGGTCCGTTGGATGCGGGACAATGGTCGCGTTCCCCCAACCCGAGAGGACGGCGCGTGAGCGACGCTTCCAGCAAGATCCCCGGGGCGCTGTCCCGCTACCGCGTGATGGCGCTCGTCACGGGCACGCTGCTGCTCATCGTGACCGTCGGAATGCTCCGGTACTTGCCCGGTCTCGAGGACGTGAAGGAGACGCTCGACCCGATCCTCGGGCCCGTCGCGATCCTGCACGGATGGGTGTTCATCGTCTACCTCGCCACCGTCACGCAGCTGTGGATGCTGATGGAGTGGAACCTGGGCCGCCTGGTCTACATGGCCGCCGGCGGCATCGTCCCCCTGCTGTCGTTCTTTGCCGAGCGCCGCGTGCACGCGGAGGTCTCGGCCCAACTGGAGGAGGCCAAGTGACCGAGACCCAGCACCGTCCCGTCCTGGTCGTCGACTGCGGCGCGCAGTACGCGCAGTTGATCGCGCGCCGCGTGCGCGAGGCGAGCGTGTACTCCGAGGTGGTCCCGCACTCGATGAGCGCGGCCGACATGCTCGCCAAGAACCCCGCCGCGGTGATCCTGTCCGGCGGCCCCTCCTCGGTATACGAGGACGGCGCCCCTCAGATCGACCCCGCGCTGTTCGAGGCCGGCGTGCCCGTCATGGGCATCTGCTACGGCTTCCAGGCGATGGCCCAGGCGCTCGGCGGCACGGTCGCGAAGACCGGCCTGCGCGAGTACGGCCGCACCCAGGCCTCCGTCGCGGTGGCCGGCACCGCGCTCGCGGGCAGCCCCGCCGTCCAGGAGGTCTGGATGAGCCACGGCGACTCCGTGCAGGAGGCGCCTCCCGGCTTCGACGTGCTCGCCACCACCGAGGGCGCGCCTGTCGCGGCGTTCGAGAACCTCGACAAGCGCATGTGCGGAGTGCAGTGGCACCCCGAGGTCAAGCACTCCCCGCTGGGTCAGCACGCGATCGAGAACTTCCTCTACAACGTCGCCGGGCTCCAGCCCGACTGGACGCCGTCGAACGTGATCGACGAGCAGGTCGCGCTCATCCGCGCGCAGGTGGGTTCCAAGCGCGTGATCTGCGCGCTGTCGGGCGGCGTGGACTCGGCCGTGGCCGCCGCGCTGGTGCAGAAGGCCGTGGGCGACCAGCTCACGTGCATCCATGTGGACCACGGGCTCATGCGCGCGGGCGAGGTCGAGCAGATCGAGAAGGACTTTGTCGCCTCGACCGGCGTGCGCCTCATCATCCGCGACGAGAAGGAGCGGTTCCTGACCGCGCTCGCCGGCGTGAGCGACCCGGAGACCAAGCGCAAGATCATCGGCCGCGAGTTCATTCGCGTGTTCGAGGACGCCGCGCGCCAGGTGGTCGAGGAGGCCGGCTCCCACGGGGAGCAGGTGGAGTTCCTGGTCCAGGGCACGCTGTACCCCGACGTGGTCGAGTCCGGCGGCGGCGAGGGCGCGGCCAACATCAAGAGCCACCACAACGTGGGCGGCCTCCCCGACGACCTGCAGTTCTCGCTGGTCGAGCCGCTGCGCGCGCTGTTCAAGGACGAGGTCCGCGCCGTGGGCCGCGAACTGGGCATCCCCGAGGAGATCGTGGGACGCCAGCCGTTCCCCGGACCAGGGCTGGGCATCCGGATCATCGGCGAGGTCACGTGGGAGCGGCTCGAGATCCTGCGCCGCGCCGACGCGATCGCGCGCGAGGAGCTCACCCGCGCGGGTCTCGATCAGGAGATCTGGCAGTGCCCCGTGGTGCTGCTCGCTGACGTGCGCTCCGTGGGTGTTCAGGGCGACGGCCGCACGTACGGCCACCCGATCGTGCTGCGCCCCGTGTCCTCCGAGGACGCGATGACCGCCGACTGGTCGCGCGTGCCCTACGAGGTGCTCGCGCACATCTCCAACCGCATCACCAACGAGGTGGCCGAGGTCAACCGCGTGGTGCTCGACGTCACGAGCAAGCCGCCGGGCACTATCGAGTGGGAGTAGACGGCGGACTCGGGGTTTCATCCGTGGACCGTGACCCGGTTCGCGGGCCTATCCGGGACTGACCCGCGTTCCAGGTCGAAGTGACCCGGAACGCGGGCGGATCAGGATTCCTTGCGGCTTTCGGGCTCGGTCGGCGTCTCGGCGTCGCCCTGGTCCCACGTGCGGGCGGGCTCGCTCCACCGATGCGTCGACGCGGGGCTTGCCGCCGAGGGTGCCGTCCGCGGTGACGCCGCGGTGCGAGGGGACGATGCCGCGGAGGCGGCGAGGTTGGGTGCGGTGCCCACGGCATCGGCCTTCCGCTGGGCCGCGAGAGCGGCCCTCTCCTGCCGCGACTGGCGCGTGCCCGCCGCGATCGCGGAGAACAGCAGCCAGCCGCCCAGGGCCGTGAGCGACACGATCGCGACCAGCTCGAGGTCGATGTCGTAGCCGGACAGGGCCGCGATGAGGAAGCCTCCCGCGGCAGCGACGATCGCCCCCCAGATGGCCCCGGTGACGCGCTCTGCCGCGCCGCGGCGGGGTCGGATATCGGTGCTCATGGCTGGACCTCCTCGATCACGATCGTGTAGTACTCGTCGGCCGCGGTGGAGGCCAGGGTGATGCTGGGGGAGTCGGGGTTGGCCACCGAGAACGAGTCGCTCCCGAGCTCGCACCACACCCCACGGCTGGGCCAGTAGATCTCGCCCATCGCGCCGTCGACATCCACCGTGACTCCCGTGCCTGCCGCGACACGGAGCACGGTGTGCTGCGCGTCGAGTGTGACCCGGGTGTCCGAGGTCGCGTCAGTGAGCGACAGCAGGGCACGCGTGGTGCCCTCGGTGCTCGGCGCCTCGTCGGCAGCGTCGCACCATGCGGGCAGGGTGACCTGCGCGTAGTCGTCGGCGAAGACCGCGAGGGCGTCGAGGGTGGGCCCGGGAGCGGGCTCCGCGGAAGACACTTCGGGAACGGGCTCGCCGATCACGATGTCGCCGTCGCCGATGTCGATCCCGGTGACCTCCTCGCCGTCGCGCTCGATGCGGATCTCGGGGAAGTAGCGGTCGGCCCAGCCGTCGCGAATCTCCTCGGCCTCGATGATCATCACGGCCGTGGGGATGAGCAGCATCGCCGAGAGGAAGCCCAGAAAGCCCAGCTTGCGACCCGCGAGGGACACGAGCGCCAGGATGACGCCCAGTCCCGTCACGAACAGAGCGAACCACGCGACCAGGGGATGCACCACGAGCCAGTCGCGCCACGTCGCCCACGCGGTGCCCGCGGCGGAGATGACCAGCCACGCGAGCGTGAGGAGTCCGAAGGGCGCGCCGGGGCCGGGAACTCGCGGGGTGCGCGGGGGGACGGGGGGAGCGGGCGGCGCCGCGTAGTACGCGGGGGGCGGAGTGGGCGCCGCACCCGGCGGCGGCGGGGTGGTCGACCATGCGGCGGCGCCAGCCGCGGCCTCGGCACGCGCGACGGCCTCGTTGGCCTGCCGTCCCGCGGCCTCCCATTGGGCGGCGCGCTGGCGCTGACGCTCGGCCGCCCATGCGGGCGGAGCGGCGTAGACGGGCGGCGCACCGTCGGGGCCGGTGGGACCGTGAGGACCCGCGGCGTACTGCCCGCCGGCGTCGGCACGGCCGCGACGCGCGAGCACCACGATGAGCACGATCACGCCGGCAATGATCGCGAGCGGGATGAGGACCGCGAGGGCGACGCCCACCACCCGGACGATGCCGTCGGAGGCAAAGCCGGAGTCCCACGGCCATCCGGTCATGTCCCACGGCCAGCCGTTCCAGGGACTGCGGTTGTCGCCCAGGTTGACGAGGCCCAGCAGGGCGACGATGCCGATTCCGATGAGCGCACCCACGTTGGGAACGCCGCGTCCGAAGTCCTGAATGATGATGCGGCCCTGGCGATCCGGCAGCAGCGCCCAGGCAGCCGCGTAGGCGAGCAACACGAGCCCGTTGAGCAGGATCGCGAGACCCACGACTCCCGCGCGGGTCCAGCCGATCGACCAGCCCAGCTTCTCGGCGAGCCCGCTCGCGACGCCGCTGAAGACGCGCGAGTCGCTGCGGGTGATGTTCCAGCCGCGGATGGTGGTGAAGAACCCGGCCTCGGTGGGCGGGGTCTGTGGGTCAGTCATGTCAGTCCTCCGATTCTTCTTCGAGTCTGGCCCCGCGTTCCCGGCGCGCGCTATGAGGGAAGCCCCTGATTCGGCCCCTGATCCTGGACGCGCCCGCCCGTCCCCGGCATCGTCCGCATGGCCGAGGGCGCCCCGACGCCCCCTGTGCGAACCTGGTCCCATGACCGCCGCGGCACCGCGCCTCGCGCGGCCGCTGGAGCGCCGCTCCCCGGCCGCGCAATGGTGGCGCGCCACGTTGGGGGCCGTGCTGCTCGCGTTCGCGGCGACGATGCTGGTGCACCGCTACGAGTGGGCGCGGCTGTCCTGGTGGTTGCTTCCGCTGCTGATGTTCGTCGTCGCGGTGGTGCTGGTGTGGAGCCCGCTTGAGAACGCCGCTCAGCTCGACGCGCGCAGGCCGGACAAGGGCCTGTTCTCGCGAGACGCGTGGCTCAGGGCCGCGGCGGGGCTTGCCCTCGCGCTCGGTGCGCTCGCGTGGTTTGGCGCGGGGACCGCGGAGTGGAACCCGCTCGTGCGCTTCCTCGTGGTGCCCGTGGTCGCGATCCTCGGCGTGGCGCTGGTGCTCGCGCCGTGGTGGCTCAGGCTGATCCGGCAGGTGCGCGTCGAGCGCGAGCGCCGGGTGCGCGAGTTCGAGCGCGCGGAGATCGCCGCCCACCTGCACGACTCGGTGCTGCAGACGCTCACGCTGATTCGCGCCAAGGCGGACGATCCGGAGGCCGTCGCGCGGCTCGCGCGTGCTCAGGAGCGCGACCTGCGCTCGTATCTCTACCAGGAGCGTCGGTCGACCTCGGAGTCGGTGGCGACGGCCCTCGCCGCGGTGGTCGCCGAGGTCGAGGACGCTCACGGCATCCAGGTCGAGCTCGTGACGGTGGGAGACGCGCCCACGTCGGTGCCGTTGGCCGCCGCGGTCCAGGCGGTGCGCGAGGCCGTGGTCAACGCCGCGCGCCACGCCCACGCGCCGTACTCGGTCTACGCCGAGGTCACGGCCACGTCGCTCGAGGTGTTCGTCCGCGACGGCGGTCCCGGCTTCGATCCCGCGGCGGTGCCCGCCGGTCGGCTGGGAATCTGCGAGTCGATCGTGGGGCGCGTCACGCGCCGCGGGGGAACGGCAGAGATCAGTTCGCGACCGGGTGGCCGCACGGAGGTCGCCATCACCAGCCCCAAGGAGGATCCGCGATGAGTGTCACCGTGGTGATTGTCGACGACCACGACGTGATCAGGGTCGGGGTGCGCGAAAGCCTCGACGCCGGGATCGACGTGGTGGGCGAGGCGCGCGACGTCGAGTCCGCGATCGCGGAGGTGCGCGCGAAGGCGCCGCAGGTGGTGATCCTCGACGTGCATCTGCCAGGCGGCACCGGGGGAGGCGCGCTCGACGTGCTCGCGGAGATCCTCCACCGGCCAGGGGCGCCTCGCGTGCTCGCGCTGTCCGTGTCCGATGCGGCGGACGACGTGGTCGCGACGGTGCGCGCGGGGGCACGCGGCTATGTCACCAAGTCGATCTCGGGGCCGGACCTGTCGGATGCGGTGCGCCGGGTCGCGGGAGGGGACGCGGTGTTCTCGCCGCGGCTCGCGGGATTCGTGCTCGACGCCTTCGGTGCGGCGGGCGGCGAGGTCGCGGCGGCCGACGAGGACCTCGACAAGCTCACCGAGCGCGAGCAGGAGGTCATGCGCCTCATCGCGCGCGGCTACACGTACCGCGAGGTCGCGGAGAAGCTGTTCATCTCGATCAAGACGGTCGAGACCCACGTGGGCAAGGTGCTGCACAAGCTGCAGCTGTCCAACCGTCATGAGCTTGCGCACTGGGCGGCGCAGCGACGCATCGTCTAGCAACGGGCCGCGTTACCCGAAAAGCGCGACAGCGCGCGCGATCACGAGCGCGAGCAGGACGAATCCCGAGAAGGCCTGCAACCCCATGAGCGCCTTGGCGCGCCCCGACAGGGGAATCGAGTCGGAGGCGGAGAACGCCATCGAGTTCGACAGCGACGAGTAGAGATAGTCGCCGAACCGCGGCCTCCAACCGGACTCGCGCGACGATGCCGCGGCGACCTCCTCGATCGCGTCGTGGTCCTCGTCCTGGGCGAAGCGCAGGTCGGCGGGCGGGAGATCCGCGCGCAGGGGAGTGAACCGCGTGACGGGGCCGCCTCGATCCAGCTCCCAGAGCACGAGTGCGAACGCGATGACGTTGGTGAGCCACACCTGTGCGGCGGCGAGCAGCAGGCCGGGCCCCGAGTCGGCGGGCGGGTCGACCAGCGTCGCGAGCAGCGTGACGAGCGCGACCTGGTTGGCGGCCGCGAGCAGTAGCGCCTGGCTCACGCTGAGCCGGCGCGTCCACGTGGTCTGGCGTCGCATGCGCACGGGGTTGACGGCGATGAGCGGCACCAGCAGCACCAGCCCCACCGCGGCGACGCCGTAACGCATGCCCGGCAGAAACGTCGACGGCAGCGCGAGATACAGCCCGAGCGCGATCAGCAGCGCGACCACCGCGGGCCAACGATGCTCTCCGTGTCCGGGTGGGTGTTCGATGGCCATGGCTCGATTGTGCTCTTACCTGATACCCTCGGTGGTACTTGCAGGACCACCCCCGGTCCTCCTGCGTCGCAGATTGCTTCCACTTCTCGCCAGCGCCTGGCCTACAGGCCGCGCGGCTCGTAGAAATTCTCTCCGGCGAACGAGCGCGGATTCCTCCGCCTTCGCCACCACCGCCGGTGACCTGACCGCTTGAGGTCTGCGCGCATCGGCCCATGCCACGAAGGGCACTCACGTGACTTCCACGACTTTCGCCGAACTCGGCGTTCCCACACACCTCACCGACGTCCTCGAGCGCGAGGGCAAGACCCACGCGTTCCCGATCCAGGTCGACACGCTCCCCGACACGCTCGCGGGACGCGACGTGCTGGGGCGCGGCCGCACCGGCTCCGGCAAGACGCTCGCGTTCTCCCTGCCGATGGTCGCGCGACTAGGCCAGGCGGGCGGCCGTGCGCGCCCGGGCAAGCCCCGCGCGCTCGTGCTCGCCCCCACCCGCGAGCTTGCGACGCAGATCGACGCCGTCATCGCGCCGCTCGCCGCCGCATACGGCCTCACCACCACCACGATCTTCGGCGGCGTGAGCCAGCACCGCCAGGAGCAGGCGCTCGGACGCGGCGTCGACATCGTCGTGGCCTGCCCCGGCCGTCTCGAGGACCTCATGCGTCAGCGTCACGTGTCGCTCGACGCGGTCGAGATCACCGTGCTCGACGAGGCCGACCACATGGCCGACCTCGGCTTCCTGCCCGGCGTCACGCGCATCATGACCGCGACTCCCGCCAAGGGCCAGCGACTCCTGTTCTCCGCGACGCTCGACAACGGCGTGGACAAGCTCGTCAAGCGCTTCCTGTCGAACCCGATTATGCACTCGGTCGACACCGAGTCCAGCCCGGTCGAGGCCATGACGCACCACGTGCTGCACGTCGCGGGCGCGGATGCCAAGCGCGACGTGGTCCAGGCACTTGCCTCGGGTCGCGGCCGCCGCATCCTGTTCATGCGCACCAAGCACCAGGCGAAGAAGCTCGCGAAGCAGCTCACGGCGGCGGGCATCCCCGCGGTCGACCTGCACGGCAACCTGTCGCAGGCCGCGCGTGACCGCAACCTTGCCGCCTTTGCCGGCAACACTCACCGCGTGCTGGTCGCGACGGACGTCGCCGCTCGCGGCGTGCACGTCGACGGCGTCGAGCTGGTGGTCCACGTGGACCCGCCGGCCGAGCACAAGGCGTACCTCCACCGCTCGGGCCGCACGGCTCGCGCCGGCTCCGCGGGCGACGTGGTGACCGTGGTGCTTCCCGAGCAGCGCCGCGAGACCGAGCAGCTCCTGCGCAAGGCCGC
This sequence comes from Demequina sediminis, assembly GCF_039545075.1. Classification (NCBI taxonomy): domain Bacteria; kingdom Bacillati; phylum Actinomycetota; class Actinomycetes; order Micrococcales; family Demequinaceae; genus Demequina; species Demequina sediminis. The sequence goes on along the minus strand of NZ_BAABRR010000006.1, from coordinate 10,524 downwards.
GATCCGCGTCCGCCCCCAGGCCGTCAACGCGGCATCCGCCGAGGTTGTCGCGTTGATCGGCGAGGTGGCACCGTTCGTGGCTCCGGCCGATGCCGTGGTTCCGGGCACCCCCACGCAGCAGCGTGGGCAGGGGTCGCGCTCGCGCGGCAACGGCGGTGCCGGTGGTGCGGGCGGCCGCGGTCGCCGCGGTGGGCAGGCACGTGCCGGGCAGCCGCGCACGGGCTCCGGCTCGGCCACGGGTGCGCAGTCGCGTCCTCAGGGCCACGGTGCACACGGTGGCCAGGGCTCGACCGGCGGCGCGTCCCGCGCGGGAGGCGCGTCCTCCGGCGCCTCTCACTCGGGCGGTGCCGCCGCGTTCTCGAGCCGTGGTGGCTCGGGCGGCGGTCGCGCGCGTCGTTCGCGCTAGCTTCCCTCGCTCGCTCCCGGCGCTCCGCACGGAGTCCGGAGCGACACTCCGATGGACGGTCCCGCAGGGGGCCGTCCATCGGCGTTTCCGGGTCTTGTGGAATCGCCGCGAATCGGATATCTGTGGCACATGCCCCGCGGCGATGCGAAACCCCTGGTCGGGCGTCGGTTCCAGATCGACAGCCGAGACCTGCCCCGTGCCTTCGCGCACGACGGAGACGACCCGCTGCGCGCGCACGCCTTCTGGACCGCCTGGCCGCGTCGCGACAGGGACGGCACGCTGCGTGCCGAGAGGATCGGTGCGCTCGCGCGTCTGTCTCCCCGCCTGCGGGTGCTCGCAGAGGATCCGCGTCCCGAGCTGCGCGTCACCTACGCGCTGTGCTTCTCGATCCTCGCGTGGGCGGGACGCGCGCCGTCGGATCGCGAGGTGTGGCGCACGCTGCTGGGCCTGAGCAAGTACGACGACGACCCCGCGGTGCGCGCGGCCGCCGAGGAGGCGCTCGCGATCTTCGAGCGACTGGGCACGGTCGCGCGCGACGTGGCGTGAGTTCCAGCGCCTGCTCCCCACCTGCCCCCACCCCGCACCCGTCCCGCGCCCCTCTTGCGGCTCCGCCACCCCGCGCCCACCCCGCGCCCCTCTTGCGGCTCCGCCACACAAGCCGCCCGGGGCATCGTCCCTGAGCGCGCCTCCGGGCGCGACACGCCGGCGACACGCCGAGACCCGTGTGGCGGAGCCGCGATTCCGTGTGGCGGAGCCGCGGGGGCGGCGCGCGGGAGAGGCGCGGAGCCGCGGAAGGCAGGTGAGGCGGCGCGGAAGGCAGGTGAGGAGGCGCGCCCGACGGTCGGAGCCAGCGCCTAGACTTTCCGGGTCATGGATGCGCTCTTCGACCTCTCTGAGGCCCCCCAGTCCCCGCTCGTCTCCGGGCTCAACCCGCCGCAGGCCGAGGCCGTGCTCCACGCGGGCGACGCGCTGCTCATCATGGCGGGAGCGGGATCGGGCAAGACCCGCGTCCTCACGCATCGGATCGCGCACCTGCTCGAGGCGGGGCGCGCGCGTCCGCACCAGATCCTCGCGATCACCTTCACCAACAAGGCGGCGGCCGAGATGCGCGAGCGTGTCGAGGCGCTCGTGGGCCCCGAGGCACGCGGCATGTGGGTGTCGACGTTCCACAGCGCGTGCGTGCGCATCCTGCGCAGCGACCACGAGCTCGCGGGGCTCAGCAGCTCCTTCTCGATCTACGACACGTCGGACTCGATCAACCTCATGAAGCTCGTCATGAAGGAGCTCGACCTCGACCCCAAGAAGTTCACCCCCCGCGCTCTGCTGGGACGGATCGGGAAGTTCAAGGACGAGCTGATCGACCCCGAGGTTGCGCTTGCGGGGGCCGCGATGGCGTCGCGCTTCTCAATCGAGCATGCCGCCGCGCACGCGTATCCGCTGTACCAGCGCCGGCTCGCGGCGGCCAACGCCGTCGACTTCGACGACATCATCGTGCGCACGGTGCGGCTTCTCCAGGATCACCCGCAGGTGGCGCGCGCGTATCGCGAGCGCTTCCGCCACATCCTGGTCGATGAGTACCAGGACACCAACCACGCGCAGTATGTGCTCGTGCGCGAGCTGGTCGGGCCCGCCGACGATGCAAGCCTCCCGCCCGCCGAGCTCACGGTCGTCGGTGACGCTGACCAGTCGATCTACGCGTTCCGCGGCGCGACCATTCGCAACATCCTCGAGTTTGAAAAGGACTATCCGAACGCGCACATCGTGCGCCTCGAGCAGAACTACCGTTCGACGCAGAACATCCTGTCCGCGGCCAACGCGGTGATCGCGAACAACTCGGACCGCCGTCCCAAGAACCTGTGGACGGACTCGGGCGCGGGCGCGACCATCACGGGCTACGCCGCGGACACCGAGCAGGGCGAGGCGCAGTACATCGCGACCGAGATCCGCCGCCTCATCGACGCGAACGAGGCCCAGCCTTCGGACATCGCGATCATGTACCGCGCGAACGCGCAGTCCCGCGCGATCGAGGAGCGCTTCATCCGCGCCGAGATCCCCTACAAGGTCGTCGGCGGCACGCGCTTCTATGAGCGCAAGGAGATCAAGGACATGCTCGCGTACCTCGCCGCCGTGGTGAACGAGGATGACGACATCGCGACCCGCCGCATCATCAACACGCCCAAGCGTGGAATCGGGGACACGGCGGTGGACTCCGTCGAGGCGGTGCGCCGCTCGCTCGCGCTCGCTGGCGAGCAGGTGAGCTTCGGGACGTCGCTGAGGCGCCTGGACGATGCCGGGCTTGCGGCCCGCTCGCGGCGCGCCATCGAGGACTTCGTGCGGCTCATGGACGACCTGCGCGCGCTCGCGAAGGACAACGGCGCTGCGGGGGTGCTCGACGCGATCGCGGACCGCAGCGGCATGCTGGCGTCGCTGCGATCGAGCGAAGACCCGCAGGACGCGAGCCGCATCGAGAACATCATGGAGCTCGTCGCGGTGGGGCGTGAGTTCTCCGAGGACAACCCCGAGGGCACGCTCGCCGACTTCCTCGAGAAGGTCGCGCTGGTCGCCGATGCCGATCAGGTGCCCGATGCCGACGGCACCGGCGGCGTGGTCACGATGATGACCCTGCACACCGCGAAGGGCCTCGAGTTCCCCGTGGTCTTCCTCACGGGCATGGAGGACGGCACGTTCCCGCACATGCGGTCGATCGAGTCGGGCGACCTCAAGGACATGGAGGAGGAGCGGCGCCTTGCCTACGTGGGCCTCACTCGCGCGCGCGAGCGGCTCTACCTCACGCGAGCCGAGGCGCGGTCCTCGTGGGGATCCCCGCAGTACTTCGGCGCGAGCCGCTTTGTCGAGGAGATCCCGGCCGATCTCATGACGTGGACGCGCGCCGCGGTCACGATGTCCTCGCTGCGTGCCACCTCGGACCGCGGCAGCTCCCGCTCCGGCGCATGGTCGGGCATGGGCTACGGCGGCAACCAGGATCGCGAGGACGGCAACACGTATTCGCGCGCGGGTGCGGTCAGCACGCGGCGGGTGCCGCCGAGCCCGCCGGGCGTGGGCTCGGGGGACATCGGCTTCGAGGTGGGCGAGCGCGTGCTGCACGACAAGCACGGCATGGGCAAGGTCGTGGGCACCGAGGGCGTGGGCCGCAACGCGGTGGTCAAGGTCGACTTCGGCGGCGACGTGAAGCGCCTCGTGTTGCGCTTCAACAACCTCGACAAGCTGTAGCCGCCAGCGCTAGCATTCCCCCAGGTAGGCGTCGGTGCCGACGCCTCATGGGGGGACGATGCGCGGGTGGGCCTGGGCGGGAGCGGTCGCCGTGGCGGTGATCGTGGCCGCGCTCGCGGTGCCCTGGGTGCCGGCGGCGGCCGTCAGCACGGTGCCGGTCGAGCGCGAGTGGACGCTCACGGACGAGCAGTCGGGCCACTGCGTCGACGTCGGCTTCTCCACCACGCTTGAGGGCACGGAGCGACGCCCCGTGATCGCGGCGCTGCCGTGGCGCGTGTGGACGGACACGTCGCTCGTGGGCGACACGATCGCGAGCGTGCACGCCGGCACCGGTTGCACGGGCGTGGGCGAGCTCAGCGCCATCGACGCAGGGATCGTGGTGGGGGATGCGACGTGCGGCGAGTGGGACTTCGGGCCGCCGTCGATGGGCGACTCGCTCGCCGAGATGACGTTCGGCTGCGACGAGACCTCACTGCGCTTCGATGTCGGGAGCCTCGACGCGGCAACCGGCACGGAGTCGCACCAGGAGGTGTACCCGTGGTGGGGCATCGGCCGCGACGGCTGCATCGAGGTCGTCGCGTGGGCGACCATCAGCTCGACGCGCGGTGAAGCGGCGTTCTCGGCTAGCGTCCCCGGTCCCGAGCGCGCGACCTTCTGCCTGTCCGACGCGGACTGAACCCGCGCATCGTCCGATCCAAGCGCAACTCCGCACCCGCGCCGGCACCCGAACCCTGCGCACGTCACACATCTGACGCCGGGTAATCCGGAGTCCCCGTGTGGCTCGCGCGCACCGGTCGCCAGATGTGTGACTTCCGGAACGGGGGGTGGGGTCGGGGTGCGGGGAAAAGGGACGCGAGCGAGGTGGGGGCGCGGCCCGGGCGGGCGGACTAGGCTCGTACCCGGATCATCGAACCTCCGGAGGAACCATGGAAACCAAGACGTCGAAGGTGTCGATCGTGGGTGCGGGAGCCGTGGGCTCGACCCTCGCATACGCGGGACTGATGCGCGGATTCGCGCGTACCGTGGCGCTCTACGACATCAACAAGGCCAAGGTCGAGGCGGAGGCGCTCGACCTCGCGCAGGGCATCCAGTTCATGCCCGAGGCGACCGTGCTCGGCTCGAACGACGTCGGCGTGGTGGAGGGCTCGGACGTGGTCGTCATCACCGCCGGCGCCAAGCAGCAGCCCGGCCAGAGCCGCATGGACCTGGCCGGTGCGACCATCTCGCTCATGGACAAGGTCCTGCCGCCGCTGCTCGAGGCCGCGCCCGACGCGATCTACATCCTGGTCACGAACCCCGTCGACGTGGTCACGTACGCGGCCATCAAGAAGTCGGGCATGGACCCGGCGCACATGTTCGGCTCGGGCACGGTGCTGGACAGCTCGCGCCTGCGCCACGAGATCGCGCGAGAGTGCGACGTCGCCGTGGGCAACGTGCACGCCTACATCGCGGGCGAGCACGGCGACACCGAGGTCGCGCTGTGGTCGTCGGCGACCATCGGCGGCCTGCCGCTCAACGAGTGGAAGGGTCGCGACGGCAAGGTCGTCATGACCGAGGACGTGCGTGAGCGCATCCACCACGACGTCATGCGCTCCGCCTACACGATCATCGAGGGCAAGGGCGCGACCAACTACGCGATCGGCGCCGCCGGCGCGCGCATCGTCGAGGCGGTCCTGGGCGACCAGCGCCGCGTCCTGCCGGTCTCGACGCTCATCGAGTACCCCGGCGTCGGCGAGGTCTGCATGTCCCTGCCGGCCGTCGTGGGACGCAACGGCATCGAGCACCAGGTGCAGGTGCCGGTGGACGATGCCGAGAGGGCGGCGCTCGACGCGTCCGCCGCGTCGATTCGTGAGACCGCGACGAGGTTCGGCGCGGGCGGCTGAGCGCACGACGGCGGGCAGGGGACCATGGTCCCGAATGGGCGGCCGATCTCGGTAGGCTGAGCCTGGACCATCGGACCAGCGCGCCGACGAGGGCGCGCGTATCGCGTGAGGACAGTGCATGGACCTGTACGAGTACCAGGCGCGCGACATGTTCGAGAAGCACGGCGTACCCGTGCTTCCCGGAATCGTCGCCACGACCCCCGCCGAGGCACGCGCCGCGGCAGAGCAGCTGGGCGGCGGCGTGGTCGTCGTCAAGGCGCAGGTGAAGACCGGAGGCCGCGGCAAGGCCGGTGGCGTCAAGGTCGCCCGCTCCCCCGAGGAGGCCGAGGCACACGCCGCGGCGATCCTGGGCATGGACATCAAGGGCCACACGGTCCACCGCGTGATGATCGCGGCCGGCGCGCAGATCGCCGAGGAGTACTACTTCAGCGTGCTGCTCGACCGCGCCGAGCGGCGCTACCTCGCGATGTGCTCGGTCGAGGGCGGCATGGAGATCGAGCAGCTCGCGGTCGAGCGTCCCGACGCCCTCGCGCGCGTCGCGGTCGACCCGCTGGTGGGCATCGATGCCGCGAAGGCCGCCGAGATCGTCGCCGTCGCGAACTTCCCCGAGGACCTGCGCGGTCCCGTCGCGGACGTCATTCAGAAGCTGTGGACCGTCTACGCCGAGGAAGACGCGACCCTGGTCGAGGTCAACCCGCTCGTCCGCACCGAGGACGGGAGCATCGTCGCCCTCGACGGCAAGGTGACGCTCGACGAGAACGCGGGCTTCCGCCACGCCGACCACGAGGCGCTCGAGGACAAGGCCGCGGCCGACCCCCTCGAGGCCAAGGCCAAGGCGCTCGACCTCAACTACGTCAAGCTCGACGGCGCGGTGGGAATCATCGGCAACGGCGCGGGGCTCGTGATGTCCACGCTCGACGTGGTCGCGTACGCGGGCGAGCAGTTCGGCGGGGTCAAGCCCGCGAACTTCCTCGACATCGGTGGCGGCGCGTCCGCGGCCGTGATGGCCAACGGCCTCGACGTGATCCTCAACGATCCTCAGGTGAAGAGCGTGTTCGTCAACGTCTTCGGCGGCATCACCAGCTGCATCGAGGTCGCCAACGGAATCGTCGGCGCGCTCGAGACGCTGGGCGACGAGGCCTCGAAGCCCCTCGTGGTGCGCCTCGACGGCAACGCCGTCGAGGAGGGCCGCGCGATCCTGGCCGCCGCCAACCACCCGCTCGTGACCATCGTCGAGACCATGGACGGCGCGGCGGCGAAGGCCGCAGAGCTCGCCGCCGCGGCCGCCTAAGGAGCACTCATGGCCATCTTCCTCACCGCAGACTCCAAGGTCGTCGTCCAGGGCATGACCGGCTCGGAGGGCATGAAGCACACCACGCGCATGCTCGCCTCGGGCACGCAGATCGTGGGCGGCGTCAACCCGCGCAAGGCCGGCGAGCAGGTCGACTTCCCCGGCGACGTCACGATTCCCGTATTCGGCTCGGTCGCCGATGCCATGGCCGCGACGGGCGCCGACGTCTCGGTGGTCTTCGTGCCGCCCGCCTTCACCAAGGCGGCGGTCATCGAGGCCGTCGACGCCGGCATGCCGCTCATCGTCATCATCACCGAGGGCGTTCCCGTCGCCGACACCGCGGAGTTCTTCGCGTACGCGCAGTCCAAGGGCACGCGGCTCATCGGCCCCAACTGCCCCGGCCTCATCACGCCCGGCCAGTCGAACGTGGGCATCACCCCCGCGACCATCACCGGACCCGGACGGATCGGCCTCGTGTCGAAGTCCGGCACGCTGACCTATCAGATGCTGTTCGAACTGCGCGACCTGGGCTTCTCGACCGCCGTCGGAATCGGTGGCGACCCGATCGTGGGCACCACCCACATCGACTGCCTCGAGGCCTTCGAGAACGACCCAGACACCGCGGCGATCGTGATGATCGGCGAGATCGGCGGCGACGCCGAGGAGCGCGCGGCCGCCTACATCAAGGAGCACGTGACCAAGCCCGTGGTGGGCTACGTCGCGGGCTTCGAGGCGCCCGAGGGCAAGACGATGGGCCACGCCGGCGCGATCGTGTCCGGCTCTGCGGGCACCGCCCAGGCCAAGAAGGAGGCACTCGAGGCCGCCGGCGTCAAGGTCGGCAAGACCCCGTCTGAGACGGCGCGCCTCATGCGGGAGATCCTCACCGCTTCCTGACAGTCTCCGTCCACCTGACACATGGGTGCTCGAACGGCGCGGTACTCGAGCACCCATGTGTCAGTCAGGGGTGTCAGTCAGGGTCTGGGCCGGCGCGTCGCGAGGACTCGCAGCAGCATCTCCCGGCACCACTCGGGCCGCTCGCGCAGGTCCCGAAACGAAAACCTGACGGTGTGCCAGCCTTCGGATGCGAACTCGACGTCCCTGGTGCGATCACTGTCGACGGCAGTGCGCGACGAGTGATAGCCCGCGCCGTCGAGCTCGATCACCACGCGGCGCGCGCGGTGCAGCGAATCTGCGGTCCGGTCCCGTCCGGCGATCCGCATTGCGACGTGCCATTCGAGGTCGCGGAAGCGCTGGCCCGTGAAGACTTCGCGCCTCGCCATCACCTCCGAAGGAGACGTCGCACCGTCCAAGAAGTCGCCCATGATGGCATCGAAATGCGCACGGTCGGGTAGGCGACGCCGGCGCGCGGCTTCCGAAATCAGTCGCCTCGCGCCCACGATCTTCAGCCACAACGCCTGGTAGAGAATGTCCTTGCGGCGGTGCGCTGGGGCTCGGGCCCACGCGTCGAGCAGGGCGTCCTCGGCTGCCAGGCACGGCACCATTCGAAAGGTGGACCTGGTGCGAGGCATAGGGCGTCGGCTGAGGTCCAGCCACGAAGGCGGGCGCGCATTCCAGTGCGGCGGCCCGATTGCTCTCACTCTTGCCGGGGCGGCGAAGCGTGGATTCGCAAGGTGAAGGGCGGACTCTCCGCCGATGAGTATCCGGCCCTTGCTCCACACTCGCACGGCGGCGCACCGTACGCGATGGTCCAGCGCGAGGTCTCCCGCGACGTAGATCCCTGGCAGCACCGAGACCAGTTCGCTGTGCGCGACTGCTGACTCGAGTCCGCGGCGCCCGATGGCGGCGAGAACCTCGGCGCGCGTCAGCGCCGGCTCGAAAGGCCCGTGGAGGCGCGCGAGGAGCTCCTCGATTGCGCGCGAGACGCGAGCGTGACGGGTCATGCGTCATGGTCCGTCGCGGGGCTCGGCGCGTGCAGGTGACCGCGAGAATCTGTGGACAGCGACGTCACCCCGCGCCCCGCTGACACAACAGTGTCCAGAACGCTGCGAAATCGGGCACCCACGTGTCAGCGAGACGGGGTAGGGGGCGACGGAGCGGACGGGGCAGCAGGACGCGGTCCGGACCCCGCGCGCCGGTCCGCCGCATTGCGACCGCGCCGCGCGACCATGGATGCCATGCCCTTCGACCCGCCGCGCCCGGCATCAACCCCGCGCCCGGACCCCGCGCCGCGCAGTTCGCGTCCCGCTCGCGCGCCGCGCGCCGTGCGCCGTGCGATCAGTCGCATGCGTGAGGCGCTGCCCGGGTGGGCCGGCGGTGTCCTCACGGGGCTGCAGGGCGTGCTGTTGTCCTATCTCGTGGTGCTCGCCCCCGCGCTCGCGGCGGTCGCGGGCGCGCCGAGCCTCGACGGCTCGGCCGCGGTCGATTGGTCGGGTGCCGCGACCGTGGCGACCCGCCTGTGGCTGCTCGGGCACGGCGTTCCGGTTCCGGCGGGTGACGGCGTCGTGTCGCTCGTGCCGCTGGGCATGGTGCTGTTGAGCGGCGCGATCCTCGCGTCCGTCGCGCGCCGCTTCGCGGTCAAGACGTGGACCAGCTGGGGACTCGCCGTCGCGGCCTTTGCCGGGGGTGCTGGGGTGATTGCGGGGCTGGCGACCGCCGCGACCGACTCGACCACGGCATCGGTCCTGCGGGCCACGACCGTGGGCGCGCTGATCGCCGCGCCGGCGGTGGCGATCGGGATCTGGCGCGCATACGGCGCGCGCCTCGAGATGCTCGACCGCATCCCCGCGACGATCCGTGCGGGGCTGCGCCTGGGCCTTGCGACGCTCGCCCTGGTGCTCCTGCTGGCCGCGGCAGCCGGAACTGCGTGGGCGGTGCTGGGGATGGACCGCGTCGCATCCACGGCGACCGGCCTCGCGATGGACCCGCTGGGCGCGGGCGCGCTCGCGCTGGGCGAGGTGCTCTACGTGCCCACGCTCGCGTGCTGGATGGTCGCGTGGGTGATCGGTCCCGGCTTCGTGGTGGGCACAGGGTCGCTGTACGCGCCCGACACCCTGACGGAGGCCGCGCTGCCGCAGCTACCCCTGCTCGGCGCGCTGCCGTCGGGCTCCGGTGGATGGTGGGTATGGGCACCGGCGGTTGTGGCGGCACTCTCGGCGCTCGCGTTCGCGCTGCTCCACCGACGCGTGGGCCGTGGGTGGGCCGGGGCACGCGCGGCGGGCACCGCCGTCGCGGTGGTCGCCGCGGGTCTCGCTGTGCTCACGATGGTGTCGCGCGGGTCGATTGGCCCCGGGGCGCTCGCGGTCGCTGGCGCCGAGGTCGTGCCCGTCACGATCGTGGGAACCGCCCTGGTCGCGGGTGGCTACGCCGCGGTGTGGGGCGCACGCGAGGGGTGGCGGTGGCTGCGCTCTCGCGGGAATGATGCCGGTCGCACGGAAGATGCCGGTCGCGCCGGTGAGGATGCCGTGGGTCAGGGCGAGGTGTCGGCGGGCGGGGTGAGGCCCCAGCGCTCGAGCAGGTTGATGTAGGCCTGCGGGAGTCTCGAGCGTTCGCGAGGGCGCCTGGCGCTGAAGTTGACCCCGTTTCCCGGACAGGTAGTTGGTTGGTCATGCGGCCAGCGCGAGCTGGCGGCGTTCGTACTCTAGCGGGCTGAGGTAGCCCAGGGCGCTGTGGCGTCGGCGGGCGTTGTACCAGCCGTCGATCCAGGTGTAGGAGCCTCGCCGGGCATCCTCGATGGTCGCGAAGACGTGCCGGTG
>NZ_BAABRR010000005.1:0-213336 GCF_039545075.1 Demequina sediminis | reverse complement strand
GCCGCCGACGCCACTCCGCACTCGGCTACCAGCGCCCCGACGAGGTCCACTACAGTTACCGACAGCCAGCCCTGGCAGCGTAAGAGAAACCACCAACTCCGCTGTCCGAAATCAGCGAAGCAGCCCACATCGTCCCGGACCAAGGTCCCTGACGCGCACCAGATCCCGGCATTCCGTCGAATGCGGAGGCGTGTCATGGATGCCATCAGGATCCTCGAACCGTCCGGCCTCGACGCACTCATCGTCGAGCTGCAGAACCGCGGCTACCGCCTGGTCGGGCCGACCGTCCGCGGCGATGCGATCGTCACGGCGGACATTGCCGCGGCCGCGGACCTGCCGCGGGGTGTCGGCGACGAACAGGAGCCCGGCCGCTATCGGCTGCGACAGCGGGACGACGGCGCGTACTTCGGCTTCGCTGACCCTGCGCAGTCCACCAAGCCCGTGTTTTTCCCGGCGGAGGAGGTGATCTGGCGGGGACGGCGTGACGCCGCAGACGGCGGCCACTTCACAGTCGAGCGCGACGCCCCGGATCAGCAACCCGTCGCACTCCTCGGCGTGCGCAGTTGCGACCTGCGCGCCGTTGAGGTCCATGATCGCGTCCTGGCCAACCGCCGGTTCACCGATGCGCACTATGTCTCGCGTCGCGAAGGCACCTTCACGGTCGCGGTCGCGTGCGGCGAGCCGGCCGCGACATGCTTCTGCGCCTCGATGGGCACCGGCCCCCGCCCGGCCGCGACAACCAACGAAACCGGCGAGGCCGCATACGACCTCCTCCTCACCGAGGTCGATCCGGGCATGCCGGAGCGGCACCGGTTCATCGTGGAGATCGGTACGGAGCGGGGTCGCGAGGTGGCGGACGCGATCGCCGCGCGCGAGGGCACGGAACCGGACAGGGCGGACGCGATCGCCGTCACGGACGCCGCGGCCGCCCGCCAGAGCCGCGCCATCGACACCGCGACCATCCACGACGTCCTGATCGCCTCAGCCGAGAGCCCGCGCTGGGAGGACGTCGCGAGCCGTTGCCTGGCGTGCACCAACTGCACCCTCGTGTGTCCCACGTGCTTCTGCACCACGGTTGAGGACACGAGCGACCTCGCCGGCACCTCGGGTGAGCGGCACCGCGTGTGGGACTCGTGCTTCTCGGAGAACTTCAGCTACATCCACGGCGGCCCCCTCCGTGCGGACGTGAAGGCGCGCTACCGGCAGTGGATCACGCACAAACTCGCGACGTGGGAGGACCAGTTCGGAATGCTCGGCTGCGTGGGCTGCGGCCGATGCATCGCGTGGTGTCCCGTGGGAATCGACATCACCGAGGAGGCCGCGGCGCTGGGGAGGATGAAGACGGCGGCCGGGTGAGCGGCCCCGCGCCGGTGGCCGCGACCGCGACGGTGACCGCGACCGGCCACCCGCCAGCGCCTACTCGCCACCCACCGCAGCCGCGGGCACCGCGACGCGCTCGGTCGACTCCTCGTCTTGCGCGACGATCGTCAGGAGGTCGTCGCGTCCCACCGGCAGCAGCCGCACCGTCACCGTGCCGCCCCGCGCAGCGTCGAGCGCGCGCTGCGTGGCGCCCATGATCGTGAGCATCTGTGCCCCGGACAGCGCCGCGCCGCGGTCGTCGAGCAGCGTGACGTTTACTCCACGTTCGCGCGCCCGCTTCGCCGCCTCGACGATCGGCGGCATGGCCAGCGCGCGCCCCCTCACGGAGTCCCGCAACTGCGCCTCGACGTGCACGATGTCCCGGCGCATCGCCTCCGTCAGCGGCTCGCCCGACGCGATCGCGGTGAGGGCGGGCACGGCGACCTCCGCGAGCTCGTCGGCCCGCTGGTCCTGAATGCGGCGTGCCGCCTCCACCGCGCCCGCCGCCGCCGCGGCGTCCACCGAGCGCTGTGCGAGCGCGTTGATCCGTGCCGCCGACCTCCTCAGCGCGCTGCCGAACAGCGTCGCGATCGCAAGCAGCAGCACCTGCGGGCTCGCGAGCAGCAGCCCCGCGAGGGCGCCGCGCCCCGCGACCGCCGCCCACACGACCGTCACCGCGAGCATCCCGATCCCACCGCACCACGCCAGGAGAATCCGCCGCCGCAGGATGAGGAACCACAGCAACCAGGTGTTCGCCCCCAGGTGCCACGTCGCGCGGCCCAGCGTGCCCTCGTCGGGCAGCGCGTACGAGACCAGCAGGGAGGACACGACCACGATCGCGAGCACCACGAGCGTGAGCCGGAGCGCGAACGGGTCCGGCTGTGGCCGCGTCACCACGATGCCGCCCACGGTGACCAGCCCCACCGCCAGGAACGATGCCCACGGATGGTCGAGCACGTACGCGGTGCTGGCGGCGAACGCGAGATTCGACGCGACGTACACGGCGAGGATCAGCCGAGCGCCGCGCGTGTGCAGGCCCAGCAGTTCGCTGATGTCCGCGCCGGTCGCGCGCTCGGCGGTGCCGCGAACCCCGGCGCCGCGCACCCCGGCCCCCCGAGCATCGGCCGCTCCCGACCCGCTCAGACTCATCGCCCGTCCTCCGCACGCCACCACAACTCAACGGTGGTGCCCGCCCCCGGAGCCGAGGTCACCCGCGCGCCGCCACCCGGCAGCGCGTTCATCCGACCGTGAATGCTCACCGCGAGCCCGAGCCTGCGCGCGGGCACCGTCTTGGGCGTGAAGCCGCGGCCGTCATCGCTCACGCTCACCCACACCTCGCCGTCGCGGATCGCGACATCCAAAGACCGCACCACGGCGTCATCTGGCCCACCCGCATGAATCACACTGTTGCGCAGCGCCTCACCCGTCGCCTCCGCGAGGGCGGCCACCACGGCGGCCGGAACCGGGGCATCGGTGGAGACGCGGGAGCTCATCACGATGTCCTCGGACACCTCGTTGGCCGTGACGCGCAGCACCGCCTCGAGCTCGTGCGGGGGATAGGGCGCCTCGCGCGAGCGCGAGCCGCGGATCGCGGCCACCGCCGAGAGCGCCTTACGTGCCTGCTCCGACACCGCGGGCGAGGGAGCCAGCGACCCGGCAGCCGCACCGGCCGACACCGGCGTGCGCACCGCCGCGAGCAGCACCGACATGATGTCGTCGTGCACCAGCGCGTTGATGCGCGCCTGCTCGCGCTCGCCGGTGCGCAGCGAGGCCTCGTGCGCCGCCTGCGCGCGCGCCCGCTCGGCCTCCAGGTCCTGGCGCGCCGCCGCCGTCACGACCCCGGCGCCCGCGCCGGCAAGCACCAGGGACGTCACCATCGCGCCCATCCCGTCAAGCACCGACTGCTCGAGGTTGCCCCCGCTCGCGAGGTACTCGACCGTCGCGACCAGCGGCCACTGCATCACCGGAAAGACCCACACCGCTGGCCGGTTCCACGCGACAGCGAGCATGGTCGCGTGAATCGCGCCGTACCCCTGCAGCCAGGGCGCCGCGCCGTCGGCGAGCACCTCGCCCGTCATCGCCGGAATCCACAGCAGCTGCGCGAGTACGAAGCCGGCGGCGCATGCGGTCACCAGCACGCGCATCGTCCGTATGCTCACCACGAAGGCGAGCACCGCGTAACTCGCCGGAATGGCCGCGCCCACCACGACCGTGTACAGCCCGAACGGAGCCCGGAGCTGGTCCATCTGCGCGAGAGCGCCGTTGGGCCCCGGCGACAACAGCACGGTGAAGAGCGCGGCGGCCAGGCCCGTGGCGAAGTACGTGGTGCGTTGCATGCGCTCCAGCGCGCTGCGCCCGCCGCCCTCGCTCCGACTCATGTGCCGCCTCCGACTACGCCTGGTGCCACCCTAAATCCTCGCGCACCCCACTACCTGGCATCACCCGGACCAAGGTCTCATCCGCGCCCGCAATTGCGGCCTCCGTCGATCGTGGAGGCGTGTCATGGGCGACATGCGCATTCCCGGTCTACCCATCCACGACGGGTCCGTCGCGGCGGGTCGCGGCGGCAGCCACGCTTTCGGTCTCGCGGGCGCGGTCGAGCTCTCGCGCACGCTCGGCACCCTCCCGCGGCACGTCGTGGTGATCGCCGTCGAGGCGGCAACCTTCGCCCCCGGGCCCCCGTCTCCCCAGGTCGAGGCGGCCGTGGACGCCGCGGTGACCGCGGCATCGGCCGAACTCGCGGAACTGGTGCTTCTCGCTCAATCCGCCGAAGGAGAACAGTCATGTGCCTAGGAACCATTGCCAAGGTCATCGAGGTGCACCCCGGCCGGCGCGCCGTGGTCGAAGACCACGGCCAGCGTCAGCTCGTGCTCGAGATGGTGGCAGTGCTCGCGCTCGAGGCGGCGCTCCCGGCTGCGCTCGTGGCCGTCGCAGTCGGGATGGGAGCGGCGGTGGGGCCGGACGGGACGCTCGCCGCGCGCTGCTCTACCCGGCCGCCACCCCTCCCGTGTGCAGCCCGACCTCCTGCAACCCGACCCTGGTGCGCACGCGGCTTGACCCGTCCGCCGCCTTCTCGACCTCGAGGCGTGCGGGGATGGCATCGTGCATCGCCTCGACGTGCGAGATGAGCCCCACCGTGCGGCCCGAGTCGCGCAGGTCCTCGAGCGTGGACATCGCGATCTCGAGGGTGTCGCCGTCCAGTGAGCCGAATCCCTCGTCGATGAACAGCGTCCCCAACTCGATGCCGCCCGCCTCCGCGGTGACGGTCTCGGCAAGGCCGAGCGCGAGGGCGAGCGAGGCGAGGAACGTCTCCCCGCCGCTCAGCGAGCGCGTCGAGCGGGACTGGCCCGTGTGGGAGTCCGCGATGCGCAGGGCGAGGCCCGTCTCCTTGCCGCGATACTGCGCCTGATCGTCGTGCTCGAGGCGGTACTGGCCGCTCGACATGGTCTCGAGGCGCGCGTTCGCCGCCGCGACGATCCTCTCGAGCTTGGACGCGAGTACGAAGCTCTCGAGCCGCAGCCGGCGCTCGTTGGGGGCCTTGCCCTCGAGGGAGTCCGCGAGCACCGCGACCACGTCTCGCTCGGCGCGCGCGGCGGCCGACTCCTCACCGCGGGCCTCGTATTCGGCCCGGAGCTGCTCGAGTGTCGCCAGTCGAGCCGCCGCGCCCGTCGCCGCCTCGATCGCCGCGTCGCGTGATCGGGCGGACTCGGCGGCCGCATGCGACAGCGCATCGAGGTCCGCGGGCTCGTCGGGGAGCTCCCGCTCGGACAGCTCCGCGACCACGGCCTCGGCCTTGGCGCGCGCCTCGCGGTAGTCGTCCACGTCTTGTGCGAGCGTGGCGAGCTCGCGCGGGTCGAGCGCGGCCTCGCGGGCCTCGTTCGCGGTCGCGAATCCCGCGGCGTCGAGGTTCGCGGCGAGCTCTTCTCGCGCGCGGGCGAGGGTCGCAGCGGCGTCCTCGGCGGCCGAGGTTGCGCCGGCCATCGTCTCCACGAGGGACTTGGCGGATCTCAACGCGCTGGCGTAGGCGGTCGCGCTCGCGAAGCCCTCGGGGTGTCGGCTTGCCCGTGTCCGGGCGCCGTCCAGTGCGGTCGCCGTTTCGGTGGCTCGAGCCTGTGCCTTTTCGAGAGCCTCGGCCTGCGTCTCCAGCGCGCGGGTGAGTTCCGTCTTGCGCGCGCCCAGCGCATCGAGCTCCGCGGCCAGCCGGTCTCGCTCGGCCGCGGCCTCCACGGCCGCCGCGTGCGCCGCGCGTGCCTCCACGAGCGCGGCCTCGGCGGCCGCCGCGTCTCCCTCGCCGGCCCGCTCACGCGCGGCCGCGAGCAGGCGGTCGAGTTCGGAGTGGCGTTCCCTCGCCGCCGCGAGTCGCTGCTCGCGCGGCGCGATCTGGGCGAAGGCCGCCTCGACCTGCGCGTCCGTGACGTGGTCGTCGGAGGGCTGGGCGGGGGAGGGGTGGTCGGTGCCTCCGCATACCGGGCACGGCTCGCCGGGCGAGAGATCGGCGGCGAGGTGGGCGGCCTGTGATCGCAGCCTGCCGAGCGCGAGCCGCGCATGCTCCGCGGCCGCCTCCTGGTGCGCGGCCGCCGCGCGGGCGACTTCCTCGGTCGCGGTCGCCAGCGCGGCCGCCACCTCCGCGAGTTCGGCGTGGGCCGCGACCGCCTTCTCGGCGCGCTCCACCGCGTCCTCGAGGTCCTGAACCCGTGCCGCCGCCGCGGAGGCTGCGGTCTTCGCCTCGCCCAGCTCCGCCTCGCGTGCCGGGAGCTCCGCGAGCGCCCTGTGCGTGGCCGCCCGCGCGGACTCGGCCTGCTCCACCGCCTCGAGCGCAGTGGCACGCGCGGTCTCGAGCGCGGGAAGGGACTCCTCGGCCGTCACCGCGGCCGCCATCTCTCCGATCTCCCTCGACAGCTCGCTCGCCCGGTCGCGCAGCGCGTCCTCGCCGGCCTCGACCAGCGTGCCCGCGGCCCCGGCGGTCTCGCTGCCCGCGCCGGCCGCGCTTGCGGTGACGGGCCATGCCAGCCCTGCCGCGGCATCGGCCGCCGCGACCTCGCGCGCCCTCTCGAGCGCGGCGCGGGACTCGGCCTCGGTCGCCTCGGCGCGTGTCACCGCGGCGAGCGGACCCACGACCGGCACGGCACGGCGCGCGAGCGACAGCCGCGCCTCCCGCGCGGCGTGCTCTTGGGCGCGCGAGGCGAGGTCGAGCATCGTCTCCCGCGCCCTCGTCAGGCGCGCCCGCGCCTCCTCGACCGCACGAGCCGCCGACAGCGCGAGCGCCGCCTCCTCCGCCCGTTCGCTCGCCGCCGCCCGCTCGAGCGACGCCTGGGTGGCCGTCGAGGCGGCCGCGGCCAGGGCATCGTCCCAGAACGCGTCCCGTGCGGCCGCGGGCGGGGCGTCCACCCCGGCGACCCCGGCCGCGCGATCGACCAGCGCGCCGAGCTGCGCATCGGCAGCGGTCACGCTCGCCTCCGCCTCCTTGGCCGCCTCGCGGATCGTGAGCTCGAGATCCTCGAAGCGCTGCGTGCCGAACAGCGACCTCAGCACCGCGCGGCGCTCCGAGGTGTCCGCGCGCAGGAACTCGGCGAACCGGCCCTGTGCCAGGAGGATCACCTGCAGGAACTGCGCCGCGGTGAGGGGAACCGTGGTGGCGATGAGCTCGGCAACCTCGACGGGCCGTGCCGCGAGGATCTCCCAGTCGCCGTCGCGCCACGCGTAGAGCTTGGCCTCGGCGGGCTTGACGGTGGTGCCGCTGCCGCGCTTCTTGGCGCGCGCGTACGCGGGCGAGCGCCACACGCGATAGCGGCGCGTCCCGAGCTCGTAGTCGAGCGTGACCTCGGTCGGGTCGTCCTCGCCGCAGAAGTGGCTGCGCAGGACGGGCTCGGCCTTGTCGTAGCGCGGGACGCGGTCGTAGAGCGCGAAGCAGATCGCATCCAGGATGGTCGACTTGCCCGCGCCGGTCTTGCCGGTGATCGCGAACAGGCCGTCGGCGTCGAAGGCCGCGAAGTCGATCTCCTGAGCGCGCAGGTACGGGCCGAACCCCTCGAGCGCGAGCCGCGTGAGCCTCATCGCGCGGACTCCCGCGCCTCGAGTGCCCCCAGCGCGTCGGTGACGAGCGCGCGCTCGGGGGCGCTGAGCGCGGCGCCGTTGCGGACGTAGCCCAAGAACTCGTCGACGATCTCGAGGTCGCTGCGCCCCTCGACGCGCTCCGCGTAGGTGGTGTCGCCGTGGTCGTGGCGCGTGGAGGGACGATGCGTGAGGGTCACCGCGTGCGGGAAGCGGCCCTGGAGGGCGCGCATGGCCTCGCGCGGGAGCTGGTCATCGGTGAGGATCACCTCGACCCACGCGTCCTCCGCATGAGCGTGGGAGGGGTCCGCGAGGAGGTGCTCGAGCGCGCCCGTGAGGCGGACCGCGCGGCGCGGCACCGGGAGGTCGAGCCAGGTGATGTCGGGCGTGGTTTCTGGGGCGCCGCCTGGGGCGCCCCCGGGTGCGCCGATGTCCACGATCCACGCGCCCTTGGCGCCGCTGATCTCGCCGAAGCTGAAGCGCAGCGGCGCGCCGCTGTAGCGGACGGAGGGGGTGAGGGTCGCGCGGGAGTGAATGTGGCCGAGGGCCGTGTAGGTCGCGCCCGCGAAGACGCTCGGCGGCACGATGTTGAGGCCGCCGCGGGAGATGTCGCGCTCCTCGGCGCGGCCCGAGTCCTCGGTGGTGTCGTGCGTGACGGCGCCCTCGCCCGAGCAGAAGCAGTGGGACGCGACCACGTAGCGCGGCGGCTGTGAGCCCGACCTCGCAGCGGCGTCCTCCCTGATGAGGTCCATCGCGAAGGCGAGCGCCTCGGCATGCGTGCCGCCGGTGAAGGCCGGGTACGCGGCGCGCAGGAACTCGGGGTGGACGTACGGGATGCCGTAGATCAAGAGGTCGCCGTGGGTGTCGCTCAGGGTCACGGGCTCCGCGAGGCGGCTCAGCTGCGTGCGGAGGTGCACGCCGCCGTGCGCCGCGAACTCCGCCATGTGGCCGAGCCGGGCCGGACCGTCGTGATTGCCCGAGGTCAGGATGACCGTGGCGCCCGCGTTGCGGATCGCGCCGACCGCCCTGTTAAGCAGGGTGAAGGCGTCCGCCTTAGGGGTCGACGAGTCGAAGATGTCGCCGGCGACGATCACCGCGTCGATCGCGTGCTCCGCCACCGCGCGCGCCAAGGCATCGAGCACCAGGCTCAGGTGCTCGTCCGTCGAGTGCCCGTGGAACGTGCGGCCGATGTGCCAGTCACTCGTGTGGAGAAGGCGCATGTTCGGAGGGTAGCGGGCGGGGGTGACAACGCTTGCGGTGGGGGTGGGGCGTGGTGGGTGGGCGAGCGTGGTGGAGGGCGACCGTGGGGGTGAGACCGCTGCCGCGCGGAGGAGACCGGTGGCCTATGCGCTGTTTCAGGGAACGCTGAAACAGGCGGGAGAGGTGTCCGGATGCTCCGCCAAGCGACCATGGATGTCCCACAGGGCGCAGCGAATCGCGGAAACCGACAATGGGCGTCCCATAGCGCGCGGGTGGGGTGGGGGGCTGGGTGCGGGTGGGGTGGAGGGCTGGGCGCGGGTGGGGTGGAGGGCTGGGTGGGCTCGGTTTCCATCTACGGGGACAGCGAAAGGCCGCCGCGCTGCTGAGGGAGAGCGCGGCGGCCATTCGCTCGGCACGCCCGGTGGGTCTGCTGGTGTGGGCGCACCGACGTCCGGGGACTAGTCGTATTGGAACACCGTGTGGGTGAAGCTCCACGCGGATCCGGTGACCATCGCGCCGCCCACGGCGTGCACCTGGTCGTTGATGGTCGCGACGGCCATGCCGTGACGGCCCTGGATGAGCGGGACGATCGGCCGCCAGGAGTTGGTGACCGGGTCGTACTCCTCGTTCGCCGCGAAGGCGGACCCGTCGGACGACTGCTCTCCGCCCATCACCTGGAGCTTGCCGTCCGCCGTGCCGACCCCCAGCGAGCGCCGCGCGGTGGGCATCGACGGTCCGGCGGTCCACACCCCGGTGGCCGGGTTGAGGATTTCCATCGTGTTCATCTGCACCACGTCCGACGAGCCGTCCGCGTTGCGGGCGCGGCCGCCCACCACGTAGACCTGGCCGTCGAGAGCCGCGACGCCGGGGTTGTCGCGCCGCGTCGTGAGCGAGGGTCCGGGGCTCCACGAGCCGGTCGCGGGGTCGAAGATCTCGACCGTCGCGAGAGACGTTCCGCTTGCGTCCATGCCTCCCACCACGTAGATCTTGCCGTCGACCACCGCCGCTCCCGCACCTCCGCGGGCCGTCGGCATGGGCGGCAGCGAGGTCCACGCGCCGGTTGCGGGGTCGAACGACGCCGCATTCGACACGGCGCCGGAGAACGGTGCCGTCGAGCCGCCGAAGGCGTAGAGCTTGCCTCCGACCGACGCGATCGCCGGGTTCTCGACTGCGGCGCCCGGCAGCGGCGCTACCTCGGTCCAGGTGCGTGCGACGGTGTCGTAGGCGTAGACCTCGGACTGGTGGCCGGTGTCGTTCTTGCCTCCGACCACGTACATCGTGTCGCCCACGGCGCCGCCGCCAGCGTCGAGGATGGTCGTGGGCAGCGGCTCCGCGTCCTGCCAGCAGCCGATGTTCTCGGGCACGAGTGCCGTGACCTTCGCGCCGCCGAACTCGCCGACGAAGAACACGCCGTCCGGTCCCATCGCGAGCGGCAAGGGGTCGTCGAAGCCCGTGAGGATCACATTCGACCCGAGCACCGACAGCCCGTCCTCGGACAGCGTGACGCGGTGGATCGAGTCGCCGATCGAGTAGCTCGCGGTGAGCAGGTCGCCGTTCATCGAGCCGCAGAACTGCGCGCCGTCGTACTCGATGATGCCGTTGACGGACCTGTTGTTGCCGAAGCTGTACAGCGGCGGCTCGTAGTTGGCCGGGGTGCCGACGCCCTGCTGCGCGCCCGTCTTGAACACGCACTCGTTGCGGTAAGGGTTCGGGTGGCCGTAGTACTTGCCCTCCTCGATGAGGTTGAGAAGGTCGGCCTGCGTGCCGGGGTTGTACAGCGGCACGTCGGTCGCGGCAATGAAGTCCGTGCACGGCGTGAGCGGGCTCGACGGGTAGGTGCCCGTCACTCCCAGCCCGTTGTCGGGCGCGTAGATGTGACCGTTGCTGTGGTGCACGAGGTCGTAGGTGTTGCGCACCCCGCTCGCGTACACCTCGACGTCACACGTGGCCGGGATCTCGAAGAGGTCCGGGTGGCTGCGGTCCGCATAGTCCTCCGCCAGGGGAGTCGCACACTGGCCGCTGAAGCCGGCCGCCTTGACGTCCGCCGCGAGGATCGCCGCGGAGAGCGGCTGCTCGGCGCGCAGCCCGAACTCGGACTCCGCCCCGTTGGCCGCGCCGGACCCGGTGTTGCCACCGAGAGCGATGAAAAGCCGCCCGTCCGGCGCGAACTCGATCGAGTTGATCGCGTGGTTCGCCTGCGCCCTCGGCAGGCCCGTGATGACGTCCTCGCGGACTGTCAGCCCCGGACCGGAGAGGCGCGACACCGTGCTCGAGTTGGGCGCGCCGTCGTTGATCGAGGGCGACGAGTGCGCGACCCACAGGACCACGTCCTCGGGCGTGCTGTCGGGGTCGACGGCGACGCCCAGCGTGAGCGCAGGCTCGATCGCGTCGAACTCCTCGTCCGCGATGACGTTCCAGTTCGCGTCGTAGGTGAGCGCGTGCAGACCGCCGAACATCTCGGACACGTACAACCGGTTGTCGGGGCCCCACGCCATCGAGGACGGGAAGTCCACCGCGTGAGACGTGCGGGAGAACGCGACCGTGCCCGTGTTGATGGGCTGGGTCGACTCCTCGAGGGCGAAGTCCGCGAAGTGGTAGGTCATCGGCGCGGCCGCGTTGCGGTGGCTCGCGATGATGCCGCCGAACGAGCGCGTGCCGATCCTCGGGTCGATTCCCGCGGCGTCGAAGCTGAAGTACTCCGGCGGCACGTAGAACGCCGAGGTGCTGATGAGCGAGCCCGCCCCGATCCGGTACCCGGCCTGGATGGTCCGCATGTACGGGTCGATCGTGAGCTGCAGGTACACGTTCTGTCCCACGGCGCCGTTCTGGAGAGCCTCGACCTGCTGGTCGCGCACCCCGGCGTTCTCCTCGAGGAACTCGATGAAGGTGCCGTTCGGCTTGGACTGGATCGTGACCTTCACGTAGTCGTCCTGCGAGATGCCGAACCACAGTCCGGCCTGCTCGTAGCTGCCCGTGCCCGCGGGCACGTTGGCGATCGTGGTCGACAGCACCGAGACCTGGCTGGGGGCGTCGATGCCGACCCCGAGCGCGTTGTCGAGCGCGTTGGCCGACTGATAGTGCAGCCCGGCGGTGGTGGTCACCGCGAGGTCGCCCGCGAGCAGGTCGAGCTCGAGGTTCTCGGGGATGTAGCCCGTGCCGCGCGACGTGGGCTGCACGTAGGTGAAGCCGGTGCCGACGCCGTTCTTGTCGACGATCTTGCCCATCTCCTCGGAGAAGTCGAGGCCATACGGGGTATCGACCAGATACTCCTCGCACGCGAGCGGCGAGCACGTGTCCTGCGCGTTGTGGATGCCGAACGTCGCCGTGGTGGTCGTCGTGGTGCCATCCGACATCGTGATGAGCGCGGTGATGGTGTGGGGTCCGTCGAGCAGCGAACGCGTGTCCCACGGCGTCGCGGTTGCGACCGTGCCGCCCCTGAAGTCGAAGGGCGCTTTGCCCTCCGTGAAGGTCGGGTTGCCCGTCATCGCGACGTTGTCGAGCCAGAACTGCACCTGGCTCACCCCCGCATCCGGCGCGGTGAAGACGTAGATGTCCCCGAACACGGACTTGCCGGTGAGCTCGGTCGCCGCGGAGCGGTCCGCGCTGGTGCTGTACATCAGCGTCACCGCGTCGGGGTCGGGCTCGCCCACCCCGTTGTCGACCGTGAACGCCGAGTGCACCACGGTGAAGGTGCCGTCAGGGTGGTTGAGCCGCGCCGTGAGCGTGTGCGAGCCGTCGGTCGTGGTCGTCGAGTCCCACGGCAGCGCGGTCGCGCCGGTGCCTGCGGATCCCGCGAAGTCGAATGGAGCCCTGCCCTCATTCTTGGTCGGCGTGCCGCTCATCGCGGTGTTGTCGAGCCAGAACTGCACGGACGTGACCCCGGTGTCGGGACCCGTGAAGATGAACGAGTCGCCGCTGATGGTTGCCCCGTTGAGCGTCGCGGGCGTGCCGCGGTCCGCATGGGTCGAGTGCAGGATGTCGTACACCGTGGGCTCGGGCTCACCCACGCCGTTGTCCACCGTGAACGATGCCGTGGTCACCGTGGTGGTGCCGTCCGGGTGCGTGAGGCGCGCGGTGATGGTGTGGAGGCCGTCCGTCACCGTGGTGGTGTCCCACGGCAGCGCGGTCGAGCCGTTGCCCGCCGAGCCGCGGAAGTCGTACGGCGCCCCCGTCTCGGTCTTGGTGGGGCTGCCCGTCATCGACGGGTTGTCGAGCCAGAACCTCACCGACGACACGAGGGTGTCGGGAGCGGTGAACGCGTAGACCGAGCCGCCCACCGTGGCGCCGTCAAGGGGCTCGGGTGCGGAGCGGTTTGCGCTCGTCGAGTACTGGATGCTGTACGGCGGCTCCTCGGGCTCCTCGATCCCGTTGTCGAGCGTGAACGTCGCGTGGTGCACCACGTTCGTGCCGTCGGTCAGCGTGAGCCGCGCGGAGATCGTGTGGGTGCCATCAGCGAGCGGGGTGGTGTCCCACGGGTGCGCCGTGGTGCCGTTGCCCACCGAGCCGGCGAAGTCGAACGGCGCCCCGCGCTCGAGCCGATACGGCGTCCCACTCATCGCGGTGTTGTCGAGCCAGAACCTCACCTGCGAGACGTCCGTGTCGGGCCCCGTGAACACGTAGGCGTTGCCGCTCACGGTCGCGCCGTCGAGCGGCAGCGCTCCCGCGCGGTTTGAGACGGAACTCACCTGAAGCGAGTAGGCGTCGGCCGCGAGCAGGGGAGCGATGGGCTGCTCGGGCTCCGGCTCGGGAGAAGGGACGATGCTCGGGTCGGGCGACGGCGTCACGCTCGGCTCGGGCGAGACGGTCGGTTCCGGGGTGACCGACGGTTCCGGAGTCACCGAGGGCTCGGGCGTCACGGAGGGCTCCGGTTCCACCGCTCCCGGCGTGCCGGTGCCCGTCAGCGCGATTGCCAACGCGCCGCCCTCGCCGTCGTTGTCGAGCGTGACCTCGCCGGTCGCGAGACCCTCGGCGGACGGGGCGAAGGTGACCTCGACCGCGACGGAGCCGGACGCGTCCACCGTGAGCGGGCCCGAGGTGTCGACGCTGAAGTCTCCCGAGGCCGAGATCGACGCGACGTCGACCGGTCCCGTGCCCACCGCAGAGAGCATGACCGTGGTCGTGGCGCTCTCGCCCACCGCCACGTCGCCAAAGCCGAAGCCGGAGGGAGTGGCCGCGAGGGCATCGTCCCCCAGGGCGACCAACTCGAGGGCCGCGACCGTGGGCGCGCCGGCGACCGGCAGGAAGGCCACGTCGACGCTGCCGTCGCTGGTCACCCTGAAGGTGCGGACCAGGCCGGCGTTGCCGCCGACGGCGGCGAAGGTGTCGTGCCCCAGGAGCATCGGCATGCCCTCGACCTCGACGTCGATGACGCGGGCGCCGGGCGACTGGGCGCCGGGGTCGACCTCGGCGAAGTACAGGCGCAGCTCATACGCGCCGGGATCCGCCGCAAGCGACCACGTCATGGGGTCGCCCGTGGCGCCGTCGGCACGCGCGGTCTCGAACAGGATCGCGGGGACCCCGTCGGGCGCCGAGACGGCGGACCCCGACGAGATCGCGACAGAGCCGGAGGCGTCCGCATTCGACGAGGCAGACGGCGCGGCGCCGCTGTCCTCGACCCAGGCGGGGCCGTCGTCCGTCGCCTCGACGGCGGGGCCACCGGCGTTGATCCTCAGCACGGGCGTCGCGGCCGCGGTGGCCGGGGCGGATGCCGCGACCAGTCCCACGGGCACGAGCAACGCCAGGATGGCGCCGATGCTCACCGAACGCCGCCAGCGTCCGAGTCCCTTCGCTCGATTCGTCGAATCCGAACCGCGGAACACAGCCCGCGTCGCGACGTCTACGGTCATGTCAGGCTCCCCCTCCTGACGTCACCCCGGGCTGGCAGTGCCAAGCCCGTCCGCCCGCCCGGCGAACCGGGCGGCGGGCGGGTGAATCCCCCCATGGACTGAGCGGTGTGGTGATCCCTCGACCGAGCCGCTCGCTAGTGACCGTACACCCGAGATGCCCGAATTGCACCAGTCCATCCGAAAAAGGATGGTTCGCACCGATTGGGTGCCCCCATAAATAGGGGCGCGCTTTACCCAACGGAATGACGCTTGGATGCGTCTTTACTAGTGGTTGGAATAACTGACACCGCGTACCGGTTGCGCAAGACAGGCATGTGGCGTGTGATGGAGGAGGGGCAAATCGTGACAGTTCCGCACATTTCGGCATCGACGTGGACCGCCGGGCGCATCGGCGTACTCGCGCCGCATCGTCGCGTGCCGGTGAGGGCACCCCGGCCGGCCGATGCCGCGGCCGCGCAGCGCTTCCCGTGGCTGGATGTCGCGGTTCAGGCCGTGGTGGGGGGCGCGATCGTGGCGCTCCTGTGGGCCGTGATCGCCGGTGGAGTGGTGCAGAACGCAGTGGACTCGTTCACGTCGTTCTACGTGGGCACCGTCGCCCCGACCTTTGCGATGGGCGACCAGCCGGTGATCCAGGGCGTCTCCGCCCCGGGCGGCTACTTCGCCGACATGATCGAGTCGCCCGCCCTGGTCACGGTCGGGTCCGTCGCGCTTCCCGCGCAGGACTGACCGCGCGGCGCGCCGCACGCATCCTCCCGAGCAGTCCCCACGGCTTGACCGTCAGCACCACCACGAACGCCGCGCCGGACAGCGCGACGCTTGCCGCGGGCAGCCACGCGGCGCCGTGGCGAGCGAGGATCGCCCCTCCCGCGAGCGGGCCGAGCATGTTGCCGACGTTGTAGAGCGACTGATAGAGCGCCATGAGGACGTCGGTGCGTCCCGGCGCGTGACGCATCCCCCAGTTGAGGTGAGACGCGACCACGATCGACCAGCTGAAGCCCTGCAGCACGAGCATCGCGAGGGTGACGGGCACCGAGCTTCCCGCGACCGCGAGCCCGGCGAACATCGTCACGAGCAACGCGAGGCCCACGACCGCCGACCTCACCGGCCAGCGGTCGAGATAGCGGCCCACGAACGCGGTGGTGAGCGTGCCGACCACGCCGCCGAGCGCGAGCAGCGCCGGCACCGAGGCCGTCGAGAAGCCCGCGACCCGCTCGAGGAACGGGGTGATGTACGTCCACGTGACGGCCATCGACCCCACCGCGAGGGCGATCGCGATGAGCACGCGCGCGAACATCGCGCGGGAGGGGAGCTCGCCGCGGGCGGCGGTGCCCTCCTCAGCGCGGAAGCCGGGCATGAGCACCGCGAGGGCGACGAGCAGCACGGCCGCGGAACCCGCGATGACCCAGTAGGGCGTGCTCCACGACGCCTGCTGCGCGAGCCAGGTCGAGGCGGGTAGCCCGATCACTCCCGCGCCGGAGCCGCCCAGCAGCAGGCGTGACACCATGCGCCCGCGCACCTGCGGGGGGAACATTCCTGCCGCCGCCGGTGTCACGACGGCCCAGAACAGCGCGTGTGCGATCGCGGAGATGCCGCGGCCGAGCGCGAGCTGGGCGAACGTCCCCGCGGTCGCAGCGATGAGTAGTCCCGCGAGGAATACGCCGAGCGCGATGAGCAGCGCGGTGCGGGGAGTGAGGCGCTTGGCCGCGGCGGCAAGCGGGACGGATCCCACGACGATCGTCAGCGCCTGGATCGTGATGAGCAGCCCGACCGTCGACTCCGCGACGCCGAGCCCCTCCGCCATCGGCCCCATGAGCCCGAGCGGCAGCACCTCGGCGGTCACGAATGCGAAGGCCGCGAACGCGAGCACCGTGAGCGCGGCGAGCGCGCGCCGGTGGGGGACCGGGGGTGCGCCTTCGGTCGCGCCCGCGGTGGGCTCCGGCAGGATCGCACCCTCGCCCGCGACCGGATAGGCGACCACGGCGGTGTGGAGTTCGGGGGTGGGCAGGTTGTCGCCGGGCGCGGCGGAGTCGGGCGTGAGAGTCACTGCGGGCCAATCGCGACGATGCAGGGATAACGTTCTCCTTCATCGTCCCACGCGCGCGGCGGTGCCGAGGACGTCGCACCGCTACGGTGGAGTCGACCCCTCGAGGAAGGACCACCGATGTTCGCCGGACTCACCCCAGAGCTGTGTTCCCAGGCATGGGACCTGGTGACCCCCGCGATCGAACGGGCCGCCGCGACCGGCGTGATCCGCGCCGCGACGGGCAATCTCATCGTGCTCGACCCGGCGACCAGGGACGCGACGCTGTTCTGGCACGGAAGCATCGGCGACACCGAGGACAAGACGTACGAGTACGCGCTCGCGAAGGCACGCGTCGCGGAGCGCACGGGTCTCGACACGTCGCGCCTGCGCATGGAGCACCCCCACCTCTACACGGCGGGGGACATCGTCTACCCGGGAGGGATCGTGCGCCACGGGCTCGTGGTCGCCTTTTCGGGCGTCGAGGGCGAGGCCGACGAGATGATCGCGGAGTGGTTCGTCTCCGCGGTGCGCGGCATCGCGCGGCTCGCGTTCGTCTCGCCCGTGGGCCCCGACGCGCGCGGCATCCGCTACGTCGGCGACTGAGCGGGGAAGCGCGGCGGGTCGGCGAGCGTTCGAGGAAACATGACCGAGCCCTCCGCCGCGCCCGCCCCCTCCACGCCCGCCACCGCCGCGCCCGCCCCCTCCACGCCGGCGACTACCGCGCTCGCGGCGACCGGCGTCGACCATCAGGTCACGGTGCACGGACCCGTGCGCTCCCTCGATGAGGCTGCCGAGGTCAGGGGCGTCGAGCCGCGTCAGATTCTCAAGACCATCGTGGTGCGCCGCGCCGAGGGCGAGTACCTGCTGGTCCTGGTGCCGGGGGATCGCGAGATCAGCTGGCCCAAGCTGCGCGCCCTGCTGGGCGTGAGCCGCCTGTCGATGCCGGACAAGGACGTCGCGCGCGAGGTCACCGGGTACGAGCGCGGCACGATCACGCCCTTCGGTGCACTACCCGACCCCGCGACCGGACGCGCGTGGCCCGTCATCGCGGACGCGCTCATCGTGTCGCGCGAGGGGCCCGTGTCGATCGGCGCCGGCGCGCACGGCGTGGCCGCGACGCTCGATCCGACGCAGTTGGTCGAGATCCTCGACGCCAGGATCGCCGACGTCACGGAGCCGCTCACCCCGCGCTGAGCCCCGGCGGGTACCCTGGGCCACGTGTATGTCAGGCCCACCCTCGCGGAGCTGAGCTTCACCGACCCCGACGGGAATCCGATTCCCTACGGCGCGCGGTGGGGAACCTCCGGACCTCCGGAGCGGACGTACTCGCTGACCCGGCACCCCGAGCGGTTCGCGCCGCTCATTGACGTGGCCCGCGCCCTCGCCGAGCACCTCGAGCGCACGTACGACGTCGACGTCCACCTCACGGAGGGCCTCCCCGACGACGCCCCCGACGCCCTGCGCCGCTACGAGCACGGCCAGGTGCGGATCGCGCGGGCCGTCACGCTCGTGCCGCGCCACCACCTTTCCGCCCCGCTGGTCATCGCGGAGACCACGTTCCCGAGCGTCGTGGTCGCGATGGGTGCCGCGGGCCTCGAGAGCTCGCCGCCGTGCGGGTGCGACGCGTGCGACGAGGACCTCACGTACTGCGCCGAGGAGCTCGAGCACCTGGTATTCGCCGTCGTCGAGGGTCGCTACCAGGAGCGCTACTCGTGGTCCGAGGGCATCGAGATCTCGATGGTGGGGGAGTGGGGCGCGCGCGCCTCGACCACCCCGCGCCACGCCGCCACCAAGGAGGATCTCGAGGCCGTCAAGCTGAGCCAGCGCGAGCGCCACGGCGCCCGCTGGATGCCGTGGCCGCCGCGCAGGGACGATGCCGTGGTCGCGGAGGCGCCCGCCGCGGGACGCGCGCGCACGCGCGCCGAGCGCGAGGCCGCGATCGAACAGGCACTCGAGCGCATCAAGAAGAGGCTGCGCAGCGCCTGACGCCGCGGCGCGCCGGGCCGGGCCTGGCCTGGCCGCAGTTCGCGGGGCTACGCGTGCTGGCGCGACCGCTGGTTCGAGTCGAGCTCCTGGAGCCAATGCGTCGCGCGCTCCTCGAAGAGGTCGGCGGCGTCAGCGTCGTACTCCGCGGTCGAGCGGTCCATGAACAGGTGTCCCTTGCCCGCATAGCGATACAGCCGGGCGTGCGGGGCGTGATAGAGCAGCGCGTCGACCTCGTGCGGCTCGACCCACTCGTCGGGGTCGGCGACGTGGACCTGCAGCGCGACCTTGTGGCGCCACACGCCGCCGAGTGCGGAGGGCGGGAGGGCGCCGCCCACCAGCAGGCAACCGCGGAAGCGGCGCCGGTCCTGGGCGAGCATCTGGGCCTGCATCGTGCCGAGCGAGAAGCCGATCGTGACGTCCGCGGTGCGGTGCATGCGCGCCGCCGAGTGTGCGGCCTCGCCCAGGGCGTCGTGACCGATCGACTGGGCGAACGAGACGCCCTCGTCGACGTCGTCGAAGGTCGCACCCGCATAGCAGTCGGGGCAGTGGACCGTGTGCCCCTCGGCACGGAGGCGATCGGCGAAGGCGAGGAGCCCGTCCGTGAGCCCCAGTGCGTGGTGGAAGAGCAGAATCTCGGCCATACCTCAGTTTGGCCCCGGGCGGCTGTCTTCGCGAGTCGGACGCGCGAGGGCTAGAGTGCGGCCTCCGCGACGATCGGTCCCATGCGTGCGCTCGTCACCACGATGCCCGCCCACCACGATGCCCACCCACCACGATGCCCGCCCACCACGGCGCCGTCCTGGATCGTGGTGATGATGCCGGAGACGAGTCCCACGATCGTGAGGGTGATCATGACTGGCGTTCGGAGCGCCGATGCCGGGGGACGGGTGGGGATGTCCGCCTCCAGGGAGGGCCCGCCCGGGCATCGTCCCCTCTAGCCTGGGCACATGACGGTCGCATTCGTGCTGGGTGGTGGGGGCGTCAGGGGAGCCACCGAGGTGGGGATGCTGCGCGCCCTCCTCGACGCGGGCATCGTCCCCTCTCTCGTGGTGGGAACGTCGATCGGGGCCATCAACGGCGCCGCGGTCGCGCAGGACCCCACTCCCGCGGTGGTGGACCGGCTCGAGCGCGCGTGGGCGTCCCCCACCGCGGGCGCCGTCTACGGCGAGTCCTTTCCGCGCCAGCTGCGCCGCCTCGCGAAGTCGCGCACGCACCTCAACGACCCCGGCGCGCTGCGCACGCTCATCGCGGACATGCTGGGGGAGGAGACGCGGTTCGAGGATCTCGTGGTGCCGCTCGCGGTGTGCGCCGCGAGCATCGAGCGCGCGGCCGAGCATTGGTTCGACTCGGGTCCGCTCGTGGACGCCGTGATCGCCTCCGCGTCCGTGCCCGCGGCGCTGCCCCCGCAGAGGATCGGCGATGAGCACTTCATCGATGGCGGCGTGGTCAACTCGATCCCGCTCGGCGAGGCGGTCGCGCGCGGCGCGACCACGATCTACGTGCTGCAGGTGGGTCGCATCGAGGAGCCACTCGCGGTGCCGCGCACGCCGGCCGACGTCGGGCGCGTCGCATTCGAGGTCTCGCGGCGACATCGCTTCCAGCGCGAGCGTGCGGCCGTGCCCGCGCACGTGGATCTGCACGTGCTGCCGTATGGCGGGCGCCAGCCGGGCGATCACAAGGTGGGTGCGTATCGGCGACTCGACCGCACGCATGCGCGCATCGAGGCGGCGCGCGATGCGACCGCGGCGTATCTCGCCGAGCGCGGGTTGGGCGCGTGAGCGCGCGGTGGTGGCGGCTGCCACCCGTGTGGGTGAGGCGAGCGGTGCTTGCGCCGGGGATCGTGCTGCTCGCGTTCGTGTGGCTGCCGTTCGCGGCGTGGCTCGCGGTCGCGGTCGCGGCGATCGTGAGCTTCGCGCTGCCCGGTCGGATGCGCGTCACGCGCGTGATCTGGCTGGCGGGCTTCTATCTGTTGTGGGACGCCGCTGCGGTGGTGGTGCTCGCGGCACTGTGGGTGTGGCACGGGTTCGGGTTCAGGATTCGGTCGGAGGCGTCGGAGCGGCACCACTATGCGGTCGCGAGGACGATGCTCCGCCTCCTGTTCTTCCAGGTCCGGTGGACGCTCCGGCTGGAGATCGAGGTGCAGGACGCGGACCTCGATGCGATCGCACAGGGGCGGCCGATCATCGTCGTGTGCCGTCACGCGGGTCCGGGGGACTCCTTCGTGATCGTCGACGCGTTGCTCAACCGCTTCTCGCGAGAGCCCGCGATCGTGCTCAAGGACACGCTGCAGTGGGACCCGGCGATCGACATCCTGCTCAACAGGATTCCCTCGCGGTTCATCTCGCCGCGGGGCGTGCGTCGACCCGGGGCGCCCGGCGGGACCGAGGCCGTCGCGGGGCTCGCGCGCGAACTCGACGGCTCGGGCGCCCTAGTGATCTTTCCCGAGGGCGCGAACGCGACGCCGCGCAGGCGCGAGCGACGCATCGCCGCGTTGCGCGAGGCGGGTCACGCCGAGCTCGCCGATCGCGCCGAGGCGATGCCTCACGTGATGCCGCCCCATCCCGGCGGCGTGCTCGCGGCGATGGAGGCGCGCCCCGATGCGGTGGTCATCGTCGTCGCACACACGGGCCTCGAGAGGCTGTCGACCGTCGCGGACGTGTGGCGGGAGCTCCCGGTCGACAAGAGGATCGTGCTCAAGGGCTGGACCGCGGACCCGAGTGAGATTCCCGCGGATCGCGAGGAGCGCGAGGCCTGGCTCTACACGTGGTGGGAGAGGGTCGACGGATGGATCGACGCGCACCAGCCGGAGGTTTCGGGGGTGGCTCGCGCGCGCGAGTCGGCCGCCGAGGCGCGGCGCGCGAGGTAGCCTGACGCGATGTCACAGAGCTCTCAGGGTCGCCTGCTTGGGCTGGTGCTCGTCGCGTTGCAGGGTGTGATCTTCCTGGGTGTCGGGGCGTCCGCGTTTCTCGACGGGCCCACGATTCGCGGCTCGTGGTGGGCGGGCACCACGCTCGTGTTGTTGGGCGGCCTGGGCATGTTCTGGGCGGGCAAGGACCTGGGACGGGCGCTCACGCCGTTGCCCACGCCCAACGGTGCGGGACTCGCCGCAGGCGGGATCTACGGGTACGTCCGGCATCCGATGTACGCCGCGATCCTGGTGATCGCGTTGGGGCTCGCGCTCGGGTCTGGCAAGGTGTGGACCTACGCGTTCGCGCTGGTGCTCGCGGTGTTCTTCGACGCGAAGACCCGCGTCGAGGAGATGTTCCTGGTGCGCACGTATCCGGGCTATGCGGAGTACGCGGAGCGGACCGGCAAGTTCGTGCCTGGCGTCGCTCGCCGGCGTCCCTAGGTCGCTGGCTTTCTCCACAAGTTTCCCGCTCGACCTTCTGCCAGGGCGATTCGCCCGATACTGTCGGTTTCATGCGGTTCGTCCCTGGGGGTGCGGCACGATTCGCCGACGCGAAGACGGTGCTTGTCGCCTGCCTGCTCGCCATCGGCGGCGCGGGCGGCCTCGCGGGGTGCACGGGAGATCCCGCGCCCATCGTGACGGAGGCGCCCACGGTCGCGCCCTCACCCACCGAGACGTCCTCGCCCAGCCCGTCGCCCTCGGCTACCGCGCTCACCGACGAGGAGCTGCTCGCCCTCATGCCCGAGGAGGCCGCGCGCGACGACCTGTTTGGGGCGATGGCGACGGCGCAGTTCTATGCGGAGCTCTTAGGGACCATATGGTCGGGAGAAGGCGCTGACGCGTGGATCGGACTTGCAACTGAGAACTGCGGCTACTGTGCCAGCCAGACTGACAATCTCAGAGCGCTCTGGGCAGAGGGAGCCACGGCACGTGGCGGTACCGTGCACGTCGATGAGAGCCTGACCCGCGCGGCACTTGCGGAAGACGGTGCAGTGGTTGTTGAACTTACTGCCGCGGTAGATGAACTTCTGCGAGTTGACCGGGATGGGCAAAGTACCGTGGCCAATCCGGCCGTGAGTACCGAGATCATCATCACCTTGGTCCGCCCAGGCGGAGTGTGGCTCGTAGACGGTGTTCACACGGAATCAACTGAGCGATGAGTGCCGTCGTCCGAGGTGTGGGGCCACTATTCCTGGCACTCGCGATGACGGCTTCACCAGATCCGAGCCCAGGCATTGGTGTGGATGCGGGCGTCGATGACGGTGCGGCGCGGATCGACGTCATCCGCGAGTGGTTGGATGGTGGAGGCCATCCCGACGCCGCGCCCGTGACCGGACCTCCAAGGCAGTTCTGGCGCGCGCCCGCGTGTGAAGCGGGAACCCCCGTGAGTGACGTGGAGGCGTGCTCACCGCTAGTTGCAACTAGTTTCACTTGTCCGGCTGGCATGACGGCGAACCTGCCGCTGTGGATGCGCGAGCAGGATTCCGACGGCAATTGGGGGCCGTGGGTGCCGGTGACGTCTTACACCTGCCCCTCCGAGGCGGATCTCCTGGCCCTCGTCGAGCGAGAGTGGACCGAGCTCCGGCCCGAGCCGTCCCGCATCGCGCTCCAGCCCGGCGACGGTCGGGTCTACGCCACGGTGCCGACCATCGCGATGGCGGACGACTCCCCGCAACTGCATTCCGCCGTCCTTCTCGGCGCCGAGGTCGACATCCGCGCCACCCCCGCGAACTACACGTGGCACTGGGGCGACGGCGAGACCACGACCACCTCGGACCCCGGAGCCCCGCACCCTCACGCGACGGTCACGCACGCCTACGGGCGAGCGCTCGACGAGGCGACCGTGTCACTCACGACCACGTGGACGGGCGAGTATCGGGTGGCGGGCGGTGCGTGGATCGCGTTCGACACCGTGATCGACACCTCGTCGCCCGGTGTGGGCATCGAGGTGCTGCACCCGCGTGCTCGCCTGGTCGCCTCCGACAACTAGCGCTTCCCGGCGCCCCACGCACCCGCGGCCCACCGCGCGGACCCTGTGAGCATCAGTGTCGCTTCGTGCATGAAATGCGCAAGCGCGCGCGAGACACACCGCGCGTCCTCCGCGATGCCAGACCACGATCGCCGAGTGATCGAGTTGCCGACTCTCTACCGTCTCGCCACGGCGGAGGCCTGGGATCCCGACGCCGAGGAGCCGTACACCGTCTCCACGCTGGGCCGCACGCTCGACGAGGAGGGCTTCATCCACCTCAGCCTCGCATCGGCCTTCTATCAGGGCAAAGACATCGTCCTGCTTTCCCTCAATCCCCACTTGCTCAGCCCGCGCCCAGTGCGACCACGACCAGCCCCACGCCAAGCACCCCCACCACCGCATTGCCCGCGAGGGCCGTCACCCGGCGTGCGCGGCCACTCACGCGAGCGCGCACGGCGCTCCCCACGGCTACCAATGCGGCCTGCCACGCGAACGATGCCGCGGCCACTCCCGCGACGAACATGCCTGCCGTGCCGGGCGACGACCGCAGCGCCGTGAGTCCCGAGACCAACGCGGCGAAGTAGATGACCGTCGCCGGGTTGAGGAGGGTGAGGGCGAAGAACAGCCCGAACCTCCGTGTCGGGCCGCCACCCCCGGCGGATGCTCCCGCCGCCGTGTCCGGGTCGGACACCACCGCGCGCCGCACTCCCACGATCGCCAGGACCACCAGCGCCGCCCCTCCGACGAGGCGCGGCCATTCACCCAGCTGGGCCGTCACGGGCGCGACCACGCTCCCCGCGATGATCGCCGCGGTGCAGTACAGGGCATCCACCGTCGCGACGCCTAGTGCCGCGGGCAGGCCCCGCCTCACACCGCGGTCCATGCCCTCGGTGACCAGCAGCACGCCGATCGCACCCAGGGGCAGCGCGATCGCCAGGCCTGCGACGATCCCGCTCACGAATGCGATTCCGAGACTCACTCGCGCAGTCTCCCGGCCGCCCGCACGCACGGCGGAGACAATCGCAGTGACTGGGGCTAACATCGCGGTGTGGACGCCACGGACAGTAGAATTCTCGACATTCTTGTGCAGAATGGCAGGGCGCCGCACAGCGGGATCGGTCGCGAGGTGGGCCTCAGCGCGAATGCGGTCGCCGCCCGCGTCGCGCGGCTCGAAGCCGCTGGCGTGATCGTCGGCTATCACGCGCTCCTCGCCGACGACGTGGCCACGCCCGACGGCGTCGAGGCGTTCGTCGACGTGCGGCTCGCGCCCGGACGGGACTCCGACGAGTTCCTCGCGTGGGCGCGGGCGCGGCGATCCGTGCTCGACGCGGCCCACGTGACCGGGCCCTACGACTATCACCTGCACGTCCGCGTGCCGGACATGGCGGGGCTTGACCGGCTCCTGAGGTCGCTCAAGCGCGACGGGGGAGCGCTGCAGACCCAGACCTCGATCGCGCTGCGGTGACCCGCGGAGGGTGACCCGCGGAGGGTGACCCGCGGCGGGCGACCGCAGCGACCGGCCCGAGACCGCCGAGACCTACTCGACCGTGATGCGGATGATCTGGTCGTCACCCTCGCCGGGCGTGCCGCGGCCGTCGGTGTTGTTGGTGAGCACGTAGAGGCTGCCATCCGGCGCCACGGCCACGTCGCGCAGGCGGCCGAGCCCGTCGAGGATCACGTGGGGTTCTCCCGTGCCGTCGGCGGTCAACGGCACGCGCCACAGCCTCTCGCCCCTCAACGAGGCCACGTACACGGCCTCGTGCGTCGCGGCGATTCCCGACGGCGACGCATCGTCCGTCGCCCAGGTCGTGACGGGGTACGTGAGGCCATCGACCGTCGCGCCGGGCGCGGCCCCCGCTCCAGCGCCCTCCATGCCCTCGCTCGATGGCCATCCGTAGTTCGCCCCGGCCGCGATCAGGTTGAGCTCGTCCCACGTGTCCTGACCGAACTCGCTCGCGTACATGCGCCCATCGGCGACCCATGCGAGTCCCTGGACGTTGCGGTGCCCTGACGTCCACACGCGGTTGCCGCTGGGGTTGTCGGGAGCCGCGGCGCCGTCATTCTCGCCGCCGTCCGCGACGACTCGCAGGATCTTGCCGGCGCGCGAGGAGGTGTCGGGCGCGCTCTCGGTGCGCCCCGCGTCGCCCGTCGCCACGTAGAGGTAGCCGTCGGGCCCGAACGCGATGCGTCCGCCGTTGTGATTCGACGCGGCGGGGATTCCCTCCACGATCACCGTGGGCAGGCCCAGCAGGTCATCGTGGAGCTCCATGCGCACGACCGCGTTGTCCGACTCGCGCGTGACGTAGGCGTAGAGGTACGAGGGCTCTCCGGGGAGCACGGCGATGCCGAGCAGCCCGCCCTCGCCGCCTGCGTTCACCATCGAGCGCAAGGAATCGGCGCCCGGGCCGTTGAGCGACGTCGCGAAGCCGGCCCGCACGCGCTTGATGATCGCGGTATCGCGCTCGGTCACGAGCAGCGAACCGTCCGCAACCACCTCGATGTCCCACGGCGCCTCGAGGTTGGTCGTGACGACGCGCTGGTCCACGACGCTCGCTGTCGCCGCTCCGCCGATCGCGGTGGGGGTGGGAGCGGGCGTCGCCGACGCCGTGGGCGTCGATCCGCTGACGATGCGCTCGGCGCTCGGGGTGGGCTCGGAGTCCGCGCTCGACGAGCATGCTGCGAGCGCGAGCGCGAGCGGCAGGGCGCACGCGAGCGCGACGATACGGTGGCGGGCATTCATGACCTAGACAGGTTAGGCACGCCTGCCCACGGTTGTAAAAGTTGACATCCGGGAAACCACCTGCGTGTCGAGGGCTCGTCGGACCTCGCCGCGACGGGCGAGACGGTCGGGTCAGGACGGCAGCTGGCCCACCGCCACCCAGTTACCAGCGGGGTCTTGGAACCACGCCGTCGGTGGCATGGACTCGTCGCGCGCGATGCCGTCCGCGTCCGTGTACGGCAGGTCCGCGAGCGTGATGCCGCGTGCCTTCAGGTCCGCGGCCTCCGCCTCGACGTCCGCCACGGAGAGCAGCAGGACGGTGTGTGACGCGGGAACGTGATCCTCCTTGAGGTACACCAGCACGTGGGTGTCGCCGGCGAAGTCGAGGACCAGGCTGTCGTCCTCCTCCATCGAGACCGCGATGCCGAGCGTCCCTCCGTAGAACTCCTTGGCCTTCTCGATGTCGTTGGTCGAGAAGCAGGCCATTGCAGTGCTGTCGCCGAGCATGATCGGCTCCTTTCATCGGGGACTGCACCTTCAGTGTCCGCCCGAAAGGTCCGATGCGCGGGGCCTACTGAGGGGCCGATGCGGGGGCCGGGCCCAGGTCCTCGAGCGTCACCGGGCGGTCGTACCACCACCGTCGCGTGAGTGGGTAGACGAGCATGCCCATGAGCACGGCAAACGTGGCGACGATCGCGACGCGAAGGTCGCGCGTGGCGAGGACTCCGAGCGCCATGCCGGCCAGCGCGACGGCCGGCCGGGCGAGCTCGAGCACGCTGAACACCATCGAGTTCACGTTGGATCGCACCTGCCACGGCGACACGCGTGCGACCAGGAAGCTCACGAGCGCGATCACCGTGATCGGGATCCACAGCGTGAGCATGGCCTCGTTGGCGCGCATGTACAGTGCGAAGCGCTCGGGCGAGGAGAACGCGTCGAGCGCCCACACGATCGCGACGGGCGTGAGCAACACCGCGAGCGCAAGGGTGCCCCGCAGCGCGCCCTGGATCTCGATCGCGCGGTGGCGCGTGCGACCGTCGCGCCCCATGCACGCGCGGATGCCGGCGGTGCCCGCGTGCTGGAGCACCACGATCGCGAGCAGCGCGAGACCCAGGACGTCCGTCCACGCGAAGGCGTCGATGATCTCTCTCACGGCACGTCTCCCAGGTCCCTCCGCAGCCCGATGATGGGCCGCACGATCTGCTCGGGGCGCGGGTACAGGTTGGTGACCTCGTCGCAGCGGAGGTCGTACGCCGCGCCCACGCCGAGCGACGCGTGGGCGAGCAATTCCTTCGCGGTGAATGCCCTGCGCATCGACATCGAGCCGTCGTGCCTCGAAATCGGCTCACGCATGCGGGTCTGGTGGAGCACCCAGGCGCCCACGTTGGCCCACGGCCCCGGATCCACATCGAAGTGAGCGAACGCGGCCACACCCGAGCGGGCGGTCTGCGCGAAGAAGGGGGCGAGGTTGTCGCGCCCCAGATGGTGAAGCACCCCCGAGGACACCACCAGCGTGCGGTCGGGGTCCTCCATCGATAGCTCGGGGTCGAGCGCGTCGCCCACGAGGAAGCGCACGTCGATGTCCTCGAGGTGCGCGAGGCGCCGCGCGGCGTCCACGAGCAGCGCGTTGAAGTCGAGCCCCACGTACTCGACGCCGGGTCCGAGCGCGCCCGTCGCCGCGAGGATGCGCGTGTCGTAGCCGATCCCGCAGCCCAGATCGACCACCCGCACGGGCCCCTCGGCGCTCTCGCGCAGCCTCTCGACCACCGGGCGCAGCGACTGCGCCATGCGCTGGGGCACGTGAACGAACTCGCTGAGCCGCGCGAGCTCGAGGTGCACCGCCAGGAAGGCGTCGTCCACCGCGGCCTCGTCCAGCACCCCGCCGCGCACCCCGCCGCGCGCCCCTCCGCGCGTGGGCAGCGCGTCCACCAGGGCCGCGGCACGATGCTGCTCTGACGCGCGCAGGCGACCCGCGGCATCGTCCCTGAAGACCGGGAGGCGCGTGCCATCCGCCTCCGACGCCCACAGCACGTCGAGGATCTCGAGCTTGTCCGGCTGCTCCGCCATGTGGTGAACAACCGCGCGGGGCTGGGATTGCTTCCGGCCCTTCGCGTACACTGACCACACCAGCATCGACCCGGCCATCACCGGCGAGCTTGCGGAAGAACGGGCGCGAGCCTCAGTAGAACCGCACGGGCAGCCCGTCACAGCGTCCTTGAGTGGCCGTCCACCCGCGAGGGTGACCGCGGCAAGCGGGGTGGTACCGCGCATCGTCCTTGCGGACGGGGCGTCCTCGCAGCCCCGCCGCCCGCATCGACAGCCACGAGGACCGCATGACCGCCCGATACCCGCTGCACCGCACCTCCGACGTTGACACCCACGCCGAGGTCCCTCCCTCGCCGCACTTCCCCTCGATCGAAACCGACGTGCTCGCGTACTGGGAGGCGGACGGCACGTTCCAGGCGTCGATCGATCAGCGCCCCGCCCAGACCGCGGACGGCAACAACGAGTTCGTGTTCTACGACGGCCCGCCGTTCGCCAACGGCCTGCCGCACTACGGCCACCTCCTCACGGGCTACGCCAAGGACGTGGTGCCTCGCTTCGAGACGATGCGCGGCAAGCGCGTCGAGCGCAGGTTCGGCTGGGACACGCACGGGCTTCCCGCGGAACTCGAGGCGGAGCGCGTGCTGGGCATCACCGACAAGTCGCAGATCGAGGAGATGGGCATCGCGGCCTTCAACGAGGCGTGCGAGAGCTCGGTGCTGAAGTACACCAAGGAGTGGGAGGCGTACGTCACGCGCCAGGCCCGCTGGGTGGACTTCGAGAACGACTACAAGACGCTCGACGTGACGTTCATGGAGTCCGTGATCTGGGCCTTCAAGTCGCTGTACGACAAGGGCCTCGCGTACGAGGGCTTCCGCGTGCTGCCGTATTGCTGGCGCGACGAGACCCCGCTGTCGAACCACGAGCTGCGCATGGACGACGACGTCTACGCGATGCGCCAGGACCCCGCGCTCACGGTCGCGTTCCCGCTGATCGGCGGCGAGGGCGACCTCGAGAACGCCGAGCTGGTGGTGTGGACCACCACGCCGTGGACCCTGCCGTCGAACCTGGCCGCGGCCGTGGGCCCCGACATCGAGTACGTGGTGGTCGAGCCCGCGGAGGGCTCCGCGTTCGTGGGCCGCAGAATCGTGCTCGCGAAGGCTCGCGTCGCGGCGTATGCGCGCGAGCTCGGCCCGCTGGCGCCCGAGGGCGAGACGCCCGGACCCGACCACGCGCGCATCGTCGGAACCCTGCTGGGCTCGGACCTCGCGGGGATGCGCTACACGGCACCCTTCGCGAACTTTGCCGAGAACGCCAACGTGCACCAGGTGATCGCTGCAGCGTTCGTGTCGACCGAGGACGGCACGGGAATCGTGCACCTCGCGCCCGCCTTCGGTGAGGACGACATGGCGGTGTGCCAGGAGGTGGGCATCGAGCCGGTCATCCCGATCGACGCGAAGGGCCGCTTCACCGCCGAGTTCCCCCAATACGAGGGACTGCAGGTCTTCGACGCCAACCCCAAGGTGATCGCGGACCTCAAGGAGGCGGGAATCGTCCTGCGCCACGAGACCTACGACCACAGCTACCCCCACTGCTGGCGCTGCCGCAACCCGCTCATCTACCGCGCGGTGGGCTCGTGGTTCGTGCGCGTGAGCGAGTTCCGCGACCGCATGGTCGAGCTCAACGAGGGCATCACGTGGGTGCCCGAGCACATCAAGCACGGCCAGTTCGGCAAGTGGCTCGAGGGCGCGCGCGACTGGTCGATCTCGCGCAACAGGTACTTCGGCACGCCCATCCCCGTGTGGGTCTCGGACGATCCCGCGTTCCCCAGGACGGACGTCTACGGCTCGCTCGAGGAGCTCGAGCGCGACTTCGGCCGCCTCCCGCGCGACGCCAAGGGAGAGCCCAACCTGCATCGTCCCTTCATCGACGAGCTCACGCGCCCCAACCCCGACGACCCGTCCGGGCGCTCGACCATGCGCCGCATCGCGGACGTGTTCGACGTGTGGTTCGACTCGGGCTCGATGCCGTTCGCGCAGGTCCACTACCCGTTCGAGAACCACGAGTGGTTCGACGGGCACCACCCGGCCGACTTCATCGTGGAGTACATCGGGCAGACCCGCGGCTGGTTCTACGTCATGCACGTGCTCGCCACCGCGTTGTTTGACCGCCCCGCGTTCAAGACGTGCGTCTCGCACGGCATCGTGCTGGGCTCGGACGGCCGCAAGATGTCCAAGTCGCTGCAGAACTACCCGGACGTCAACGAGGTGTTCCACCGCGACGGCTCCGACGCGATGCGCTGGTTCCTCATGAGCTCGCCCATCCTGCGCGGCGGCAACCTCATCGTGACGGAGGAGGGCATCCGCGAGGGCGTCCGCCAGGTGCTGCTCCCGCTGTGGTCGACCTACTACTTCTTCACGCTCTACGCGGGCGCCGCCCGCGGGGGAGAGGGAGTGCTGGGTCGCGAGGTGGACGATGCCAGGGTCGCGTCCCTGCCCGTGATGGACAGGTACGTGCTGGCCAAGACCGCGGAGCTTGTGCGCGACGTCACGGCGCAGATGGAGGAGTTCGACGTGCCCGGCGCGTCCGAGTCCCTGCGCTCCTTCATGGACCTGCTCACGAACTGGTACGTGCGCACGCAGCGCGACCGCTTCTGGGGCGAGGACGCGGACGCGTTCGACACGCTCTATACGGTGCTGGTGACGCTGTCGCGCCTGTCCGCGCCGCTGCTGCCGCTGGTCACCGAGGAGATCTACCGCGGGCTCACTGGCGAGCGGTCCGTTCACCTCACCGACTACCCGGTCGAGCGTGCCGCCTGGGCCGACGACTCGCTGGGCGCCGTCATGGATCGCGTGCGCGAGGTCGTGTCTGCGGCCCACGCGCTGCGCAAGGCGCGCCAGATCCGCGTGCGTCAGCCGCTCATGGCGCTTGAGGTCGCGGTCGCGGACCCGGAGGCGCTGCGGCCCTACGTGTCGCTCATCGCGTCGGAGCTGAACGTCAAGATGGTCGTGCTGGTCACGGAGGAGGCGTTCACGCGCGCCAACCCGGTCGAGCGCCGCCTCACCGTCAACGCGCGCGCCGCCGGCCCGCGCATCGGCAAG
The DNA here is from genome assembly GCF_039545075.1 of Demequina sediminis. Taxonomy (NCBI): domain Bacteria; kingdom Bacillati; phylum Actinomycetota; class Actinomycetes; order Micrococcales; family Demequinaceae; genus Demequina; species Demequina sediminis. Next base: position 182,131 of record NZ_BAABRR010000005.1, on the reverse strand, counting down.
GACGTCCAGGCCGCGATCCGCGGGTCCAAGACCGGCGACTGGACCGAGTCCGCCTCCGGCGAGGTCGTGTCGGGCGGGATCGCCCTGGTCGAGGGGGAGTACGAGCTCGCGACGGTCATCGGCGGGGAGGGGGACGATGCCCCTGCCGCGTCGGTGCTCGCAGGCGGCGGCTTCGTGCTGCTCCACACCGACATCACGCCCGAGCTCGAGGCCGAGGGATTCGCGCGCGACCTCATCCGCTCGATCCAGGACGAGCGCAAGCACGCGGGCCTCAACGTGTCCGACCGCATCGACTTGGCGGTCACCGTGCCCGCCGAGCGCGTTGCGGCGGTCGAGGCGCACCGGGAGCTCATCGCGCGCGAGGTGCTCGCGGTGTCGGTCGCCGTGACCGAGGGAGAGCTCGCGGTCGAGGTGCGTAAGGCCTGAGCGGCTGGCCCCCTGCCCGCCCCGCGGCTCCGCCACACCGTTCCGCGGCTCCGCCACACGCCGCTCGGCGTGTCGGCGGCGTGTCGCGGCTCGAGGGCCCGCTCAGCGCGGTTCCGGAGCGCGGGCGTGTGGCGGAGCCGCGGGGGTGTGGGCGTGTGGCGGAGCCGCGGGGGTGTGGGCGTGTGGCGGAGCCGCGGGGGTGTGGGGGAACTGAGGCGAGCGCCGTGCGTCAGGGGTGCGAGAGGAGGTCCTCGTTGACCGTCGCGGTCAGCGCGGCGTCGATGGGGAGCTCGCGCCTGTCGAGCTCGCGCACCGGCCGCATGAGCTGCACCGAATCCGTGAGCCACACCGAGTCGGCCTCGGTGAGCTCCTCGATGTGCACGTCCCGGTACTCGCACGCGAATCCGTGCGCCTCGAGCGATGCGAAGGCCGCGCGCTGCGCGGTGCCGTGGAGCAGGCCGCCCTCGACGGCGGGAGTGACGACGCGCTGGCCCACCCTGACGAGCACGCTCGAGCGCGGGGCCTCGAGCACATAGCCGTCCGTCGTGACGAGGATTGCGTCTTTGGCCCCGCGCGCGTGAGCGTGGCGCAGCGCCGCCATGTTGACGGCATACGACAGTGTCTTGGCCCCGGCGAGCAGCCACGGCGCCTGCTCGCCTACGCCGCGCGGGTAGCCGCGGTTGAGAACCACTGCCGAGACTCCCTCGGCGCGGTCGTGTGAGACATCGGGAAAGGGTTCCGCGAGCACGAAGCCCGTGGGGCGTCCCGGCGGAGGCGCGTGTTCCTCGCCGCGGGTGTAGACGATCTTGCACATTGCGGTGGCCGGAGGCTCCGCGAAGTCCGCCAGCAGGGCGTGCGCCGCGGTGGCCACGGCCTCGCGAAAGACTCCCAGATCGGGCGTGGGGAGGTCGAGCATGGCCGCGGACTGAGCGAGCCGCTCGAGGTGCGGCTCAAGGTCGTGGAGGCGGCCCCCGTGAATGCCGACCGTTTCGAAGACCCCGTCGCCCCTGAGGAGCCCCGAATCGGTCGCGCGCACCGCGGGGGAGTCGGGGTCGACCAGTCGCGATGGGGCGCCGGGCATGCCCGCTGCCGGGGCTCCACAGATGACGAGTGCGGACATGGTGACCTCCTCGCATCACCGTAGCCCGCCTCGTCGCGCGGGGCCTCCCGAGAGCGCTTCCCGCCGGCGCGCCTGGACCGCGCGGCGTGTCGCGCATCGGCGTGTCGTCAGGCGCGCCCAGACCGCCCTCCCACCTGCGCAAGATGCCTGCTCAACCTGCCATCGCGCATCGGCGCCGCACACGCGTGACCAAAGTGTCGCGAGCACCCAATTTCGTGCCGCACAATTGACCCTCGTGACAACGGATGTCTTCCCCGAACTGAGCCTCTCCGAGGCCGAACGCGAGATCGACTCGCACATCTTCGCCCGCACCCCCGAGGCCGATCATCAGGCCAAGCTGTTGCGAGTCGCGCAGGCCCTGTCGCTGCTTGGCGACCCGCAGCGCGAGCTCGACATCATCCATGTGACGGGCACCAACGGGAAGACCTCGACGAGCCGCATGCTCGAGTCGCTGCTGCGCGCCCACGGGCTGCGCACGGGACTGTTCACGTCGCCGCACCTCACGACGCTGCGCGAGCGCATCATGATCGACGGCGCTCCGCTCGCGCAGGACGCGCTCGTGCGCCTGTGGCAGCAGGTGTCGCCCGCGATTCACGCTGTCGACCAGGCCTCGATTCAGCGCGGGGGCCCGCGCATGAGCTTCTTCGAGGTGCTCACCGTGCTGGGCTTCGCCGCATATGCGGACGCTCGGGTGGACGTGCTGGTGCTCGAGGTGGGGATCGGCGGACTCAGGGACGCGACCAACGTCGCCGACGGGCGCGTCGCGGTGCTCACCCCGATGGCGCTCGACCACGACAAGTACTTCACGGGCGGGCTGCCCGGCGTCGCGCACGAGAAGTCCGGCATCATCAAGCCCGGCGCGACCGTGGTGAGCGCGCTCCAGCGCGACGAGGCCGCCCAGGTGATCGTCGCCGCGGCCGCTCAGCGCCAGGCATCGATCTTCTGGGAGGGCGCGCACATGGCCGTCTCGGACCGCCGCGTGGTGCCAGGTGGTCAGGTGATGACGCTGCGCACGGCCTCGCGCAACTACGTCGACGTCTTCGTGCCGCTGCACGGCGAGTTCCAGGCGCAGAACGCGCTCATCGCGCTCTCCGCGTGCGAGGTGTTCCTGGGCGCCGGCGTGCCGCGCGCCCTCCACCTGCCCGCCGTTGCCCGCGGCTTCGCGGGCGCGACCTCGCCGGGACGGCTCGAGGTGGTGTCCGCCGAGCCCACCGTGATCGTCGACGCGGCCCACAACCCGCACGGGATCGCGGCGCTCGCGGACACCCTCCGCGAGACCTTCGACTTCGACCGCCTCGTCGGTGTCGTGGCGGTGCTCGCGGACAAGGATGCGGAAGGCATCCTCGCGGGCCTCGCCGGCGTGATGGATGAGGTTGTCATCACCCAGACGCGCTCGCACCGCGCCGCGGAGGCCGAGCGGCTCGCGGAGAAGGCCCGCATGGTCTTCGGCGTGGACCGCGTGCGCGTCGCCCCCAGCGTGCCCGATGCGATTCAGATGGCGACCACCCTCGCGTCTGAGGCTCCGGGCGAGGCGGGAGTGCTCGTGGCCGGGTCCATCACGCTCGTGGCCGAGGCCCGCCGCCATCTCCAGGAGACGCACCTGCCGCGCACGGTGGACGCTCAGGCCGTGATGGACGGGGCGCCTGTCGAGGACACGGGTGTCGCCGCGGCTCAGCCTCAGCCGACGGAGGACGCGGGGAACTCGGGCGCCGTCTCCGCGTAGGCGACCCCGGCATCGTTCCCCTGCGTGCGAGCGCGCGTGCGCGCCGCCACGCGCCTGCCGTCACGCTCGCCGTCGCGTGCCGCCTGGGTGATCCAGCGCTCGCGGCGCGCGTCGGAGGCGCGCCTGACCTCGGGAAGGCGGCGCACGCCCACGGTCTTGACGCCCACGAACCATAGGGTCGCCCACCGCATCGAGGCGATCATGGCGTCGCGATAGATGATCGCATTCCACCATCGCGGCGAGTCCATCGTCGTGGTGAGGCGCGCGGTCTTGCCGGTCCACAGTCGCCGTGGCAGGCGGTCGCGGTACTCGAAGGCGACGCCGCTCAGAATCGCGCGATCGACGAACGCCTTGAAGACCGCCGGATAGGTGCCCCACCACTGCGGGTAGAAGAACGCGAGGTGGTCGGCGTCGCGCAGGGCGTCGATCATCGCGGTGACGGGCTCGTCCAGGTGGCCGATGCCGCCGCCGGGCGCGCGAAGATCCTCCCTGGTGGCGGGGTTAAGGGCGAAGGAGTGCTGGGAGAGGTCCAACACAGTGACGTCAGCGTGCGCGCGGGCGGCCTCGGCATACGCGTGCGCGAGGCGCGAGGTGAGTGTGCCGGGGAGCGGGTGTCCGATGACGACGGCGATGGTGCTCATGACTCTCCTGAGGTGGGGGTGGGGTCGGGCAGGGTTTCCAGTGCGTGGGCGAGACCCTCGAGCTGGTCGCGCAGGACGGACTCGTCGAGGTCGGGGCGCGAGGCGAGCATCGCGGCGAACTCACGCTCGAGGCGCTCCGTGGCGTGCTCGACCAGCGCGAGCGCGCGCGGCGTGAGGTCGATCCGCAGCCGGCGCCCGTGGTGAGGGTCGGGGCTCGCGGTCAGCATGCCGTCCCTGACGAGCGTGGGGAGGCGCTTGCTCGCGGCCGCCTTCGACATACCGGCGCAGCGCGCGAGGGCCGTGACGTCGAGCCCCGGCAGCGTTGAGGCGGCGGCGAGGAAGTTGAAGGTCGCAAAGGTGACCCCGTAGTCCTGGCGCAGCACGGTGTCGGCGTAGGCGTCGAGTTCCGCGACCACGCGATGGAGGAGGAAGGTGGTGGGCTCGGTCATGCGTCCATGTCAACATGTTGACATGCCGGTTGTCAACTGGTTGACATGAGGGGGCGCGTCGCCGGTCCGTGACAGACTTGCCACCATGAGCGACCTTGACCTCGGTGGCATGAGCCTCGAGGAGGCCGAGCGCGAGATCTACGCGCACATCGTCTCCCGCAACCCCGAGCACGACTTCGAACCGACCCTCGACCGCGTGAGGGAGGCCTGCGACCTGCTCGGCAACCCCCAGCACGCTTTCAAGGTCATCCACCTCACGGGCACCAACGGCAAGACCTCCACGGCACGCATGACCGAGTCGCTCGTGCGCGAGCACGGCCTGCGGACCGGGCTGTTCACGTCGCCGCACCTGACGACGGTGCGCGAGCGGATCCAGATCGACGGCGAGCCAATCGCGCGCGAGGACTTCGTGAGGCTGTGGCTCGACGTCGCGCCGCTGATTCACCTGGTGGACGCGCGCTCCGTGGAGGCCGGCGGCCCGCGCATGAGCTTCTTCGAGGTGCTCGTCGTGCTCGCCTACGCCGCGTTCGCCGACGCGCCCGTCGACGTGGCCGTGGTCGAGGTGGGGATGGGCGGCGTGTGGGACGCGACCAACGTCGCGGACGGAGACGTCGCGGTGATCACGCCCGTTGGCCTCGATCACCAGCAGTGGCTGGGCGACTCGCTCGCGGACATCGCGGCGGAGAAGGCCGGCATCATCAAGGACGGCGCCGCGGTGGTCATCGCCGAGCAGTCCGCGTCCGTCACGCCCGTCTTCGACGCCGCGATCGCCGAGCGCGGCGCGCGTGCCTTCCGCGAGGGAGTCGAGCTCGAGGTGGTCGACCGCCAGCCGGGAGTGGGCGGACAGATGGTCTCGCTGCGCACGGCCGCGGCGACCTATGAGGACCTGTTCCTGCCGCTCTACGGGCCGTACCAGGCGCACAACGCGCTGCTCGCGCTCGCGGCCGTGGAGCTCTTGCTCGCGGACGGCGGGGCGCCCGCCTCGCTCGAGGGTGAGCCCGTCGAGACCGCCTTCGCGCAGGTCACGTCGCCCGGCAGGCTCGAGGCGGTGCGCACCGCGCCGCTCATTCTCGTCGACGCCGCGCACAATCCGCACGGTGTCGAGGCCCTCGTGAGCGCGCTCGAGGAGTCGTTCGCGTTCGAGACGCTCGTCGGCGTGGTCGCGATCCTGGAGGACAAGGACGCGGAAGGAATCCTGGCCGCGCTGGAAGGCGCGCTCGATCACGTGGTCGTCACGGCATCGTCCTCTCCGCGAGCGATCCCCGTGGAGGACCTCGGGCGTCTCGCCGCCGAGGTCTTCGGGGAGGACCGCGTCACGATCGCGGACTCCGTTCCCGACGCGCTCGACGCGGCAGTGCAGCGCGCCGAGCGCGACAACGATCTGGGCGCGGGGGTGCTCGTGGTGGGGTCGATCACGCTGGTCGCCGAGGCGCGCGTGCTGACCGGCGCCGACCGCCGCAAGGGATCGGGGCGCGCGCGATGACCGCGCGGCCGCAGCGCTCCGCGACGCTGGTGTTCACGCAGGCGGTGCTCGCGCTGCAGGCACTCGCGGCGCTGTTCGCCGTATTGGTCCTGTGGGGCCTCACCCGCGCGGGCGAACTCGACCTGCCGGCCTGGCTGCTGTGGGGCGGCGGGCTGGGATTCGTGATCTTGCTGGGTTATGCGGCGGGCAAGCAGGGCCGCCGGTGGGGACGATGGCTGGGCTGGGTCCTGCAGGTACCGATGCTCGTCGCGGGGCTGGCCGAGTCGACCATTGCCGTGATCGGCGTGATGTTCCTCGCGCTATGGATCACGGGCTTGCGGCTGGGCGGGCGGATCGACCGTGAGCGCGCCGAGCGGGTTGCCGCCGAGGGGTCTGCTGAAGGTGGGCCCACCGCGGGTGACTCTGCTGCGGAGGACGCGCAGGCGTGAGCGGCTTCCTGTGGCGCATGGGGGGTGCGCTCGCGCTGGGAGTGCTGGGCCTGGCGCTCATCTTCTGGCAGCTCGAGCATGCCTCGCTGTACGCGTTCGCCGACCAGGGCAGGCCGTCGCCGGCGGTCTACGCGCTGCTGTTCGCCGGGCTGATCCTGCTCAACGTCGCGGTGTTCTACGCGCTCACGCGGTGGGCGCGGTTCGTGCGCGAGCACCCTGGTACGAGCCAGCTTCCGCCGTGGCTGCTGATCGGGATCATCGTCGCGTCGGGAGCGATCCTCGTGACCGGGATTGCGACGCACGCGGGCTACCTACGCTCGCTCGACCCACCCACGCTGGAGATCAGCCAGGGGTTCATCGCGTTTGAGGTGTCCTTCGCGGCGCTCATCCTCGTGCCGCTCGTGCTGCTCGCGGTGCGGTGGTCGGGTGGCTACCGGCGCTAGCCGTCGGAGCCGGACGCGCCCGGCGGCTTCTTAGACCACGACCGCCGAGGTCACCTCGAAGCCCTCGAGAGCGGCGCGGCCGTCGAGGCCGGCGAGCTCCATGAGGAAGCTGAAGCGCACGGAGGCGGCGCCGCCGCGCGTCAGCATCTCTGCGACCGCGCGGGCGGTGCCGCCGGTCGCGAGGACGTCGTCGATCACGAGCACGTGGCGGCCCTCGATCGGGCCGGCGCTCACCGTGAGGTCCGTCGAGCCGTACTCGATGCTCGCGGAGGACTCGAGCAGGTCGACGCCGGGCATCTTGCCCTTCTTGCGGACCATGGTCATGCCAACCCCGAGGGTCTGTGCCACCACGGGAGCGAAGATGAAGCCGCGCGCGTCCACGCCTGCCACGACGTCCACCTGGGCGCCAGCGGGCGGCATCAGCTGGATGCAGGCCTCGCGGAAGCGCTCGGGGCTCGCCAGGATGGGCGAGATGTCGTAGAAGAGGATCCCCTCGACGGGGAAGTCGGGAAACGTGTCGAAGTCGTCGAGCGTGATCACGGGTCCATCCTGTCACGCATCCCGCGGGGTCCTGGTGGGTCGTGGTGGTCCGTGGTGGGCGGCGGTGGGGCCGTGGTGGGCCTAGCGCAGAGGATCTTGCGGAATTCGGGACCGAAACGGGCCTCGCGCATCGCGTAGTGCGATTTCTCCATCGAACTCACCCCAGCCCGCCCCGCCACGCTCCACCCCGCGCCATGCCGGCTGACCCGGCCCACCCCGCTCCACGCTCCACCCTGCGCCATGCCGGCTGACCCGGCCGACCCCGCGCCACGCTCCACCCCGCGTCATGCCGGCTGACCCGGCCCACACCCGGCCCGACTCAGCCCCAGAATCGCACCAGGCGATGCGCCAAGGCCCATTCGGGGCCGGAAATCGCGCCAGGCGATGCGCGAGGGCGCCGGACCCGCCGTCGACCAGCCAGGGACCCGCCGCAAACCAGCCAGGGACCCACCGCCGGCCACCGGGGGAGACCCCTGCGCGCGCGCAGGCTAGGCTTCCCGCCATGACGGAACGCACCCTCATCCTGGTCAAGCCCGATGGCGTGAAGCGCGGCCTGTCGGGGGAGGTCCTGAGGCGGATCGAGGCGAAGGGCTACACGCTCGTCGCCGTCGAACTGCGCAAGGCGACCCCCGAACTGCTCGCCGAGCACTACGCCGAGCATGTCGGCAAGCCCTTCTACGACCCCCTGGTCGAGTTCATGCTCTCGGGCCCCGTGCTCGCGGTGGTTGCCGAGGGCCAGCGCGTGATCGAAGGATTCCGCGTCCTCGCCGGCCCTACCGACCCCACCACCGCGCCTCCCGGCTCGATCCGAGGCGACCTCGCGCGCACGTGGGACCTGCCGGTGATCCACAACATCGTGCACGGCTCCGACTCACCCGAGTCCGCCGAGCGTGAGATCGGCATCTGGTTCCCCGGCATCTGACGCCGTAGCAGCCACTTTCAGTCCCGGAGAGAGAGTCCCCATGATGACGTCCCTCGAGCACGCCCTCGAACGCGGCCTTTTTGCGAGCCGTTGGCTCCTTGCCCCGATGTATGTCGGTCTCATCGCGGGGCTTGGCCTCGTGAGCGTGAAGTTCTTCACCGAGTTGTGGCACCTCATTGCCGAGTTCTCCCTTGAGACCGAAGCCGACGACATCACTGTCGCGATCCTGTCTCTTATCGACATCGCGCTACTCGGCAACCTCATCGTGATCGTGATCTTTGCCGGTTACGAGAACTTCGTGTCGAAGATGGAGGCCGCGAAGGGCAACGAGGACCGTCCGTCGTGGATGGGACACGTCGACTTCTCGGGCCTCAAGATGAAGCTCATCGGGTCTCTGGTCGCAATCTCGGTGATCCTGCTCCTCAAGGACTTCGTGGCAATCGACGGCAAGGGCGAGGACGCCGATTACACGTCCGTTGCGTGGAGGATCGGACTCCACATGACCTTCGTGGTCTCCGGCCTGCTGTTCGCGATCATGGACTACTGGGGCGCGAAGCGACAGGTGCTCCTCGCCACCGCGCATGACAAGCACCCTGAGGTCGAGGACGCCGAGCTCGACCGCGTGGGAACCTAGAGGGCCACACACGGGGTCCGCAAGACACGATCGCCCACCCTTCCCCCTCGGCGGTGCCTCACCTGACCGCTGAGGTGATTCCCCTACACTCGCACCCATGCATCTGAAGACGCTGACGCTGAGGGGATTCAAGTCCTTCGCGTCGGCGACCACGCTGGAGTTCGAGCCGGGCGTCACGTGCGTCGTGGGCCCGAACGGCTCGGGCAAGTCCAACGTGGTGGACGCGCTCGCGTGGGTCATGGGTGAGCAGGGCGCCAAGACGCTGCGCGGCGGGCAGATGGCCGACGTGATCTTCGCCGGCACGTCGGGGCGCGCGCCGCTGGGCCGTGCCGAGGTCTCGCTCACGATCGACAACACCGACGGCGCGCTGCCGATCGACTACACCGAGGTCACGATCAGCCGCACGCTGTTCCGCTCGGGCGGCTCGGAGTATGCGATCAACGGGTCGCCGTGCCGTCTCATGGACATCCAGGACCTGCTGTCCGACTCGGGACTCGGCCGCGAGATGCACGTGATCGTGGGTCAGGGCCAACTCGACGCCGTCCTGCGCGCGACCCCCGAGGACCGCCGCCACTTCATCGAGGAGGCCGCCGGCATCCTCAAGCACCGCCGCCGCAAGGACAAGGCGCTGCGCAAGCTCGACTCGATGCAGGCCAACCTCACGCGCGTCCAGGACCTGACGGGTGAGATCCGGCGCCAGCTGGGGCCGCTGGGCAAGCAGGCCGAGGTCGCGCGCCAGGCGCAGCGCATCCAAGTCGACGTGCGCGACGCGCGCTCGCGGCTCCTCGCGGACGACCTCGCGACCCTCACCGAGTCGATGCACAAGGACCACGCCGACGAGACCGCGCTGCTCGAGCGCCGCGCCGCCGTGGATCGCGCGCTGGGCGAGGCGCGCGCGCAGCTCGCCGAACTCGAGCGGCTGTCCGCCGAGGCCACCCCTGCGCTCACCAAGGCCAACGACACGTTCTATCGCCTCAGCGCGATCCGCGAGCGGCTGCGCAACCTCGCAACGCTCGCCGAGGAGCGCGTGCGGATGCTCGGCACGGCCATCGACGCCGCCCCGCCCACTGACCTTGTCGACCTCGACGAGCAGGTCGAGCGCGCTCGCGCCGCACGCGTCGAGCTCGATGCCGAGGTCGCCGCCGCCGAACTCGAGCTCGAGGCCGCGATCGAGGCGCGCAAGGACGCCGAGACCCAGGCCTTCGCCTCGGACCGTCACCATGCGAACCTGCTGCGCTCGGTCGCGGACCGTCGCGAGGGCGTCGCACGCCTCGCCGGCCAGGTTGCGGCCAAGCGCTCGCGCGTCGAGTCGACGGAGGCGGAGATCGGTCGCCTGCAGGAGCAGCTCGCCGCGGCGGAGAAGCGTGCGCACGACGCCACGGGCGAGTTCCAGGTCGTCGAGACCTCGGTGGCCTCCGTGGAGGCGGGCGAGGACGACCTCGATATTCAGCACGAGGCCGCCACCGAGGAGTGGGAGCGCGCCAAGGCCGTGCTCGCCGAGCTCAAGGACGCGCTCCACGCTGCCATGCGCGAGCGCGACACGTGGGCCGCGCGCGGCGAGGCCCTCGAGCTGTCGCTGGTCCGCAAGGACGGCGCAGGCGCCCTGCTCGCGAGCGGCGTGAAGTCCGTGCGCGGGACGGTCGCCTCGTTGATCGACGTGAGGGACGATGCCGAGGACGCCATCGCGGGTGCGCTTGGTCCGCTCGCGGACGCCCTCGCCGCGGACTCTGTCGAGGACGCGGTCGACGCGATCCGGTGGCTGCGCGACGAGGACGCCGGGCGAGCCAGGTTCGTGGTCGCCGACGCGACGGCGGCGGCGCACAACCCCGACATCGAGCTTCCGGCCGGCGCGGCGTGGGCCTCCGACCTGGTCGACGGGCCCTCCGGCCTGGTCGATGCGGTGAAAGCGCTGGTCTCGGGCGTGGCCGTGGTCGACGACCTCGCCGCGGCGCGCGCGCTCGTCTCCGCTCATCGCGAGGTCACGGCTGTCACGCGCCGCGGGGACCTGCTGGGCGGACGACACGCGTCGGGGGGCGCAGGAGACGCGCCCAGCATCATCCATGTGCAGGCCGCCTTCGACGACGCGCGCGAGCGACGCGACGCCGCCGCGATCGAGGTCGAGCGCACGCAGGAGCGCCTGCGAGCCGCCGAGGAGGCCGAGGCGGAGACCAGGGGAGCGCACGAGCGCACGCTCGCCCGCCTCAACGAGGCTGATGCGCGCATGGCCGCGGTCGCGGAGCAGCTCGGCCGGCTGGGGGCGCAGGCGCGCGCGGCGAAGGCGGAGGCCGAGCGCCACGCGGTCCAGCTCGAGCAGGCGCACGGGCGCATGGAGATCGACTCGGAGGAGCTCGCGAGCCTCACCGAGCGCCTCGCGGCCGCGCAGGCCGAGCCCGAGCAGTTCGAGGCGGACACGCGCCAGGCCCAGGAGCGGCGCGACGAGGACGAGGCTGCCGCAAGGGTCGCCCGTGCCAAGGAGACCGAGGCCCGTCTCGCGCTGCGCACGTGCGAGGAGCGCGCCCGCGCCCTCGCGGCCCGCGCCGAGAGCCTCGAGCGCGCCGCGGTCGCCGAACGCGAGGCGCGCGTGCGCGCCGAGGAGGCCGCTGCTCGCCGAGAGCGCCAGGCCGTCGCGGCGCGCGAGGTGATCGCGGGCAGCCGCGACGCCCTCGCCCTTATCGACGTGTCGGTGCAGCGCGCGGACGATGCCAGGGCCGCCGTCGAGGCCGACCGCGCCGAGCGCACGGGTCGGCTGGCCGAGGTGCGCCGCACCGTCGAGGAGCTCGCGACGGAGTACTCGCGACTCACGGATGACGCACACCGCGACGAGGTCGCGCGCGCCGAGCAGAAGGTGCGTCTCGAGCAGCTGCGTCAGCGCGCGGTCGACGAGCTGGGGATGGATCCGGACCGGCTCATCGAGGAGTACGGCCCCCACGTGGGGGTGCCGGTCGTCGACGACGACCGCACGGACGACGAGACGGGCAACGACGACGCGTCCGACGATCGCGCCGAACCCCGCACGACGCCCTACGTGCGTGAGGCCCAGGAGAAGCGCCTGCGCCAGGCCGAGCGCGCGATGAACCAGCTGGGGCGCGTCAACCCGCTCGCGCTCGAGGAGTTCGCCGCGCTCGAGGAGCGTCACAAGTTCCTCACCGACCAGCTCGCGGACATCAAGCGCTCGCGCGAGGATCTCCTGCAGATCGTCAAGGAGATCGACGAGCGCGTCGAGACCATCTTCGCGCAGGCCTTCGCGGACACGTCCGCCCAATTCGAGCGCATCTTCCCGCGCCTGTTCCCCGGCGGCGAGGGACGCATCGTCCTCACCGACCCCTCGAACATGCTGGAGACGGGCCTCGAGGTCGAGGCGCGTCCCGCGGGCAAGAAGGTCAAGCGTTTGTCCCTCCTGTCAGGCGGCGAGCGCTCGCTCACGGCGGTCGCGCTGCTGGTGTCGATCTTCAAGGCGCGCCCCAGCCCCTTCTACGTGATGGACGAGGTCGAGGCGGCGCTCGACGACGTCAACCTGGGACGCCTCCTCGAGATCTTCAAGGAGCTGCAGGAGGACTCGCAGCTGATCGTCATCACGCACCAGAAGCGCACCATGGAGATCGCCGACTCGCTGTACGGCGTCACGATGCGCGGCGACGGCGTCACCACGGTCATCAGCCAGCGCCTCACCGACGACGCCGCCTGACGCGCCGTCCCTGGTCAGCGTGCGATCGCGCGCGAGGCGGGAACACCCGCGCCCGCGAGACGTTGAGAGCAACGGGGCCGAGAGCCCCAAATGTAGGAGTTGTCCGGTGCGTGCCGCCGGGTCGGGAGGAGTCGCCAGTGTTCAGCGCCATGATGGGAACCCTTGTGGTCGCGGGGATCATCGCCGCGATGGTCTTTGTCGCGGCATTCGCCGCCGAGGGTCGCGGTAGGCGCGTGGTCCGCATGCTCCTGGGTGAGGAGGAGCTGCGTTCGCCGCGCGAGCACCTCTTCGACGAGGTCGAGCGTCCGCAGCCCACCCTGGACGTCGTGGGCAAGCTGGGTCGCCCCGAGACGCGCGAGCTCGAGACCACGCGCCGCTGACTCCGCGCCACAACCTGACAGACTGTTCCCGTGGACGTCTCATGGATTCCTGGTGACAGTGACCTTGTCGTAGCCCTCATCGCGGGCCTCGTCGTGATCGGCGGCGTCGCCGCCGCGGTGGTGGGCAAGGCGCGTCAGGCGCCGCCGCGCCCCGCGCCGCCCCGCACGGCACCCCCGCGCCCCTCGCAGGGGGACGATGCCGCGGTCGCCCCCGCGCCCGAGGCGCCTTCCGAGGGGGAGGCCCCGGCGCGCGAGACCGCCGTCGAGGCACCCGAGGCGGTCGACCACCGCTTCGGCAGGCTGCGGCGCAGGCTCGGCACCGGTCTCGGTGAGTCGCTGCTCGCGATCTTCCGGCGCGGATCGCTGTCCCAGGACGACTGGGACGAGCTCGAGGAGACGCTGCTGCTCGCCGACGTCGGTGCAGGCGCCACCGACGCCCTGCTCACGGATCTTCGCGCGCGCCTCAAGGCCACTCCCGATGCCGATCCGCGCGCCGTGCTGAGGGCGGCGCTGCTCGACGTGGTCGATCCGACGCTGGACCGCTCGCTCGCGCTGGGCGCGGCGGGCGACGGCGCGCTCCACACGGCGATCGTCGTGGGGGTCAACGGCGTGGGCAAGACCACCACGGTGGGCAAGATCGCTCGCGTGCTGGTGGCCCAGGACCGCACCGTGGTGCTCGGCGCGGCGGACACGTTCCGTGCCGCGGCGGCCGATCAGCTCGAGACCTGGGGCGCGCGCGTCGGCGTGCCGGTCGTGCGTGCGCACGTCGACGGCGCCGATCCCGCCTCCGTCGCGTATGAGGCGGCCGACCGTGCGCGGGCCGAGTCCGCGGAGGTGCTGCTGGTCGACACCGCCGGCCGCCTGCAGAACAAGCAGGGGCTCATGGACGAGCTCGGCAAGATCGTGCGCGTCGTGTCCAAGGTGAGCCCGCCCTCGGAGGTGCTGCTCGTGCTCGACGCGACCACCGGTCAGAACGGCCTCACGCAGGCCAGGGTGTTCGGTCAGGTGGCGCCACTCACGGGAATCGTCCTCACCAAGCTCGACGGCACCGCGAAGGGCGGAATCGTGCTCGCGGTGCAGCGCGAGCTGGGCGTGCCGGTGAAGTTCGTCGGCCTCGGCGAGGGCGCCGACGATCTGGCGCCCTTCGACCCCGAGGGATTCGTGGACTCGCTGCTCGGCCAGTGACGCCCGGACGCCCTGCATCGTTCCCGCGCACGAGCCTGCGCAACGCACCTTTTACGTGGGCGAGCCGGATGTAACCGTTCGGAAACATGGAGGTCGTGCGGGGGAAACAGGAGTCCGAGAGTCTGACACTACTGCTGGCCGAGCGGCTGGCGGAGGGAGAGAAACAATGGAATTCACGCTGGACTCCGGCAACACCGCGTGGATGATCGTTGCGACCGCTCTTGTCCTCCTCATGACGCCCGGTTTGGCGTTCTTCTATGGAGGCATGGTTCGCGCGAAGTCCGTGCTCAACATGATGATGATGAGCTTCATCAGCATCGCCATCGTCGCTGTCATCTGGGTGCTCTATGGCTACGGCCTCACCTTCGGCAGCGGTGACTACATCGGCAACCCGGCCGACTTCATCGGTCTCAACGGCATCGCGGACGACTCGTCGCTCGCCGCCGGTTCGGGTGTTCCGTTCCTCGTGATGGCGGGCTTCCAGGCCACCTTCGCGATCATCACGGTGGCCCTGATCTCCGGTTCGGTTGCCGACCGCATGAAGTTCGGCGCCTGGAGCGCCTTCGTGGCCATCTGGGTCACCATCGTCTACTTCCCCGTCGCTCACGCGGTCTGGGGCGGCGGCATCCTCGGATGGGACAGCCCGCTCACGGGTTCCTCGCCCATCGACTTCGCCGGTGGAACCGTCGTTCACATCAACGCCGGTGCGGCCGCCCTGGCGCTCGCCCTCCTGCTCGGCACCCGCAAGGGCTTCGGCAAGGAGCCGTTCAAGCCGCACAACCTGCCGTTCGTGATGCTCGGTGCCGCGCTCCTGTGGTTCGGCTGGTTCGGCTTCAACGCCGGCTCGGAGTTTGCCGCTGACGCGACCGCCGGTCGCGCGTTCCTCAACACGGTCGTGGCCCCCGCGGTCGCCGTGCTGGGCTGGCTCCTGGTCGAGCGCATCCGCGACGGCAAGCCCACCTCGCTGGGTGCCGCCTCCGGTGTGGTCGCCGGTCTGGTGGCGATCACCCCCGCGGCCGCCTCGGTCGACACGTGGGGCGCCCTCGCGATCGGCTTCGTCGCCGGTGTGCTTTGTGCGCTCGCCGTCGGCCTGAAGTACAAGTTCGGCTACGACGACTCGCTTGACGTCGTGGGCGTCCACCTCGTCGGTGGCCTCGTGGGAACCATCCTCATCGGCCTCTTCGCGAACCTCGACGAGGGCACCACCTGGGCAGGCGCAGGCGAGGAGCTCTCGCCGATGAACGGTCTGTTCTACGGTGGAGGCATGACGCAGCTCGTCACGCAGACGGTTGTTGCTCTCGTGGCCGTGGTGTTCTCCTTCGTGGTGACCTACCTCATCGGCCTCGCGATCAAGGCAGTCGGCGGTCTTCGCGTGAGCGAAGATGTCGAGGTGTCGGGAATCGACCTCGCCGAGCACGGCGAGACCGCTTACGAGGAGGCGAAGTAACCATGAAGTTGGTCACCGCGATCATCCAGCCCCACCGCGTCGACGAGGTCCGTGCGGCCCTCGAGGCAGCGGGCGTCAAGGGGGTCACCGTCTCCGAGGCCGCCGGCTACGGCCGCCAGAAGGGCCACACCGAGGTCTACCGTGGCGCCGAGTACACCGTCGACCTGGTCCCCAAGACCCGGCTCGAGGTGCTGGTCGACGACGCCGATGCCGGAGTCGTGACCGAGGCGATCGTCTCGGCCGCTCAGACCGGCAAGATCGGTGACGGCAAGGTCTGGGTTGTCCCCGTGGACGACGTGGCCCGAGTCCGCACCGGCGAGCACGGCGCGGACGCCCTCTAAGAAGGGACGACGTACGACAGATGGAGAGCCGTGAAGGCTCCCGCGCTGAGGTCCCGCACCCCCGTGGGGTGCGGGACCTCAAGCGTCTGAGGAGGGCACACGCCGAGCAACTGGCCGCGAGCGGGCTGAGCGGCCGCGAACGCAGGCAGGCCATGGCCGACTTCGTGTTCGCCCACCTCAAGGAGCACTGGGACGAGGTCGCCGACGGCCTGCGCGAGGGCATCGCGTTCGGCGCGGTGGGATCCGTGGGCCGCGGCGACGCTGGCCCTGCGTCCGACCTCGACCTGGTGATCCTGCACGACGGGACCACGCACACCAAGGAGGCCGTCGCGGAGCTCGCGCAGCGGCTCTGGTACCCCATCTGGGACGCGGGCCTCGAGCTCGACTACTCGACGCGCACCCTCACCGAGTGTCGCCAGGTGGCGTCGAAGGATCTCGCCGCGGCCGCCGGACTCCTCGACCTGCACCCCGTGGCCGGCGACGAGCACCTCGTGCAGACCGCGCGCACGCATATCTACCAGGACTGGCGTGCGGCGGCCCGCAAGCGGCTGCCCGACCTGCTCGCCGCGTCCCGCGCGCGCGCCGAGCGGCACGGCGAGCTCGCTTACCTCATCGAGCCGCACCTCAAGGAGGCCCGCGGCGGCCTGCGCGACTTCACGAGCCTCACCGCGCTCAGCGCGACGTGGCTCACGGACCGTCCGCACGGCGCGGTCGACGACGCCGGCGCGTTCCTCATGGACGTGCGCGACGCGCTTCACCTCGAGTCGGGTCGCGCGGTCAACGTCCTGGGCCGCCACCTCGCCCCCGAGGTGGCGCAACGGCTCGGCTACACCGACCCCGACGACCTACTGGCGGCCATCGCGGAGGCGGGCCGCACCATCGCGTTCGCACTCGACACCACCGAGCGTGGCGCGCGGCGCTCGCTCGAGCGGTCGGGCGTGGGCTCGCGCGCATTCCTCGCGCGCCGTCGCGCCGCCGCACCGCGCCACGTCCCCGTCGCAACGGGGCTGATCGACGTGGACGGCGAGCTCGCCCTCGCGCCCGCGTACCGGGCAGAGGACGATGCCGTGCTCCCGTTGCGCGCCGCCGCGGCCGCCGCGACCACGGGGCTGACGTTCACGCCGACCGTCCTCGAGACACTGCGGCGCTGTCCCGACCTGCCCGTGCCCTGGCCCGAGGAGGCACGCACCGCGCTGCGCGACCTGCTGCGCGCGAGCGCGCACCTCGTGCAGGTGTGGGAGGCGGTCGACCTCGAGGGGCTCGTGGTGCGATGGCTGCCCGAATGGGAGGGCGTGCGCAACCGGCCGCAGCGCAGCCCGGTCCACCAGTACACCGTGGACCGCCACATGATCGAGGCGGTGGTCATCGCGGGCAAGCATCGCCGCGGCACCCCCCGCGCCGACCTGCTGCTCCTCGCCCTGCTGTTCCACGACATCGGCAAGCGACCGGGCGCGACGGACCACTCGATCGACGGGGCTGCGCTCATTCCGAGACTCGCCGCGCGCATCGGCCTGTCTCGCGAGACCGCCCACGACCTCGAGCTCCTGGTGCGCGAGCACCTCACCCTCGCGGAGTTCGCCACCACCCGCGATCCCGAGGATCCTGCGACGGTCGCCGACCTGCTGGCGGCGGTCGAGGGTCGCGCGGAGATGCTCGAGGTGCTGCGCGCCCTGACGGAGGCGGACGCGAAGGCGGCCGGCCCCAAGGCGTGGACCGCGTGGCGCGCCCAACTGGTCGAGACGCTGACCGTGCGGGCCCGCGCGGCGCTGGCCTCCGAGAGCAGGCGCGCGGGACGGTAGGCTGGAAGGCACGCTGTGAAGGGATATTCGTGTTCGCCAACCTCTCCGATCGCCTGACAGAGACCTTCCGCAACCTGCGGGGCAAGGGCCGCCTGACCGAGGCGGACATCGACGGCACCATCCGCGAGATCCGCCGCGCGCTGCTCGACGCCGACGTCGCGGTGCCCGTGGTCCGCACGTTCACGAGCAACATCCGCGAGCGCGCGCTGGGAGCCGAGGTGTCGGGCGCGCTCAACCCCGGCCAGCAGGTCGTGAAGATCGTCAACGAGGAGCTCGTCGCGATCCTGGGCGGCGAGGCTCGGACCCTGCGGTTCGCGAAGACCGGCCCGACGGTCATCATGCTCGCGGGTCTGCAGGGTGCCGGAAAGACGACCCTCGCGGGCAAGCTCGCTCATCACCTCAAGCAGCAGGGCCACACCCCGCTGCTGGTCGCCGCCGACCTGCAGCGCCCCAACGCCGTGACGCAGTTGCGTGTCGTGGGCGAGCGCGCGGGAGTCCCGGTGTTCGCCCCCGAGCCCGGCGTCACCCGCGAGGACGAGCGCCCGCGCGGCAACCCCGTCAAGGTCGCGAAGAAGGGCCTCAAGGAGGCCGAGCAGCGTCAGCACTCGGTCGTGATCGTCGATACCGCGGGCCGCCTGGGCATCGACCAGGAGCTCATGAGTCAGGCCGCGGACATCCGCAAGGCCGTCGAGCCCGACGAGGTCCTCTTCGTCATCGACGCGATGATCGGCCAGGACGCCGTCACCACGGCGACCGCGTTCCAGCAGGGCGTCGACTTCACCGGCGTGGTGCTGACCAAGCTCGACGGCGACGCCCGCGGTGGTGCGGCGCTGTCGGTCGCCGAGGTCACGGGCCGCCCGATCATGTTCGCGTCGACCGGAGAGAAGCTCGAGGACTTCGAGGTCTTCCACCCGGACCGCATGGCGTCGCGCATCCTCGACATGGGCGACATCCTCACGCTCATCGAGCAGGCCGAGCGCACGTTCGACCAGGCCGAGGCCGAGCGCATGGCGCAGAAGGTCTCGCAGGGCGAGGACTTCACGCTCGCGGATTTCCTCAGCCAGATGCAGCAGCTCAAGAACATGGGCTCGATGAAGAAGATGCTCACGATGCTGCCCGGCATGGGCCAGCTGCGTGACCAGATCGAGAACTTCGACGAGCGCGAGCTCACGCGCACCGAGGCGATCATCCAGTCGATGACGCCCGCCGAGCGCGACAACCCCAAGCTTCTCAACGGCTCGCGTCGCTCGCGCATCGCGGCGGGTTCAGGGACGACCGTCGCGCAGATCAACTCGCTCGTCAAGCGGTTCGAGGACGCGCAGAAGATGATGCGCGCGATGGCCCGTGGCGGCGGCATGCCGCAGCTGCCCGGGATGGGCGGCGGGCCCGGGGCGTTCGGCGGCATGCCGGGCGGCAAGAAGTCGAAGGGCAAGCAGGCGCCACAGCGCAAGGTCAAGGGAAAGTCGGGCAACCCCGCGCTGCGCGCGCAGCAGGAGGCGGCGGCCCGCAACCGCACCCCGGCCGCGCCTGCGCCGGGCTCAGCCTTCGGCCTGGGCGCGCAGCCGCCCCAGGAGGTCGACACCTCGAAGCTGGGCGCCGACCTGGGCAAGTACCTCGGGCGCTGACGTGGCGCTGCGGCTGAGCGGCCCCGTCCTCGCGGGTGAGGACGACGTCCGTGACGGCGCCTGGGTGGTCGACGGCCGGATCACCTACGCCGAGCCGCCGTGCGTCGAGCGCACGCTCGACGGTGTGGTCGTGCCCGGCCTGGTCGACGTTCACTGTCACGTGGGCCTCGATAGCGGGGGTGCGGTCGACGCCGACCTCGCCCTCAAGCAGGCACTCGTGGACCGCGACGCGGGCACGCTGCTCATCCGCGATGCCGGCTCGCCGTCTGACACGCGCTTTCTCGACGCGGTCGACACCGCCCCCCGGCTGATCCGCGCGGCGCGCTTCATCGCGCGCCCCAAGCGTTACCTGCGCCACTACGCGCGCGAGATCGAGGTGGCCGACCTGCCCGCCGTGATGGCCGAGGAGGCGCGCGCGGGCGACGGCTGGGTCAAGATCATCGCCGACTGGATCGACCGCGACGCCGGGGATCTCACGCCGCTGTGGCCCGCCGGTGTCCTCGCGGAGGGGATCGCCGCCGCGCACGAGGCGGGCGCGCGCGTCACGGCGCACACGTTCGCCACGGAGTCGATCGACGCGCTCCTCGACGCGGGGATCGACTGCATCGAGCACGGCACCGGGATGACGGCCGACCATATGGCGGAGGCGGCGGCGCGCGGCATCCCCGTGGTGCCCACCCTGCTGCAGGTCGCGAACTTCGAGGGATACGCGGCTCAGGGGGAGGGGCGCTTCCCGGGATACGCGGCCCGCATGAGGACGATGCACGAGCGCCGGTTCGCGCACGTGGCGGCCCTGCACGAGGCCGGGGTGTCGCTGCTGGTTGGCACCGATGCCGGCGGGACGATCGGCCACGGCGCGCTGCCGGCCGAGGCGGCGCTGATGGTCGCGGCGGGCGTCCCCGCCGGCGACGTGGTCGCGATGGCCTCGTGGCGCGCGCGTGCCTTCCTCGGCGTGCCGGTGCTCGAGGAGGGCGACCCCGCCGACCTCGTCGTGTACGCGGAGGACCCTCGCGCGGACATCTCCGTGCTCGCGTCGCCGCGGCACGTGGTGCTGCGCGGCGCTGTCGTGTAGAAGCGCGGTCGTGTAGCACCGCTCTCGACAAACTCTCAGCACGGCCCGAGCATCGTCCGAGCACGGGCCGGTGGGATGAGAGCCATGAAGCGCTCCTCCGGCATCCTCGTCTCCGGCCTCGCGGCCTCCCTCGTGTCGACCGGGGCCCTCGTGGGCTCGGGGTTGTGGACGGAGGGCACCACGTCGGTGGCCAGTCCCGCCACGGCCCTGACGGGCGCGTGGGCCACGGAACCCGCGGCTGCCTCAACCTCGGGCGCCGCGTCGACCCCGGCATCGGCCACATCTACCGCCACGCCCTCCCCCACGTCCACCGCGACGCCGTCCACGGAAGCGGCGACCGACGCCTCCACCGCCGCGACCTATGCGGGCGAGGTGGTGAGCAGCCGCTACGGCGACTTCCAGGCCCAGATCACGGTCGAGTCGGGCGTGATCACGGCCATCACGTGGCTCGAGTCGGGCGAGTCGGATCCGCATTCTCAGCGCATCAATGAGCAGGCGATGCCGGAACTCGAGGCGGCGATCCTCGAGGCGCAGCACACGGATGTCGGCTACATCTCGGGCGCGAGTTATACCTCGGCGGCGGTCGAGGATGCGGTGTTGAGCGCGATGCAGGCGGCGGGCCTCGCATGAGCCTCGCGACGCCCGTGCAGGGGAGTGGCCCTCGCCTCGATGAGTGGTCGCGGATCAGCGCGCGTCGCGCGCGCGGCGTGACGCAGGACCGCAGGCGCGATGCCGTCGAGGCCGCGGCGTGGCTCGCGGGCACGGGGGCGATCGCGCTCGCGCTGGCCTCCGGCACGCTCGACGTCACGAGTCCGTCCGGAGTGCTCATCTCCGGCGGCCGCCTCGCGGGAATCGTCGCGTCGACCCTGATCATGGTCCAGCTGGTGCTCATCGCCCGCATCCCCGTCGTCGAACGCACCCTGGGCCACGACCGCGCCGCGAGGCTGCATGGCACGCTGGGTCGGCTCGGCTTCCTGGTGATGATCGCCCACGTCGCGCTGCTCGTCGCCGGGTACGCCCTGGTCGCGCGGATCGGCGTGCTCACTCAGGCGTGGGAACTCGCCGTCGCTCACGGCGGTCCCATGACGCTCGCGTGGATCGGCGCCGTGTTGCTCATCGCCGTCGTCGTGACCTCGTATGCGGCGGTGAGGCGGCGGTGGGCCTACGAGTCGTGGCACGCCGTTCACGTCTTCGCGTACCTCGCGGTGGGGCTGTCGATTCCTCACCAGCTGACCGACGGCTCGACCTTCATGGCGGGCGGCTTCGCGTGGTGGTACTGGGCCGCGCTGTGGACGGTCGCGGTGGGTGGGCTACTCGTATTTCGGGTCGCGCGGCCGTTGGTGCGGATGCGCAGGCACCGCGTGCGGGTCGCCGCGACGGGCGTGCTCGCGGACGGCTCCACCGCGATCGCGATGACGGGGCATCGGCTGGGCCGTCTGCGCGCTCGGGGCGGGCAGTTCTTCCTCTTTCGCTTCCTTGCGCCGGGCGTGTGGGGACAGGCCCACCCGTACTCGCTGTCACGGGCGCCGCGGGAGGACTGGATGAGGATCACCGTCAAGCCGCTTGGGGACGGATCAGCCGCCCTCGCGGGACTGCGCCCTGACACCCGGGTCATGGTCGAGGGGCCGTTCGGCCTCTTCACCGACGCGCACCGCAGGGGCAACCACCTGGTGCTCGCGGGCGCGGGGATCGGGATCACGCCCGTGCTCGCGTTGCTCGAGGACTCGGACCTCCGCCCCGGCGAATGCACGGTGATCGTGCGCGCTCACGCGGAGCGGGACGTGCCTCACCTCGACGAGCTCCGCTCGCTCGCCGCCGCCAAGGGAGCCGCGCTTCACGTGCTCGTGGGCCCGCGCGGCGACGGCTGGGCCCCGCAGGCCGCCCCAGTGCGACTGGGGCACGTGGTTCCCGGACTCGCGGGTGCGGACGTCTTCGCGTGTGGACCCACGGGCTGGGTGGGAGCGCTCATGGACGATGCCGCGCGCGCCGGGGTGCCGGCCGAGCGGCGCCATTCGGAGGGCTTCTCCTGGTAGCGCGTACGATGCGAACGCGAACGGGGAACACGAGATGACCCCGCGAGCGTTGGCTCAGCAGCACCGATCCCCCGGAGGTCACGTGAGCACCGTCGATGCCTATGCCCGCGCGGCCGTGCGGCGGTCGTGGTGGAGGGACGGCCTCGAGGCCTCCGTCTACCTCGTGTCCGCCGTGGGCGTCGCGCTCTTCATCGCCTCGGGGGGCCTGCTGGTCGCCCAACCGCTGGATGCCTTCTACGGCGTGGGCCGCGTCGCGGGAATCGTCGCGGCGGTGCTGGTCTTGGCACAGATCACCCTGATCTCGCGCGCGCCCGTCGTGGAGCGTGTGCTCGGTCACGATAGCGCGGCCGCCACCCACACACGCCTGGGCAAGGTGGCGTTCATCCTGATGGTGATCCACGTCGCGATCATGATGATCGCGAGCGCGCGTTACGACGGCCGCTCGATCTTCGCCCAGACTGCCGCCTTCTGGGACCTGGGTTGGTTCATGGTCGCGGCCCAGTCGGGCTTCGCGCTCTTCTCGATCGTCGTGGTGACGTCGCTGGTCGCGGTGAGGTCGCGGTGGCGGTACGAGCGCTGGCACGCGGTCCACCTGATGGTCTACCTCGCGATCCTTGCGGTGGTGCCGCATCAGTTCCTCGAGGGCTCGACCTTCCGCGACGGCGGCGCCGCGTGGTGGTTCTGGGCCGTGCTTTACGCGCTCGCGGTCGGGTCGTTCGTCGTGTTCCGCGTGGTGCGGCCGCTCGTGCTGTCGCGCCGCCACGGCCTGCGCGTCGCGCAGGTCACGCCTCACGACGACGGCTCGACGAGCATCGTCATGACGGGGCGCGACCTTGACCGCCTGGGCGCGCGGCCGGGTCAGTTCCTGTTGTGGCGATTCCTCGACGCGCAGCGGTGGCGCGAGGCGCACCCCTTCTCGCTCTCGCGGGCGCCCGAACCCGACTCGTTGCGGATCACGGTCAAGCCGTCCGGCGACGGCTCCGCGGCGCTCGCGCGGGTGGCGGTCGGCACGCGCGTCATCGCCGAGGGCCCGCTGGGTGTGTTCTCCGACGTCACGCGCACCGCGCCCGGCGCGGTCTTCGTCGCCGCGGGAATCGGGATCACGCCGCTGCGCGCGATGCTCGATACCGCTGAGGGGCCGTGCGCCCTCATCTGGCGCGTGCGCTCGCGCGCCGAGGCGCCCCTGGTGGCGGAGGTCGAGGAGCTCGCGGAGCGCCGGGGCGCCGGGCTGATCCTCCTCGAAGGTGCCCGCGGCACCGGGTGGGGAACGGCGGCTGGGGAGAGCCTCGCGGGACTGGTTCCCGACGTCGCGGGCCACGACGTGTACGTGTGTGGACCGGTGGACTGGGCGGACGCGGTGGTGGCGGACGCGCGCGCGGCGGGCGTCCCCGACGACGCGATTCATCGCGAGAGGTTTGCCTGGTGAGGCGCGCCATGACGACGAAGGGCGGGAAGTGACGATGCGAGGGTCACGCGCGGTGATCGTGGCGGGTGGGTGCGCGAGCATTCTGGGAGCAGGATGGGTGGCGGCTCCCGACGAGTTGCCCGCGCTCGACCTTGCCGAACCCACCCCAAGCGCGACGCCGGACGCCGGCGAGTCGTCCTCGCCGGAAGCATCGTCTCCCGCGAGCCAGACGTTTGGCGGCCCGGCCATCACCAACGCCCGCGGCGCCTACCAGGCCCGCATCACGGTGGTCGATGGGGTGGTCACCGACGTGCAGGCCGTCGTGGCAGGCACGAGCGCCGCGGAGTCCGTCGCGATCAACGCCACCGCCATCCCCGAACTGCGCACGCGCGTGCTTGAGGCGCAGACCTGGGACGTCGAGGCGGTCAGCGGTGCCTCCTTCACATCGCCCGCGTTCATCGAGTCGCTCGAGGCGGCGTTCGCGGAGGCCGGGCTGTGACCCAGGCCCCGCTGCGCACTACGGTGCACGCGATGGCGATGCCGTTCGTGATCGAGCTCGAGGGCGCGGACCCCGCCGAGGCGGAGCCGGCGATCGCGGCCTTCCACGCGGCGCTCGTGTGGGCGGACGAACTGTTCTCGCTGTGGAAGGACGACTCGTACCTGAGTCACCACCTCAGGGGCGAGCTCACGCTCGACGAGGCGCCGGCCGAACTGCGCGAGGTGCTCGAGGCCTGCGAGTGGTACCGCGAGGCCACCGGTGGCGGCTTCGATGCGCGCCGCAAGGACGGGGTGATCGACCCGACCGGACTGGTCAAGGGCTGGGCCGTCGCGCGCGCGTCCCGGCACCTGCGCGCGGCCCGCGCGCGGGACTGGATGGTGGGCGCCTCGGGTGACGTGCTCGTCGCGGGCGGGCGCACCCGGCGGATCGGCATCGCAAACCCCAGGGTGTCGGGCGATCCCACGGGGACGGCCGTGATCGACGTCATCGAGCTCGGCGGCGCGTTCACGGCGGTCGCCACGTCGGGAGGCGCGCAGGTGGTCGACCACATCTGGGACCCCGTCACGGGCGAGGTCGCCCGTCACTACCTGCAGGTGTCAGTCGCGGGGACGGATCTGGCCGATGCCGACGCGTGGGCCACGGCGATCGCGGGCGGCGGACCCGCCGTCGTGGGTCGCGCCCTTGAGCGCGGTCTCGAGGTGATGGTGGTCACGGGGGAGCGCCACGACGGCACCTTCGATGCGCAGTCGTCCCCCGGATGGCCCAGCGTGCGGTAGGCGGCATCCTCGCGCGTCTGGCACAATGGGTCGCTGGCGCCGCGCCGTGTGCGCACGCCAATTCGTCTTGTCAGCGAGCGACGCCCACTCCCGGGCGACCGCGCGCCGGCTCACACCGAATACAAGGAGACAGCCATGGCTGTGAAGATTCGCCTCAAGCGCTTCGGCAAGAAGCGCGCCCCGTTCTACCGCGTTGTCGTCATGGACTCGCGCACCAAGCGCGACGGCCGTGCGATCGAGGAGATCGGCAAGTACCACCCCACCGAGGAGCCCTCGGTCATCGAGATCAACTCGGACCGCGCGCAGTACTGGCTCTCCGTGGGCGCGCAGCCCACCGAGCAGGTCACCGCTCTCCTCAAGCTCACCGGCGACTGGGCCACCTTCAAGGGTGAGAAGGGCGTGAGCACCGTCAAGTTCGCCGCCGGCAAGGAGGACCCCGAGGCCGCCGTCAAGGCCCTCGCGGACGCCGCCGAGAAGGCCAAGGCTGACGCCGCCGCGAAGAAGGAGGCCGCCAAGGCCGAGGCCGACGCCGCAAAGGCCAAGGAGGAGGCTGACGCTGCTGCCGCCGCCGAGGCTGAGGCCGCCGACGAGGCTCCCGCCGAGGGCGCTGCCGATGACGCCGAGGCCCCCGCCGCGGAGGAGAAGTAACGATGGTCCTCGACGCTCTCGAGTTCCTGGTGCGCAGCATCGTCCGCAACCCGGACGACGTTCGCGTGACCGAGCGCTCCGGGCGTCGTGGCACCACCATCAACGTGGTGGTGCACCCCGACGACCTGCCGCGGGTGATCGGCCGTCGCGGCCGCACCGCGACCGCGATCCGCACCGTGGTCGAGGCCATCTCGCGCGAGGACGTCCGCGTCAACATCGTGGATGTCGCGTAGGGCGAGGACGACCCTCGTCAACGAGGCCCATCCCTGACGGGGTGGGCCTCGTTGCGTTGGCGGGTCCCCGTGGGACCGCCCTATCCGCGATAGCCGCGGAAGAAGTCCGACCCCCGCCTCGTCGAGAGCAGAGCGATGACGGTGAGGGAGATGAGCACTCCGACGATGCCGTGCCACGAGATCACGCCGCCGAGGGCGAGCAGCGCGTACGCGGCGGCCGCGAGGCGGACGACCATCGCGAGGATCACGAGCACGCGTGCGCCCTGAGATCCCATCGCGAGGCCGGCGGCGACCGCAGCCGTGAGCACCCCGATGACGAGCGTGCCCACGCCATACCAGCGGACGTCAGCCTCGCTCAGGGTCGAATCGATCGTGTCGAGGTTGAACGACAGCCACACGAGTGCGGCCCCTGCGATGAGGTCGAGGATCGCGGCGATCCACGTCAGCGCGGCGACGAGCGTGACGGAGCCTGGACGATCGGAGGATGTGGTGGACATGAGGGCCTCCCCACGCGCGGCGACGGCCGCGGTCAGGTCGAGCGGAAGTACGTGAACGCCCGCGGTGTCGCGAGCATGAGGATGATCAGCAGGGCGCCGATGCCCTGGCCGATCGCCTGCCATCGGACAATCTCGCCGATGGCCTCGTGCGCATAGACCGCACCGCCGATCCGCGCGGCCATGAGCACCATGATGAGGACGCGCGAGAGCTGGGACCCCGCGGCGAGACCGAGCGCGAAGGCCGCGGTCAGCAGCCCGATCGCTGCGAGAGCGATGCCGTAGCCACGCAGCGAGGATTCCTCGACACCGAGGTCGGTCCCTGCGAGATTGAGGCTGAGCCACAGGAGCGCTCCGCCACCGATGAGGTCGACCGCGGCCGCGACCCACGTGAGGATCACCGCGAAGGTCACGCCTGGCGGGCGGGTGGTCGTGTCGGCCATGTCCTCTCCCCAGGTAGACGGTGACTCCACGCTATCGCGCGCGAGGGAAGGCGGCGCGGTGACCGTACCCTGGTGTCATGAGATTGACCGTCGCACGCATCGGCCGCGCCCATGGGCTCAAGGGGGAGGTGTCGGTTGAACTTCGCACCGACATCCCTGCCGACCGCCTCGTTCCGGGCGAGGTGTTCGACACCGAGCCGGCGTCCGCAGGGCCGCTGACGGTCGACAAGGTTCGCGTGCAGGCCGGGCGCTGGTACGTCCACTTCGCGGAGATCCGCTCGCGCGAGGAGGCGGATGCGGCTCGCGGGGTCGAGCTCACGATCGACGGCGCAGAGTCGGACGAGGACGACGCGTGGTACGTCCACCAGCTCGTGGGGTTGGCCGTGGTGCGGCCCGACGGGGAGGAGGTGGGCGAGGTGGTCGACCTCATGACGATGCCCGCGCACGACCTCTTGGTGGTCCGCCAGCCGGGTGGGCACCGCGCGATGATTCCGTTCGTCGAGGACTTCGTGCCCGAGGTCGACGTCGAGGCGGGTCGCGTGGTCGTGACCCCGCCCTATGGCCTGCTCGCGGGCGAGGAGCCCGAGTCGACCGGGGAGACGTCCGCGTGAAGATGCGCATCGACGTCGTCACGATCTTCCCCGAGTTCTTCGGCGTGCTCGACGTGTCCCTGCTGGGCAAGGCGCGCGAGGCCGCCCTGGTCGAGACCCACGTGCACGACCTTCGCGACTACGCGGCCTTCAAGGCCGATGGCAGCCCGGACGTGCACCGCACGGTCGACGACGCCCCGTTCGGCGGCGGCGCGGGGATGGTCATGAAGGCCGATGTCTGGGGAAAGGCCATCGACGACGTCCTGCGACCTTCCGGAGTGCTCGTCATCCCCAGCCCGGCCGGGGTGCCCTTCACGCAGGCGCTCGCGGCAGACCTCGCCGAGGCGTCGCAGCTCGTGTTCGCGTGCGGTCGCTACGAGGGAATCGACGCACGCGTGGCCCAGCACTACGCGGACGCGGGCTACCGCGTCATCGAGGCAAGCCTGGGCGACTACGTGCTCAATGGAGGAGAGGTGGCCGCCTTCGCCATGATCGAGGCGATCACGCGGCTCATTCCCGGCTTCATGGGCAACGCGCAGTCGATCGTCGAAGAGTCGCACTCCGACGGGTTGCTCGAGTACCCGTCGTACACGCGTCCCGCGCAGTGGCGAGGGCTTGAGGTGCCCGACGTGCTGCTGAGCGGTCACCACGCGCGCATCGCACAGTGGCGGCGCGATCAGCAGCTCGAACGGACCCGCGAGCGACGTCCCGACCTGCTTCCTCCCGACGCGACCGTCGCGGACTGACGCGGAGCTCTCCGCCAGCCCGCGCATCGTCCGGACACGGTGTGGCAGAATAGTCCCTCGGTGCGTACGGTGCCGCGACCTGCCACAGGGGGTCTCGGCGCTTTCCGTGACACGCCGTCACCATCGATCGCCGTCAGGCGGATACCGTGCGTGGCCTGTGGCATGTGCGAGGAGAGACAGTCATGCAGAAGCTCGACCACGTTGTCGCGGGCCAGCTCCGCGACGACATCCCGGCCTTCCGTGCCGGTGACACCGTCAAGGTCCACGTCAAGGTCATCGAGGGCAACCGCTCGCGTGTCCAGGTGTTCCAGGGCATCGTGATCGCCCGTCAGGGTCAGGGAATCGGCGAGACCTTCACGGTCCGCAAGATCTCGTTCGGCGTGGGAGTGGAGCGTCTGTTCCCGGTGCACGCCCCCACGATCGAGAAGATCGAGCTTGAGCGTCGCGGCGATGTCCGCCGCGCGAAGCTGTACTACCTGCGCGGACTGCGCGGCAAGGCCGCTCGCATCCGCGAGAAGCGCGAGAACTAGCCATCGCGACCAGCAGCGACGCGCCGGCAGACGGGAAGCCGTCTGCCGGCCGTCGCGCCTGGGGATGGACGAAGGAATTCGTCCTCGTGGTCGTCAGCGCGTTGCTGCTGTCGTTGGTCATCAAGACCTTCTTCTTCCAGTCCTTCTTCATCCCGTCGCCGTCGATGGAGCCCGCGCTCATCAAGGGCGACCGGATCCTCGTCACCAAGTGGCGTCCCGACCCGCTCCCGCTGCGCCGCGGCGACGTCGTGGTCTTCAAGGACCCCGCGCAGTGGCTGGGCGAGCCGGGTGCCGATGACACGGGCCTCGAGCGCGTCGCCAAGGACCTGCTCACGTGGACCGGTTTGCTACCGGAGGACGCGGGAGAGCACCTGGTCAAGCGCGTGATCGGCCTGCCGGGCGACGTGGTCGAATGCACCGCGGCGGACGCTCAGGTCGCCGTCAACGGTGAGCTGCTCACCGAGGACTACATCGCTCCGGGCGCGCGCCCGTGCGGCGTCGAGTTCCGCGTCGAGGTGCCCGAGGGGTACATCTGGGTCATGGGCGACAACCGTGACGACAGCGCAGATTCGCGCGCGCACATGGGCGACCCCGGCGGCGGCACGGTGCCCGTCGATAACATTGTGGGCACCACGTTCGCCGTCGTGTGGCCGCTCGATCGCTTCGCCGGCGTGGGCAACCCGTTCGGCGACGAGGCCGCGTCCACCGCCGACTGACGTGACCGTCTCGCTCGTCCACGAGCGCGCCCTGTGGGACGCCGGCGCGCGCACCGTCGCGGGGATCGACGAGGTCGGACGCGGCGCTCTCGCCGGACCGGTGAGCGTGGGCGTCGCGGTGGTCGCGCCGTGCGAGACCTGGCCCGACGGGCTCACGGACTCCAAGCTGCTCTCGGCCGCGCGGCGCGAGGCGCTCATCGCCCCGCTGCAGGCCTTTGGCGTGGCACGCGCGGTGGGACACGCTGCGGCGGCCGAGATCGATGAGGTCGGCATCATCGCCGCGCTGCGACTCGCGGCGCGGCGCGCGCTCGACGCGATCCCGGTCGCCGTGGATGCCGTGCTGCTCGACGGCACCCACGACTGGCTCACCCCGCCCCCTGCGGATCTCTTCGCTGTCGAGTCCGACGCGTGGGACGCACCGCCGGTGACGATGGTGGTCAAGGGGGACAGGGCATGCGCGTCGATCGCGGCGGCCTCCGTGCTCGCCAAGGTCGAGCGCGACGCGCTCATGGCGGCCGCGCACGCGGACCATCCCGCGTACGGATGGGACGGCAACAAGGGCTACGGCGCGGCGGTGCATCTCGATGCGCTGCGCGCGCTGGGGCCTTCGCCGCTCCACCGGGTGTCCTGGCGGCTCCCGACCGGTTGACGCGCGCGTGTCTTCGCGTGGGTGTTCGCGCATGGCGTTCGCGAACTGCGGCGCGTTGCGTCCACAATGGTCGGGTGAGCCACGAAGACCTTGAGAACTACGAGACCGAAGCCGAACTCGCGCTGTACCGCGAGTACAGGGACGTCGTGGGCCTGTTCCAGTACGTCGTGGAGACCGAGCGCCGCTTCTACCTGTGCAACAAGGTGGATCTGCAGGTGAAGGCCTCGGGCGGGGACATCTACTTCGAGGTCACGATGGCCGACGCCTGGGTCTGGGATGTCTACCGCAGCGCGCGTCTGGTGCGCAACGTGCGGGTGGTGACGTTCAAGGACGTGAACATCGAGGAACTCGCGCGCGACGACGACCTCCCCGACATCCGCCAGCTCCGCGGCCGCTGAGTCGGGGGTCTGGGGGTCCTGCCCCCGCCCGGCTGTGCCCGCCTGTGTCCAGGTGCGCCGGAGCGCCCCCACGCGCCCGTGCGCCCGTGCGCCCGTGCGTAAGTCACACATCTGACGGCCGGTGTCTCGAGATCCGTGCTCGTCTCTGGACGCACGTGTCTCCAGATGTGTGACGTGTGCACGTGGGTGCGGGCGTGGGGGCGGGAAGCGGGGCGTCGCCTGGCCCCTCCACACCCCGCAATCCTGCACTTGACGCAAAAGTGCAGAGACTGCAAAAATACAGATCATGCACATCGCATCGCCTGCGCCCCGAGCATCGTCCACCGGGGAGGCCGCCCCGGGACTGAGGGAGCGCAACCGCGTCCGCAGGACGCGTCGCGTCGAGCGCGCCGCGCTTGAGCTCGCTCTCGAGCACGGCGTCGACGTGGTGACGGTCGACATGATCTGCGAGGCGAGCGATGTCTCGCCGCGGACCTATTTCAACTACTTCGGCACGAAGGAGGGCGCGCTGCTCGGCCCCGCGCCCTCGACGCCGTCGAGCGAGGCGGTCGACGAGTTCGTCCACGCGCGCGGCCCGATCGTCGAGGACCTCATGATCATCATGGCGCGCGCCTTCTTCGCGACCGAGTCCGACCCCGAGGTCTTCGCGATGCGCCGCCTGCTCTTCGAGCGTGAGCCCGCCCTGCAGTCGCTACGCCTCATGCGCCTCGCGGACAAACGGCAGGCCACCGCCGCGATCGTGCGCCGGCGCCTCGCGGTCCAGCACCCCGAGCTCACCGAGGACGAGGCGAGCGACCAGACCCACCTCGTCGTGAGCATCGTCATGGGTGCCTTTCCCGTGATCAGCCGCCAGTGGCTCGCCCACCCCGGCGATGCGGCGCACGCCGAGACCCTCATCCGCGCCGCGATCGACAAGATCCGACGCATCGTCACCCCCGACGCGTGATCCGCGCCGAGTCCCCACCCGAAAGAGAGACCATGCCCACCACCGCGACCGCGGGCGCCGCCCAGGCGCCCGCCACCGACCGCAGGTCGATCCTGCTGGTCTTCGTGGGGCTCATGACGGCCATGCTGCTGTCCGCCCTTGACCAGACCATCTTCTCGACCGCGCTCCCCACGATCGTGGGCGAGCTCGACGGGGTCGACCACATGCTGTGGGTGACCACCGCGTACATCCTCGCGGCGACCATCATGATGCCGGTGTACGGCAAGCTGGGCGACCTGATCGGCCGCAAGTCGCTGTTCATCGGCGCGATCGCGTTGTTCATGGCCGGCTCGGTGGTGGGCGGTCTTGCTCAAGGCATGACCGAGCTCATCGTGGGCCGCGCCATCCAGGGCCTCGGCGGCGGTGGACTGATGATCCTGTCGCAGGCGATCATCGCGGACATCGTGCCCGCGAGGGAGCGCGGCCGCTACATGGGCGTCATGGGCGGCGTGTTCGCCCTCGCGTCGGTGATCGGCCCGCTGCTGGGTGGTTGGTTCACCGAGTCGATCGGCTGGCGCTGGTGCATGTGGATCAACATCCCGCTGGGCGCCGTCGCGATCCTCAGCGCGATCCTGTTCCTCCACCCGAACGCCGAGCGCCGCGAGCGGCCGCGCCTCGACATCGCGGGCATGATGCTCATCGCGATCGCCTCGGCCGCGCTCGTGCTGTTCACGTCGTGGGGCGGAGGGCAGTACGCGTGGGACTCGCCCGTCATCATCGGCCTGATCGTGTTGACCGTGATCGCGGCCGTGGCCTTCGTCGCCGTCGAGCGTCGCGCCGCCGAGCCGATCATGCCGCTGCACCTCTTCGCCGAGCGCAACTTCACTCTCACCACCGCCGCGGGCCTGCTCATGGGCATCGCGATGTTCGGCACGCTCGCGTACATGCCCACCTACCTCCAGATGGTCGCGCAGGTCGATGCCACCTCGGCCGGTCTGCTGATGATCCCGATGATGGGCGCGATGCTGCCCACGTCGATCGTCGTCGGCCGCGCGGTGAGCCGCACCGGCCGCTACCGCTGGTATCCGATCGCGGGCTCCGTGGTGATCGCCGCCGCGATGTTCCTGCTGTCGACGATGTCCGCGACGCAGCCCGTGTGGGTGACGTGCGCGTACCTCGCGGTCTTCGGCTTGGGACTGGGCCTGCAGATGCAGGTGCTCGTGCTGATCGTGCAGAACACCTTCCCGCTGCGCATGGTGGGCACGGCGACGGCCGCCAACAACTACTTCCGGCAGATCGGCGCCTCGCTGGGCGCCGCGGTGGTCGGGTCGATCTTCACGAATCGGCTCATCGCCCTGCTCGCGGAGCGCGCGCCGGGTGGCGGCGCCAGCCTGAGCGACGCGAACTCGCTCACGCCGGCCGCGGTGCGCGACCTCCCGCAAGAGATCCAGGACGTGATCGTGGGCTCGTACAACGACGCGCTCGCTCCCGTCTTCCTGCTCATCGTTCCTCTTGCGCTGCTGTCGCTGGTTCTGCTCCTGTTCGTCAAGGAGGAGCCGCTGCGCACCACGCTCGACGTGGCCCCCGAGGCCGCGGAGGTCGGGGCGGGCGGTCCGGCATCCGTGAGCGGGGACGATGCGGGGGATACCGGTCGCGCCGACGACGACCAGGTGGTGCCCGCGCGCGTGTAGGACAACCGCGTGGCAAGGGGCGCGGAGGGGTCACCCTCCGCGCCCCTCGGCATGTCCCGAGGTGGTGGCGACCGGGCCGCCGGGGTGGTCGCGCCGATGCCCCCAGCCCCGGCCGCCGCGCGGACCATCCCCCCGCCGTGACGCCTCCCTCCCGTCGTGCTCGCGCATCGTCCACCGTGAAGGGGGAGGTGGCGCATGGCGGTCAAGGACGTGGTGGGCAGGTACGGGGAGGACCTCGCGGCGCGGTCGCTGTCCGCCGCGGGCTGGGAGGTGCTCGATCGCAACTGGCGGTGCCCGGTCGGTGAACTGGACATCGTGGCGCGCGAGGGCGGCGAGGTGGTCTTCGTCGAGGTGAAGACGCGTCGCTCGGACGCCTTCGGCGGGGCGCTCGCGGCGGTGACGCCGCACAAGATGAGGCGCCTGCGCGTGCTCGCGGGTCAGTGGCTCGCGGCGCAGGGGGAGAGCTTCGGGTCGATCCGGATCGACGTGGTCGCGGTGACGCTGCCAAGGTCGGGAGCGCCCATCCTCGAGCACGTGCGTGGCGTCGGATGATCGGCCGGTGCCGCTCCGTGGTGCTCACGGGTCTGGTCGGCCACGTCATCGAGGTCGAGGCTCACGTCGCACACGGGCTGCCCGCGTTCACGATCGTCGGCTTGCCCGACGCGTCGCTCGCCGAGGCCAAGGAGCGGGTGCGGGCGGCGGTCGCGTCCTCCGGCGTTGAGTGGCCCCGGCATCGCATCACGGTCAACCTGTCGCCCGCGTCGCTGCCGAAGTCGGGGCCCGCGACCGATCTCGCGATCGCGGTCGCCGTCCTCGCGGCGGCCCGCGCCATCGACGCGGCGCGCGCGAGGGACATGGTGCTCCTGGGTGAGCTCGGGCTGGACGGACGTGTGCGGCCGGTGAGGGGAGTCTTGCCGGCGGTGGCGGCGGCGTGCGCCGCGGGGTGGACCCGCGTCGTGGTGCCAGCCGGCAATGCCGGCGAGGCGGGATTGGTGGCCGCTGCCAGGGTCAGCGCGGCGCCCGCGCTGGCGACGGTGCTCAGCGACCTGGGCGCCGATGCCCACGCCGAGTCCCTCGAGACGGTCCGGCCTCCCGCCCTCACCGGGCCGCGGCGGGCCGTCCCCGACCTTGCCGACGTGAGGGGGCAGGCCGAGGCCAGGGTCGCGCTCGAGGTGGCCGCAGCGGGCGGCCATCACCTGCTGATGGTGGGTCCTCCCGGCGCGGGCAAGACGATGCTCGCGGAGCGGCTTCCGGGCGTCTTGCCGGACCTCGGCGAGGAGGAGGCCATCGCGGTGACGAGCGTGCACTCCCTGGCGGGTGTGTTCGATCCCGCGGAGGGCCTGGTACGGCGGCCCCCTTTCGAGGCGCCGCATCACACGGCGTCCGCCGCGTCGATCGTCGGGGGAGGGTCGGGCCTGGCGCGCCCGGGCGCGGTCTCGCTCGCGCACGCCGGGGTGCTGTTCCTCGACGAGGCTCCCGAGTTCCCCACGCGCGTCCTCGAAACGCTGCGCCAGCCGCTCGAGCGCGGCGAGATCGTGTTGCACCGCGCGTACGGCGTCACTCGCTATCCGGCACGCTTCCAACTCGTGCTCGCCGCGAACCCGTGCCCGTGCGGGCGGTTCGTCGGCACGGGCGAGTTCTGTCGCTGCAAGCCCGATGCACGGCGCCGCTACCTCGACCGACTCTCGGGCCCGCTCCTGGATCGCATCGACATCCAGGTGACGGTGGGGCCGGCCGCGCGCGCCGACGTCCCCGGCGAGAGCTCGGGCGCGGTCGCGGCGCGG
Source organism: Demequina sediminis (assembly GCF_039545075.1). Classification (NCBI taxonomy): domain Bacteria; kingdom Bacillati; phylum Actinomycetota; class Actinomycetes; order Micrococcales; family Demequinaceae; genus Demequina; species Demequina sediminis. The sequence goes on along the minus strand of NZ_BAABRR010000005.1, from coordinate 147,228 downwards.
GTCGCGCGTGCGCGGGACGCCGCCGCGGAGAGGCTTGGGCCACACGGCTGGCGCCTCTCGGTCGAGGCGACGGGGCCGTGGCTGCGCAAGGCGACCTCGAGGTCGGCGTGTGCGGGCCTGTGGCATGCGGTCGACCGCGGCACGCTGACCGCGCGCGGTTTCGACCGCGCCTTGCGCGTCGCGTGGACGCTCGCGGATCTCGAGGGAGCGAGCTCTCCCGACGCGACGCACGTGGGCCAGGCGCTCGTGCTGCGTCAGGGGGTGCGCTCGTGACCGGCGCGGGAGAGGCCCTCGACGTCGTGGACGCGAAGATCGTCTGGAGCGCGATCGCCGAGCCGGGAGACCGCGTCGCGGCGGGTCTGAGGGAGGCGCTCGGCTCGGTCGAGGCGCTCGCATGGGTGCGTCGCGCCGCGCGGGATCCCCACGGCGCCACGTGGGACCTCGCGCTCGACCCCGCGACCGCCGCTAAGGTCATGGGGTTCGTCGAGCGCTGGGCTCCGCGCCTCGGAGCCGCCGAGCCCGACGCGTTGCGTGAGCGTGCCGGCCGGGTCGGCGCCCGCATTCTCACATCCGCCGACTCCGAGTGGCCGCGCGCATTCGCGCGACTCGGGCCGGACGAGCCCCTGGTGCTGTGGGTGCGTGGTCCCGCGAGTGTCGACGAGGCCTTCGGTCGCTCGATCGCGATCGTGGGCTCGCGCGCCTCGACCACGTATGGCGACCACGTGGCGTCGGAGATGGCCTCCGCGGCGGCGGATCGCGGCGTGTGGGTCGTGAGCGGGGGCGCGTACGGGATCGACGCGGCGGCGCACCGGGGCGCGCTCGCGGCGGGAGGGGGCACCGTCGGCGTGCTCGCCGGCGGCGTGGACCAGCTCTACCCGCGTGGCAACACGGAGTTGCTCGAGCGCATCCTCGAGGACGGCGCGATCGTGAGCGAGCAGCCGCCGGGCTTCGCGCCCCACCGGGCCCGCTTCCTCAGCCGAAACCGACTCATCGCGACGGCCTGCGCCACGGTGGTGGTCGAGGCGGCGGCCCGGTCGGGTGCGCTGAGCACGGCGCGCCACGCGGTGCGGCTCGCGCGGCCGGTGGGCGCCGTGCCGGGGCCGGTGACCTCCGCGGCGTCGCGAGGCTGCCACGTCCTCGTGAGGGAGGGCGAGGCCGTGCTCGTGACCACGGGCGACGAGGCCTTGGAACTGGCGCTGCCCGCGGGCGACGTCGTGACCGACGACGATCCCGGCGCCGACCAAGGAGGCGAGGAGTTCGCGACGCAGGCGGAACGCCAGGCGTACGGCGCGCTGAGCTCGCGCGGCTCGACCACGGACCGGGTTGCGGTGGCTGCGGGGCTGACGGCGCGGGAGGCCATGGGAGCGCTCGGCGGGCTGCATGCGAGGGGGCTCGTCGAAAGGGTCGATGGCCGCTGGCGCCGCCCACCCAAGCCCAGGAAGGAGCCTGATAAAGCGGACATTACCCCACAAACTATGGGTGATTGATGGGGGTGATGTGACAAATGTGACTGAAGGTATTGATTTGACAAGTGTGACGGTGCCATGGTTTCGCCATGGCCACCACGGACGCCGCCGCGAGCGAACTGCTCGGCGCCTTCGAGAGGTTCCTGCGCCACGAGCGCGGGCTCTCGGGCAATACAGTGCGCGCGTACCGGGGAGACCTGACTCACCTCGTGGCTCACCTCGCCACTCACCGGGGTGGCGCCGACGCCGCCGTTGATGCACCCATCGACGCCGCCATCGACACCGACGCGAGCCTGCGCACGTGCACCCTGGGAGCGCTGCGTAATTGGCTCGCGGCCATGGACGGCGACGGCCTCAGCCGCACGACGCTCGCGCGGCGCGGAGCCGCCGCCCGTGCCTTCTACGCGTGGGCGGCCGACACCGAGCGCATCTTGCCCAACCCCGCGCTCCGGCTCGCGTCCGCCCGGCCCGCCTCGGTGTTGCCAACGGTGCTGTCCCACGCGGATGTCGTGACGCTGCTCGACGTGGCGCGGACCCGCGCTGACGATGGCGACCCGCTGCACCTGCGCGACTGGGCCGCGGTGGAGATGCTGTACGCCACGGGGATGCGGGTGGGCGAGCTCGCCGGAGTCGACCTGCGCGACCTCGACCTCGATGGCCGCCTGGTTCGCGTCACCGGCAAGGGCGACAAGGAGCGCGTGGTGCCGTTCGGCATCCCGGCGGCCCACGCGCTGTCGGCGTGGATCGACAGGGGCAGGCCTCAGCTGCTCGGTCCGGCGACGGACGGGGCCCTGTTCCTCGGCCGGCGCGGCCAGCGGGCGGACCAGCGCCAGGTGCGCGCCGCCGTCCACGAGTTGTGCGGTCTCGCAGGGGTCGACGAGGTCGCACCGCACGCTCTGCGCCACACCGCGGCCACGCACCTGCTCACCGGCGGATCGGACCTGCGCAGCGTCCAAGAGGTGCTGGGTCACGCGAGCCTCGCCACTACCCAGCGCTATACCCACGTGTCCGCCGAGCGGCTTCGCGCCGCCTACCACCTCGCCCACCCGCGCGCCTAGAGGGAGACGCCCATGTCCGAGCTCAACGCGATGTTGTCCGAAGTCGAACCCGAGGGCGCCGTCGGCGTCCGTGGTGTCGACACCTCCGCCTGGTGGTCAGATCTCGCGGCGGGCGGCGCGGCGAGGGCCGCGGCGCGCGACGCGCTCATCACGCATTACGCGCCGCTGGTGTCCCAGGTCGCGACGCGGGTGATCGCGAAGCTGCCGGACACGGTTGAGCTCGCGGACCTCGTGTCGTACGGCATGTTCGGCCTCATCGACGCGGTCGAGAAGTTCGAGCCGAGCCGCGGCTACAAGTTCGAGACCTATGCGGGAACCCGCATCCGTGGTGCGATCATCGACGAGCTGCGCGCGGCGGACTGGGTGCCGAGGTCGGTGCGGTCCAAGGCACGCGCCCTCGAGCAGGCGACCCGCGAGCTCGAGCAGCAGCTCATGCGTCCGGTGTCGGACGAGGACGTCGCCGCGCATATCGGATGGGCGACCGCCGAGGTCCGCACGGTGCGCGCGCAGGTCGCGTTGTCCCACGTCGCCGCGCTCGACGGCATGCCGAGCGAGCCCGACACGCAGCCCATCCCTACGCTCGGCTCACCCGCGTTTGCCCTCGCCTCGGCCAGGCTCGAGGCGCGCGAGGCCTCGGCCCTGCTGGCCGCCGCCGTCCAGGGTGTGCGGGACCGCGAGCAGGAGGTGCTGCGCCTCTACTACTACGAGAGCCTGACCCTCGCGCAGATCGGCGAGATCCTGGGGGTGACCGAGTCGCGCGTGTCACAGATTCACTCCGGGGCAGTGAAGAAGCTGAGGGAGTCGCTCGTGCGCACGGGCGCCTTCGTCTGATCCGCCAGCGGGAGCAGGGCCACCGGCCCGAACCCCGCGAGCAGGTCGAGCGGGTCCGCGTATTCGCCGTCGACCCGCACGCCCCAGTGCAGGCACGGCGTGGGTGCGCAATGTCCCTGCTCCGGACCGAGCGTCGCGACCACGTCTCCGCGCGCCACGCGAGTGCCCACCGTGACCGCCGCCATCACGGGCTCGAACGACGTCACGACCCCCGCACCGTGGTCGATCGTGAGCACGCCCCTGTCCACCACGCGACCGGCGAAGGCGACCACGCCGTCGGCAGGCGCGCGCACCTCCCCTCCGGGCGCCGCGGCGAGGTCGATCCCGCGATGGCCCGCCGCCCACGGCGCCGGGGGAGGATCGAACAGCGCGAGCGCATGGACGGGGCTGACGGGCGGGGCGAGGAGGCCCGGTGAGGGAGGGGCCGATGCCGCGCTCGGGTGAGGCGACGCGACCGCCCACGCGAGCATCGTCCCCGCGAGGGCCAGGGCAAGAGCCGCGCGGCGGGAGAGCGGTGTCATGGCTCGAGCGTGCGCGTCGCCGGGCCAATCGGGCCAGCACGCCGCCGCGCCTCGTGGAGAGCCACTCCGGGCGTCGGGGCCGGGGACATCGGCCGATTCGCTCCGCGGCCCCCGCTCGGGTACGCTAAGTCCCGCATCCGGCATGCCCGGATGACGTCGCGCGTCATTCGCTTCCCATGGGGGAAGCGCCGGGAGGGCGAGGTCCGAGCAATCGGTGCCCGACCGCGATGGCGCCAGGGATGTGAGCCGCCTGGCACGCATCGTCAACCGAACACGGGCGCGTGCGCCCGACAACTCAAGGACCGCGCGTGCGCGCGTCCGGAACAGGACCAGCCATGGCCGTCGTGACCATGCGCCAGCTGCTCGACTCGGGTGTCCACTTTGGACACCAGACCAGCCGCTGGAACCCCAAGATGAAGCGCTTTATCTTCACCGAGCGCAACGGCATCTACATCATCGATCTCCAGCAGTCGCTGTCGAAGATCGACGCCGCGTACGAGTTCGTCCGCGACACCGTCGCGCACGGCGGCACCGTGCTCTTCGTGGGCACCAAGCGCCAGGCGCAGGAGCAGGTCGCCGAGCAGGCCAAGCGCGTGGGCATGCCCTACGTCAACGAGCGTTGGCTGGGCGGCATGCTCACCAACTTCCAGACCGTGAGCAAGCGCGTCTCGCGCCTCAAGGAGCTCGAGCTCATCGACTTCGACGACGTCGCCGGTTCGGGACGCACCAAGAAGGAGCTCCTCGGCATGCGCCGCGAGAAGGAGAAGCTCGACAAGACGCTGGGCGGCATCCGCGACATGGCGAAGGTTCCCTCCGTCGTGTGGATCGTCGACACCAACAAGGAGCACCTCGCGGTCGATGAGGCGCGCAAGCTCGGCATCCCCGTCGTCGGCATCCTCGACTCGAACTGCGACCCCGACTCCGTCTCGTACGGCATCCCGGGCAACGACGACGCGATCCGCTCGGTGGGCCTGCTCACCCGCGTGATCGCCGACGCCGTGGCCGAGGGCATCCGCCTGCGCCACGCCGGCGCCTCCGCCGGCGCCGAGGCCCCCGCGGGCGAGGAGCCCCTCGCCGAGTGGGAGCAGGAGCTGCTCGACGGCGCCAAGGCCGACGAGGCACCCGCCGCCGAGGCCGCCACCGAGGCGCCCGCCGCGGTTGAGGCACCCGCCGAGGAGGCCCCGGCCGCCGAGGTCGAGGCTGCCGAGACCACCCCCGCCGCCGAGGTCGCCGAGGCGCCCGAGGCCGCCACCGACGAGAAGTAAGGACGCATCACATGGCGAACTACACCGTTGCCGACATTCAGGCGCTCCGCGAGCGCACCGGCGCCGGCATGCTCGACGTCAAGAAGGCCCTCGATGAGGCGGACGGCGACCTGGACAAGGCCGTCGACATCCTGCGTGTCAAGGGACTCAAGGGCGTGACCAAGCGCGAGGGCCGCTCGGCCTCCGAGGGCCTGGTCATCACCTCGATCGAGGGCGCCGACGGCGCTCAGGTGGGCACGCTCATCGAGCTCAACTCCGAGACCGACTTCGTGGCGAAGAACGAGAAGTTCATCACCCTTGCGGAGCAGGTCCTCGCGGCGGTTGTCGCGGCGGGTGCCGCGAACGCCGAGGAGGCCCTCGCGGCCCCCCTCGACGGCAAGACCGTCAAGGACGTCATCGACGAGAACGCGGGCGTGCTGGGCGAGAAGATCGTCCTGCGCCGCGTGGCCCGCGTCGAGGCCCCGGTCGTGACCGAGTACCTCCACCGCACCAACAAGGACCTTCCCGCGCAGGTGGGCGTCCTGGTGGGTACGGACGCCAAGGCGGGCGAGGTCGCACGCGACATCGCGATGCACATCGCCGCGTACTCGCCCACCTTCCTGGTGCGCGAGGACGTCCCCGAGGAGACCGTCGCCAACGAGCGCCGCGTCGCCGAGGAGACCGCGAAGGGTGAGGGCAAGCCCGAGGCCGCGCTTCCGAAGATCGTCGAGGGTCGCCTCACGGGCTTCTTCAAGGAGAACGTGCTGGTCGAGCAGGCCTTCGCGAAGGACCCGAAGACCACGGTCGGCAAGGTTGTCGAGAACGCGGGCGGCGAGGTTGTTTCCTTCGCCCGCTTCCGTGTGGGAGCCTAAGCCTCAACCCCACCGACCCATATCGAGCAAGGCGCGGCGCGCCGTCAGGAGGTCCATCCGTGTCCGAGACCAGCGATCTGATCCCGGGCAGGGAGGCCCCGGCGGCGCGCCGCGTGCTTCTCAAGCTCTCCGGCGAGATGTTCGGCGGGGGACAGATTGGTCTTGACCCTGGAGTGGTGCGCCGCGTCGCGGGCGAGATCGCCGATGCCGTCCGCGAGGGCGTGCAGGTCGCGATCGTCGTGGGCGGCGGCAACTTTTTCCGGGGAGCGGAGCTGAGCCAGAGCGGCATGGAGCGGGCGCGCGCTGACTACATGGGCATGCTCGGCACGGTCATGAACGCTCTCGCGCTGCAGGACTTCCTGGAGCAGGCGGGCGTGGCGACGCGCGTGCAGACCGCGATCTCGATGGGACAGGTTGCCGAGGCGTACATCCCGCTGCGCGCGATCCGCCACATGGAGAAGGGCCGCGTCGTCATCTTCGGCGCAGGAGCGGGCATGCCCTACTTCTCGACGGACACCGTCTCGCTCCAGCGCGCCCTCGAGACGCGCTGCTCCGAGGTCCTCATGGGCAAGAACGGCGTCGACGCGGTCTACACCGCTGACCCGCGCAAGGACCCCTCGGCGGAGCGCCTCGAGAGCGTCACGTACACCGAGGCGCTGCAGCGACAGCTCGCGGTGATGGACGCCGCGGCCTTCTCTCTCGCGATGGAGAACCGCATGCCCATGCGCGTCTTCGGACTCGACGAGCCTGGAAATGTGACCCGTGCCCTGCTCGGTGAGACAATCGGAACCCTGGTGACGGCCTGACGCCGCACCTCAGAAGGAGACAAGCGTGACTGAGATGATCCTCCTCGAGGCCGAGGAGAACATGGACAAGGCCGTCGCGGTGGCCAAGGACAACTTCGCCGGCATCCGCACGGGCCAGGCGTCTGCAGCGATGTTCGCGAACATCGCCGTCGACTACTACGGTGCCCCGACGCCGTTGCAGCAGCTCGCCGCAATCAACGTCACCGAGGCCCGCTCCGTCGTCATCGCGCCGTACGACGCGAGCGCCAAGAAGGAGATCGAGACCGCGCTGCGGAACTCGGACCTGGGGGTGAACCCGTCCGACGACGGCCAGGTGCTGCGCATCATCCTTCCGCAGCTTACGGAGGAGCGCCGCCGCGACTACGTGAAGCTCGCCCGCACCAAGGCCGAGGAGGCCAAGGTCACGGTACGCAACATGCGCCGCAAGGCCAAGGACCTCATCGATGCTGGCGTCAAGGACGGCGAGTTCGGCGAGGACGAGGGTTCGCGCGCGGAGAAGGAGCTCGACGCCCTGACCAAGAAGCACGTCGACGCGATCGACGCGCTCCTTGCGCACAAGGAGAGCGAGCTCCTCGCAGTCTGATGCCTGACGCGACCGCGCGACAGGGCGTCTCATGAGGTGGGGGCGTCGCCGCGACGCGGACCTCGACACCTCGACCGGGCCGGAGCCGGCCCCGACGCCCGGCGCGACGTTCGTGCCCGTGAGCGGCGCCGAGCCGGGCGTGCGCGACGCATCGCCGTGGCCCGCGGGCCACCCCGAGGGCGATCGTGAGCTTCCCGGTCCGGCCGACGCCGCGATCGAGCATCCCGCCGCGACCGCGCCGGTGGCCTACGCGGCCCCCGAGGTGTCCGAAGCCGTGGCCGCCGCGGAGTCCGCGCTGGTGACGCGTCGCGCGGGCGAGGACGATGTCGTGGACCCGGTCGACGTGGCGGTCCCCCTCTCGGGTGCGATGCCCGTCGCGACCCCGCGCCGCGCGGGGCGCAACCTGTGGCTCGCGTCCGCCGTCGGCATCGTCCTGGCCATCGGCGCGCTCGTCGCGGCCTGGTGGAACCCGCTGGTCTTCGCGGTGACCATCTATGCGTTCTGCATCGCGGCCGTGATCGAGTGGCGCGCCGCGCTCGCGCGGCACGGCATGCACGTGTCGATCGCCCCCGTCATCATGGCCACGGTCGGCATGGGAGTGGCCACCTGGTACGGCGGGGGAGAGGGGCTCGTCGTCGCGTTGCTCGTCGCCAGCGCGGGCGTGGTCGCGTGGAGGATCGTCGACGACCGCATCGAGAACACCCTCGCGGACTCTCTCGTGGGCATCCTCACTCTCACCTGGATCCCGTTCCTGGCATCGTTCATGCTTCTCCTCGAGCTCGCGGACGAGGGCTGGAAGCGCGTCGTGATCCTGATCCTCGCCGTGATTCTCAACGACACCATGGCGCTCTTCACGGGCATGCTCTTCGGGCGGCGCAAGCTCGCGCCGCGCGTGAGTCCCAAGAAGACGTGGGAGGGCGCGATCGGCGGCGCGGCGTTCGGCGTCGCGGCAGCGACGGTCGCGGCCTTCGCCCTCCTCGACGGCCGCTGGTGGATCGGCACGGCGGTGGGACTCGGCGCTGTCGTCGCCGCAGTGCTTGGCGACCTCGCGGAGTCGGCGCTCAAGCGCGACATCTCTGTGAAGGACATGTCGAGCGCGATCCCTGGCCACGGCGGCGTGCTGGACCGCCTCGACTCGATGCTGCCCGCCGCGGCGGTCGCCTATCTCATCTTCGCTCTACTTCTGGGGACCTCATGACCTCGCATCCCACTCTTCCCATGCTTGCGCCCCGGCGCGGCAAGCCGCCGCGCCACTTCGCGGACCTCGACGCCGTCGAGCGCGTCGATGCGCTGCAGCAGCTCGGCCAGCCCAAGTTCAGGGCCAAGCAGCTCGCGACGCACTACTACGACCACCTCACGGTCGACGCCGAGGACATGACCGACCTTCCCGCCTCCGCGCGCGAGGATCTGGTCGCGGAGCTGTTCCCGCCCCTGCTCACCAAGGTCACGTCGCTCACGGCGGACGACGGCGAGACGGTGAAGACGCTGTGGAACCTCATCGATCACGCCAAGGTCGAGTCCGTGCTGATGAAGTACCCCGAGCGTGCCACGCTGTGCGTGACGAGCCAGGCAGGCTGCGGCATGGCCTGCCCGTTCTGCGCGACGGGACAGATGGGGCTCACGCGCAACCTGTCCGCCGCGGAGATCGTCGAGCAGGTGCGGCTCGCCGCGCGTGCCGCGCGCGACGGGGAGTTGGGCGGCGACCCCGTGCGGCTGTCGAACGTGGTGTTCATGGGGATGGGCGAGCCGTTGGCCAACTACGCGGCCGTGATCACCGCCGTGCGCGCGCTGACGAGCCCCGCGCCCGAGGGCTTCGGGTTGTCGGCGCGCCACGTCACCGTGTCGACCGTGGGCCTCGTCACCGGCATCGATCGCCTCGCGAGCGAGGGCATCCCCGTCACGCTTGCGCTCAGCCTGCACGCCCCCGACGATGAGCTCCGCGACACGCTCGTGCCCATCAACGCGCGGTGGAAGGTCGATGAGGCGCTCGACGCCGCGCGACGCTATTTCGACGCGACGGGCCGCCGCGTGAGCATCGAGTACGCGCTCATCAGGGACATCAACGACCACGCGCACCGCGCTGAGCTGCTCGCCCAGAAGCTCACGGCACGCGGCGACGGCTGGGTGCACGTCAACCCGATTCCGCTCAACCCCACCCCCGGCTCGAAGTGGACCGCCTCGGACCCCAAGGTCGAGCAGGAGTTCGTTCGCATCCTCAGGATGCACGGAATTCCGACCACCATCAGGGATACTCGAGGCAGCGATATCGACGGCGCATGCGGCCAGCTGGCGATCAAGGAGAGATGATGACCGTCCTGTTCCCCAAGGTGAATGCCCTGCGTCTCGGCTATCACCCCGCGCAGGTCGAGGCGTTCTTCGACACCGCGAGGTCGGTCTACGAGCGGCCCGGTCAGGCCCCGACGGAGCTCGAGCCCCTCGACGTCCGCCGGACCGCGTTCGACCTCAAGCACGGCGGCTACGAGACCACGGCCGTCGACGCGGCGCTGGATCGCCTCGAGGTGGCCTTCGTGGGCCGCCAGCGCGAGGCCTTCGTGCGCCGCAACGGACAGGACGCGTGGATGCAGGACCTCGCCCAGCGCGCTCAGACGCTCTATCCGCGACTGCGCCGGCCGGCGGGAGAGCGGTTCGCTCACCCCGCACGGCTCGGGCGCGGCTACCGCGCGAGCGATGTCGACGAGTTCCTCGCGCGCGTGACCGCCTTCTTCGACCGGGGCGCGCCGCTGACCGCCGACGAGGTGCGCGCCTCGACGTTCCGCGCCGCGCGCGGTGCTCGCGCGTACGACGAGGGCACGGTCGACGCGTTCCTCGCGCGCATGGTCGACATCCTGCTCGGCGTCTCCGAGGGATGACCCGCACCGTCGCGCTGCTCGGGTCGACCGGGTCCATCGGGACTCAGGCGCTCGACGTCATCGCGCGCCACCACGACGCGTTCGACGTGGTCGCCCTCGCCGCGGGCGGAGCCGACCCGGCGGCCATCATCGCCCAGGCGCGGGAGCATCGTCCCTCCTACCTGGCCGTCGCGCGCGAGTCAGCGGTCGCGGAGATTGCCGCCGCACTGCCCGGGGTCGAGGTCGCCGGTGGCGCCGATGCCGTGGTCGAGGCCGCGCGCAGGGGAGCAGACGTCGTGCTCAACGGGATGACGGGATCCGTGGGCCTGCGGCCCACGCTCGCGGCTCTCGAGTCGGGCTCGACGCTCGCGCTCGCCAATAAGGAGTCGCTCGTGGCCGGCGGAGCCCTCGTGCTCGCGGCCAGGCAGCGCGAGGATCAGATCGTGCCCGTCGACTCGGAGCATTCGGCACTCGCTCAGTCACTGCGCTCGGGCGCCCACAGCGAGGTGCGATGCCTCGTGGTGACCGCCTCGGGAGGCGCCTTCCGCGGCCGATCTCGCGCCTCGCTCGCGGCGGTCTCCCCGGCCGATGCCCTCGCTCATCCGAACTGGGACATGGGCCCCGTCGTGACGATCAACTCCGCGTCGATGGTGAACAAGGCGCTCGAGGTCGCCGAGGCACACCTCCTCTTCGACATCCCGATGGACAGGATCGACGTCGTGGTGCATCCGCAGTCGATCGTGCACTCGATGGTCGAGTTCGTCGACGGCGCGACCATCGCGCAGGCGTCGCCGCCCGACATGCGCCTGCCGATTGCGCTGGGGCTCAGCTGGCCCGACCGCCTTCCGGACGTCGCTCCGCGACTCGACTGGACCCACGCACAGGCGTGGACCTTCGAGCCGCTCGACGAGGACGCCTTCCCCGCGATTCGCCTCATGAGGGACGCGGTGGCGGCCTCCGCGCTGCACCCCGCGGTGTACAACGCCGCCAACGAGGAGTGCGTGAGGGCCTTCGTCGACGGCGATCTTCCCTTCCTCGGGATCGTGGACACGGTCCGGAGCGTTGTCGAGGCGTACGACGCGCCGGCGGAGGTGACGCTCGACGAGGTCGACCATGCGGAGTCGTGGGCACGCGAACGCGCGGCGCGCGCGATCGCGGCGGCGAGAGGGTAGGAGACATGGCTGAGGTAGTGGGATGGATCGTGCTGCTCGTGGGGCTGCTGATCTCGATCGCCCTCCACGAGGTGGGCCACATGGTCCCCGCGAAGAAGTTCGGCGTGCGCGTGAGCGAGTACTTCGTGGGCTTTGGGCCCACCGTGTGGTCGCGGCGCGGCAAGGAGACCGAGTACGGCGTCAAGGCCATCCCCTTGGGCGGCTACGTGCGGCTGGTGGGGATGATCCCGCCCGAGGCCGCGGTCAAGCCCGTCCGCGGCAACGGGCGCATCGCGCGCCTCATCGCGGACACGCGTGCCGCGTCGGTGGATGAGATCCTGCCGGGGGAGGACCACCGCGCGTTCTACCGCCTCACCTGGTGGCGCAAGGCGATCGTGATGCTCGGCGGACCGGTCGTGAACCTCATCATCGCCGTCGTGCTCTTCACCGGTGTGTTCTCCTTCGTCGGCACGCCGGGCCACCCGACCCTGACGGTCGCGAACGTGACCGCGTGCGTGCCCGCGGCGGGCGCGATCGACTGCGCGCCGGGCGATCCCGCCTCACCCGCCTCGCTCGCGGGTCTCGAGCCTGGCGACACGGTGACCGCGGTCGACGGCACTCCGGTGTCGACGTGGGACGAGCTCACCGGCGTGATCGCCGCGAGCCCGGGCGAGGAACTGCTGCTCACGGTCGAGCGCGAGGGCGGCACCGTCGAGGTGCCGGTCACACCCGTGCCGCGCGAGCGGGCGACGTACGACGAGAATGGCGCACCGATCGTGGACGCCGCGGGCGCTCCGGTGACGGAGACCGCCGGCTACCTGGGTGTGTCGCCCACCGCCGAGACGCAGCGCCAGGGCATCGGCGCGGGCGTCGAGTGGACCGGCTACGTCCTGGGCCGCACCGCCGAGGTGATTGTCGAGCTTCCCCAGCACGTCTATCACGTCGCCCGTGCGGCCGTGGGCCTCGAGGAGCGCTCGCAGGAGTCGATCATGGGAATCGTGGGCGTGGCGCGCGTCACCGGCGAGATCTCGGCGGCGGAGGTCGACGGCTACGGGCTCACCGAGAAGGTCGCCGACATGCTCATGCTGTTGGGAGGCCTCAACCTCGCACTCTTCGCCTTTAACATGATTCCGCTCGTGCCGCTCGACGGCGGACACGTCGCCTCCGCGCTGTGGCAGGGGATCAAGAACGGCTACGCAAAGGTGCGCGGGTTGCCGCGTCCCGCACCGGTCGACGTGGCCCGCATGATGCCCCTCGCGTACGGCGTTTTCGCGCTCCTGCTCGTCATGGGCGTCATTCTCATCTATGCGGACATCGTCGCCCCCGTGACCGTGGTGTGACGGACAACCTCGACCAACCTTGGGAGATACTGAACCCGTGACGACTATCGGATTGGGGATGCCCGCGCTGCCGGCGCCCGTGCTGTCCCCGCGACGCAAGACCCGCAAGATCAAGGTGGGCGACGTGTACGTGGGCGGAGACGCGCCCATCAGCGTGCAGTCGATGTGCACCACCAAGACGCACGACGTCAACGCGACGCTCCAGCAGATCGCGGAGCTCACCGCGTCGGGCTGCGACATCGTTCGCGTCGCGTGTCCCACGCAGGACGACGCCGACGCGCTCGAGGCGATTGCGCGCAAGTCCAACATCCCCGTGATCGCCGACATCCACTTCCAGCCCAAGTACGTGTTCGCCGCGATCGAGGCCGGCTGCGCCGCGGTGCGCGTCAACCCGGGCAACATCAAGAAGTTCGACGACCAGGTCAAGGAGATCGCGCAGGCCGCGAAGGACCACGGCACGTCGATCCGCATCGGCGTCAACGCCGGCTCGCTCGACCCGCGGCTGCTCGCCAAGTACGGCAAGGCGACCCCCGAGGCACTCGTCGAGTCCGCGGTGTGGGAGGCGAGCCTGTTCGAGGAGCACGGCTTCCACGACTTCAAGATCTCGGTCAAGCACAACGACCCCGTCGTGATGGTGCGCGCCTACGAGATGCTGTCGGAGCGCGGCGACTGGCCGCTGCACCTGGGAGTGACCGAGGCCGGCCCCGCCTTCCAGGGCACCATCAAGTCCGCCACCGCGTTCGGTGCGCTCCTCAGCCAGGGCATCGGCGACACGATCCGCGTGTCCCTCTCCGCCCCTCCCGTCGAGGAGGTGAAGGTGGGCATCCAGATCCTCCAGTCGCTCAACCTGCGCCCCCGCAAGCTCGAGATCGTGTCGTGCCCGTCGTGCGGGCGCGCTCAGGTGGACGTCTACGAGCTCGCGGAGAAGGTCACCGCGGGACTCGAGGGCATGGAGGTGCCGCTGCGCGTCGCGGTCATGGGTTGCGTGGTCAACGGGCCGGGCGAGGCGCGCGAGGCGGACCTTGGCGTGGCCTCGGGCAACGGCAAGGGTCAGATCTTCGTCAAGGGTGAGGTCATCAAGACCGTTCCCGAGAAGGACATCGTGGAGACGCTCATCGAGGAGGCGATGAAGCTCGCCGAGACGATGGAGCCGGTCGACGGCGCGAGCCCGCAGGTGATCGCGGCGTCATGACCGACTCGCTGCTGAGGCGCGCGCAGCACACGCTGGCGCCCCTGCAGCGGCGTGACCTGGCGGCCGCGATCGAGATCGCGGCCGCGGATCCGGTGGCCAACGTGGTGCCCGCGATGCACCTCGACATCGCCCGCGCGTCCGGGGTCATGCCCGCCGCGATGTGGGCCGTGCGGCGCCGCGTGGGCCTGCATTCGGCCCTCGCGGGCCTCGTGTGGAACGGCGCCAATCTGGCGGCGGTGTTGCCTGGCGAGGAATCGGACGATGCCGAGTCGCTGCGCGCGGACGTCGCCGCGGCGGCGGTGGCGAGGCTGACGAGGCCGGCCGCGCTCGTGGGACCCGCGCAGACCACGCTCGACCTGTGGGGCCGCGTCGAGCCGTGGTGGGGGCCGGCGCGCGAGGTGCGCGCACGCCAGGTGTCGATGGCAATCGACTCCGAGCCCGTGCGGGTCGCGGGAATCGGCGCCGCGGGACTGGAGCTTGCGGCGGTGCGCCGTGCGACACTCGACGATTACGACCGGCTGCTGCCCGCGTGCGTCCACATGTTCATTGGCGAGGTGGGCTACGACCCGATGCGTCACGGCCGCGCCGGCTACGAGGAGCGGCTGCGGTCGCTCGTGCGCGCGGGACGGTCCTTCGTGCAGTTCGGCGAGGTGGACGGCGAGCGCCAGGTCGTGTTCAAGGCCGAGGTCGGTGCGCTGGGCGGGGGAGTCGCGCAGCTCCAGGGGGTGTGGGTGCACCCGACGGTGCGCGGCAGGGGCCTCGCGCGTGCGGGCCTCGGCGCGGTCGTGGACGCCGTTCGCGGGTCGCTCGCTCCCACCGTGAGCCTCTACGTCAACGACTTCAACCCGGTCGCGATTCGCGCGTACGAGGCGGTGGGCTTCCGGCGCGTGGGACAGTTCGCGACGGTGATGTTCTAGGCCGATGTCCCACGCCGACTCAATCGGATGTGGAATAGGTTACTTGGTGCAGGATTGCGCCTTCGCGGCACTGTCGCCCCAGGTAGTCCAGCGGATAGTCTCGCCTCGAACGTGACCCACCGCCCCGAGGCGTGTCTTCATCCTGGGAGAAGCGATGCCCTCATTCATGTCGCTTGCTCGGCCGGTCGCACTCGCATGCGCCGGCGCGCTGCTTGCCACGGGGGCAGCCACGGCGGCATCGGCGGGCGTGCCGACCACGGCGCCCGCGTCGGTGGCGGCTCTTCCCGCGCAGATCGAGTCCATCGACGTCTCGGCCGACGCGTCCTCGCCGCACTTCTCGGAGCATGCCGAGGCGATCGACTTGGCCCAGGACCTCGGAATCGTGCGGGGGTGGACGACCCCGGCCGGCGTCGCGTTCCGTCCCGAGGACCTCGCGCGCCGTGACGCGGTCGGGGCCTTCCTCTACCGCGCGGAGCTCTACGCGCTGAACGGCTAGCTCACCCGCGACCGACGGGACGATACGCGGTCCCGAACCGCGCATCGTCCCGTCGCCCGCCCGATACCCTTGTGCCCATGCTGCGCATGTCCACGCTCTTCCTCCGCACGCTGCGTGAGGACCCCGCCGACGCCGAGGTCGCGTCGCACAAGCTCCTGGTGCGCGCCGGATACATCCGGCGTGCCGCCCCCGGCATCTACTCGTGGCTCCCGCTCGGCCTGCGTGTGCTCGCCAAGGTCGAGGCGGTCGTCCGCGAAGAGATGAACGCAGCGGGCGGCCAGGAGGTGCACTTTCCCGCGCTGTTGCCCAAGGAGCCTTACGAGGCCACGGGCCGCTGGACGGAGTACGGACAGGGCATCTTCCGCCTCGTGGACCGCAAGGGTGGCGACTACCTGCTCGCGCCCACGCACGAGGAGATGTTCACGCTGCTCGTCAAGGACCTGTACTCGTCGTACAAGGACCTACCGCTGACGATCTACCAGATCCAGACCAAGTACCGCGACGAGGCCAGGCCCCGGGCCGGCCTGCTGCGCGGACGCGAGTTCATCATGAAGGACTCGTATTCCTTCGACGTGACCGACGAGGGCCTCGACGCCTCCTATGCGGCCCAGCGCGAGGCATACATCCGCATCTTCGACCGGCTGGGACTCGAGTACGTGATCGTCACGGCCACGTCGGGAGCGATGGGTGGCTCCAAGTCGGAGGAGTTCCTGTCGCCCACCGCGATCGGCGAGGACACCTACGTGCGGTCGCCCGGCGGCTACGCCGCGAACGTCGAGGCGGTCACCACGCCCGTGCCGGCGTCGCTCGACTGGGCGGACGCACCGGCCGCGCACGTCGAGGACACTCCCGACACGCCCACGATCGCGACGCTCGTCGACCACGCGAACGCCGCCCATCCGCGCGCGGACCGTGCGTGGACGGCGGCCGACACCCTCAAGAACGTCGTCGTGGCGCTGACGGCACCCGCGGGGGAGCGCAGCCTGCTCGTGGTGGGCATCCCCGGCGACCGAGAGGCGGACATGACGCGGCTCGAGGCCGCTCTCGCTCCGTACGGCGTCGAGGCAGCCACCGAGGAGGACTTCGCGCGGCACCCGCAGCTCGTGAAGGGCTACATCGGTCCGGGCGCGCTGGGTCCCCAGGCGCGCGCCGAGGGCGTCGCGAGGGGCGACGAGGGCGACACTGCCATCCCGTACCTGCTCGACCCGCGCATCGTCCCTGGAACCCGGTGGATCACGGGCGCGAACGAGCCGGGACGCCACGTCTTCGACCTCACCGCGGGGCGTGACTTCGTCGGCGACGGGACGATCGAGGCCGCCGAGGTCCGTGCGGGCGACCCCGCCCCCGACGGCTCGGGGCCGCTCGAGTTGGCCCGCGGCGTCGAGATCGGCCACATCTTCCAGCTCGGTCGCAAGTACGCGGAGGCTCTCGACCTGCGGGTGCTCGACGAGAACGGCAAGCAGCAGGTCGTCACGATGGGCTCGTACGGGATCGGCGTGACGCGCTGCCTCGCGCTGCTCGCGGAGAACAACCACGACGAGCTGGGCCTGAAGTGGCCGATCGGTGTCGCGCCGTATCAGGTGCACCTCGTCGCCACGGGCAGGGACCAGGCGGTGTTCGACGCCGCCGACTCCCTCGCCGCGGCCCTCGAGAGCAACGGCATCGAGGTCTGCTACGACGACCGCCCCAAGGTCTCTCCCGGCGTCAAGTTCAAGGACGCGGAGCTGATCGGCGCGCCGTTCATCCTGGTCGTGGGTCGCGGCCTCGCCGACGGCGAGGTCGAGCTCAAGACGCGGGCCGGCGGAACGAGCGAGCCGGTGCGCGTGGACGATGCCGTCGAGACCGTGGTGGCGCGCGTCAGGGAGGCGCTGGTCCAGTAGGCGGGGGCGGCTCCGCCACACGCTCGCTACCCCGCGGCTCCGCCACACGCTCGCTACCCCGGTTCCCCCATCGGCTCCGCCACACGCTCGCTACCCCGCGGCTCCGCCACACAACGAGGCGCGGCATCGTCCCCTCAGACCCTTCACGAGTGCGACACGCCGCCGACACGCCGAGGGCCGTGTGGCGCAGCCGCAAATTTGTGTGGCGGAGCCGCGAGGCCGAGCGCGTGTGGCGGAGCCGCGAGGCCGAGCGCGTGTGGCGGAGCCGCGAAGGAACCCGCGAGGTCAGTCCGCGAGCTCGAGCCCTGGCAGCGCGGGGACATCCGTCGCCGCGAACCCGGGCAGCGACGCCGCGCGCACGTAGGCGTCGTACGAGGCGTTGAGGATCCAGTCTGCATCGTCGGCGGTCGCGTCTCCCAGAAGCCGCGCGTAGCGCTCGGCGAGGTCGATTTCGATCGCCAACGCCAGCGCGGCGCGTGACGCTGGGCTCGCCACGGAGTCGGGTGACACCGCGTAGAGCTCGGCGCGCGCGTCGTCGACGCCGTCGAGGGCGATGAGGTCGGCCGCCCTGGCCCGGTGCAGCGCGGCGAGTTCGAGGGCAGCGAGTCGCTCGTCCTCCTCGGCGCGCGCGGCACCCACCTCAAGCGCAAAGGCCGCGCGGTCGTGATCCACCGCGAGCGCCGCGAGGGTCGCGGCAGGCACTGCGGTGCCCTCCGCGGGAACCAGCGAGTCCGTGGACGTGCCCGGCATGGGGCGCGCGGCGGGTGCCTCTCCCGCCGCGGCAGGCGCGTCGAGCGCGACGGCATGCGAGAGCGCAATCGAGCGCAGCAGCGCCGTGAGCGACGGGTCGGACGCCGCGGCGGTGGACGCGGCATCGAGCGCGCCCTCGATCGCCGCCTTGACGGCGTCCTCGAGGGCGTGCTGCGGCACCGGCTCTGAGGCCGTCGCGCTCCACTCGGGTGACGGAGACGGCGTCGCGACGTACACGCCGCCGAGTGCCTCAAGGTGCGCCGCCGCGGTGCGTGCGGTGGACTCCTTGAGCAGACCGGACCCCGCGGCGTCGAGTACCGCCTGTTCGCGCACCGCGGCCGCGTCCCGCATCGCGACCTCGGGAGTGGGAGTGCGCCGCTCGATCGGGGGAGTCTCCGCGCGCCACGAGCATCCGGTGACCGCGCCGGTCGCGACGAGCGCCGCGACTATCGCGGCCGCCGGTCGGAGTGCGGTGCGCGCGATCCGGGAGGCGGCGGCGGTCATGCGGCACATCATGACACGCCCCCGACAGGGCCCTACAATGTGACCGACCGAATTTCAGGAACGGAGCGCGTGCCGCGCGTGGGAGGCGATGCCATGGACATCTCGAGCCGCATCACGGAGCTCGCCGCACCGGCCGCACAGGCTGCTGGACTCGTCGTCGAGGCCGTCGACGTGACCGCCGCGGGCAAGCGCTCGCGCGTCTTCGTCACGGTGGACCTGCCCGAAACCGAGACCGGCAGCGCGGACCTCGACCGGATCGCGGAGGCGGCCCGGCTCATCGGCGCCGCCCTCGACGAGGCTGATGTCCCCTCGACGCCCTACGTGCTCGAGGTGTCGACGCCTGGCACCGACCGGCCGCTCACCGAGCGCAGGCACTTCCTGCGCGCGCGCACGCGGCTGGTGGAACTGCGCCTCGACGAGGGCACCGTCACGGGCCGCCTGCGCGACCTTGACGGTGACGCCGTCGTGATCGACGTCGAGGGCGAGGAGCGCCGGCTGGAGCTCGGTCAGATCCGCAGTGGACGGATCGTCGTCGAGTTGAAGAGGCTGGGAGAAGAGTAGAACCATGGACATCGACATGCAGGCCCTGCGCGGCCTCGAGCGCGAGAAGGACATCCGTCTCGACGTGCTCGTGGACGCGATCGAGCAGGCGCTGCTCTCGGCCTATCACAAGACCCCGGGTGCCTATCGGCACGCGCGGGCGCACCTCGATCGCACGTCGGGCAAGGTGACGATCTTCGCGCGCGAGGACGTCGAGCCCGACCAGGAGCCCACGGATCTGCCCGAGTTCGATCACACGCCGGCGGACTTCGGTCGCATCGCGACCTCGACCGCGCGGCAGGTGATCTTCCAGCGCCTGCGTCAGGCGGGGGACGATGCCGTGCTCGGCGAGTACGCGGGACGCGAGGGACAGCTCGTGTCCGGCGTGATCCAGCAGTCCTCCGACCCCCGCAACGTCCACGTCGACCTTGGTGACGTCGAGGCGATCCTGCCCCCGCACGAGCAGGTGCCCACCGAGGTTTACGTCCACGGTGAGCGCATCAAGGGCTTCGTCCTCGACATCTCGCGCGGCCAGAAGGGTCCGTCGATCACGCTGTCGCGCACGCACCCCGGCCTCGTGCGCAAGCTCTTCGAGCTCGAGGTCCCCGAGATTGCAGACGGCACTGTCGAGATCATGAGCCTCGCCCGCGAGGCGGGCCACCGCACGAAGGTCGCCGTCCGCGCGACCGTCCCTGGCGTGAACGCCAAGGGTGCGTGCATCGGCCCCATGGGTTCGCGCGTGCGTTCCGTGATGAGCGAACTGCGCGGCGAGAAGATCGACATCATCGACTGGCACGAGGACCCCGCGACGTTCGTGGGCAATGCGCTGTCGCCGTCGCGCGTGGTCTCGGTGACCGTGGTGGACGAGGAGGCACGCGCCGCTCGCGTCGTCGTTCCCGACTTCCACCTGTCGCTCGCGATCGGCAAGGAGGGCCAGAATGCCCGCCTCGCGGCACGCCTGACGGGGTGGCGCATCGACATCCGCTCGGACGAGCAGCCGGACGTGCCAGGGCGCGCCGGTTCCGGCCGTTGACCGGGACCCGCTAGACTGGTGCAGCCGAGAGAACCGTCTCGTGACGTCGGCGCCCCCGCGAGCGCTCCCCAGGAGCCCACGCGGACGTGCGTCGGCTGCAGGGGTCGGGGGTCTCGGTCGGTCCTTGTGCGCGTGGCGTGCGTGGACGGCCACGCGGTCGTCGACGAGCGTCGCAGCCTGCCGGGACGGGGAGCCTGGTTGCACCCCGACCCGCAGTGCCTCGCACAGGCGCTGAGACGGAAGGCCTTCGCCCGCGCGCTGCGCGTCGCGGAGCTTGATGTCACCGGCCTCAAGGTCGGCTAGCGTGGATCGCGTCCACCCATCGAATCAGACGGGATGAAAGCCCATGGCCATCCGATGAGCACCTCACGATGAGCACCCAGCCGTAACGATGGCTCGACCCTGTCTTGGGCGAGCCGAGACAGGAGAGAAGTGGCAAAGCCCCGCGTCCATGAGATCGCGAAGGAGCTCGGAGTCTCGAGCAAGGACCTGATCGCCAAGCTGAACCAGCTTGGCGAGTACGTGAAGGGTCCGTCCTCCACCCTGGAGGCCCCGGTCGTCCGCAAGGCCAAGGAGGCCTTCCCGGCACCGACCGCCGCGGCCCCCGTAGCATCGGCCGCTCCCGCGGCCAAGTCGGCTGCCGCGCGCCCCGGCGCGCCCAAGCCCGGCCCCAAGCCGGCCCCCTCCGCCCCCGCGGAGCCGGAGCCCGCCCCCGAGCCGGCACCCGCGCCCGCCGCGGTGAAGCCGGCCTCGACCCCCCGCCCCGCGCCCGCCTCGAGCGCGTCGGCGGCTTCCGCGGACGCCGCACCGGCCGCGCAGGAGTCTCCCGCGGCATCGGCCGCCGACTCCTCGGCCGCCAAGCCGGGAGCGGCGCGTCCCGGCGCCCCGTCGCCCAGCGACATGCCGCGCCCCCGCCCGCGACCCGCGGGCAACAACCCATTCAGCGACCGCGCGGCCGGACCCCGTCCGCGCCCGCGTCCGGGTGGCAACAACCCGTTCCAGGCTCCCCGTCCCGGACCGCGCCCCGGCGGCGCCGCCGGAGCGGGTGCTCCTGGCCGTCCCGGCGCCCCTGGTGGCGCCCGTCCGGGTGCCCCGTCCGGTACCCCGGGTCGGGGCTTCGGCCCGCGCCCCGCGGCCGGTCCCGGCGGCGCTCCCGGCCGTCCGGGTGGCCCCGGAGGCTTCGGCGGCGCTCCCGGTAGCCGTCCCGCCGCCGGTGGTCGCGGTCGCGGTGGAGGCACCGCGGGTGCGTTCGGTCGCCAGGGTGGCAAGCCCGTGCGCGGACGCAAGTCCAAGCGTGCGAAGCGGCAGGAATACGAGCAGCAGCAGGCGCCCGCGATCGGCGGCGTCAACATCCCCCGGGGTGATGGCTCGACGCTCATTCGCCTGCGCCGAGGCGCGACCCTGAGCGACTTCGCCGAGAAGATCGACGTCAACCCCGCGTCGCTCGTCACCGTCCTGTTCCACCTGGGCGAGATGGCGACCGCGACGCAGTCCCTCGACGAGGACACGTTCTCCGCGTTGGGTGCCGAGCTGGGTTACCAGATCCAGATCGTGTCCCCCGAGGAGGAGGACCGCGAGCTGCTCGAGGACTTCAACATCGACATCGAGGCCGAGCTTGCGGCCGAGACCGATGAGGAGCTCGAGGCCCGCCCGCCGGTCGTCACCGTCATGGGTCACGTCGACCACGGAAAGACCCGCCTGCTCGATGCGATCCGCAAGTCGGACGTCATCTCTGGCGAGGCCGGCGGCATCACCCAGCACATCGGTGCGTACCAGGTGCGTCACGTCCACGAGGGCGTCGACCGTGCCATCACGTTCATCGACACGCCCGGTCACGAGGCGTTCACCGCCATGCGTGCCCGTGGTGCCAAGGTCACCGACATCGCGATCCTCGTGGTCGCGGCGGACGATGGCGTGATGCCCCAGACCATCGAGGCCCTCAACCACGCGCAGGCCGCCAACGTGCCGATCGTGGTCGCGGTGAACAAGGTGGACAAGGAGGGGGCCAACCCCGCCAAGATCCGCCAGCAGCTCACCGAGTACAACCTCGTGGCCGAGGAGTACGGAGGCGACACGATGTTCGTCGACGTCTCCGCGCTGCAGGGCAAGGGCATTGACGACCTCCTCGAGGCCGTCCTGCTCACCGCCGATGCCGGACTCGACCTGCGTGCGAACCCCAACAAGGACGCGCGCGGCGTGGCCGTCGAGGCTCACCTCGACAAGGGTCGCGGCGCCGTGGCGACCGTGCTGGTCAACTCCGGAACGCTGCGCGTGGGCGACGCGATCGTCGCGGGCACGGCCCACGGCCGCGTGCGTGCGATGTTCGACGAGCACGACAACCAGGTCAAGGAGGCGCTGCCGGCGCGTCCGGTCCTGGTGATCGGCCTCACGTCCGTGCCCCGCGCGGGCGACACCTTCCTGGTGGCGGACGACGACCGCACGGCCCGTCAGATCGCCGAGAAGCGCGAGGCCGCGGAGCGTGCCGCTCAGCTCGCCAAGCGTCGCAAGCGCATCTCGCTCGAGGACTTCAACCAGGCCCTCGAGGACGGCAAGGTCGAGACGCTCAACCTCATCATCAAGGGTGACGTCTCCGGTGCCGTCGAGGCGCTCGAGGACGCGCTGCTCCAGATCGACGTGGGCAAGGAGGTCGACCTGCGCATCATCCACCGTGGAGTGGGTGCCGTCACGCAGAACGACGTCAACCTCGCGACGGTCGACAACGCGATCATCCTGGGCTTCAACGTCCGTCCGGCCGAGCGGGTCCAGGAACTCGCCGACCGCGAGGGCGTGGACATGCGCTTCTACTCGGTCATCTACCGGGTGCTCGAGGACGTCGAGTCCTCGCTCAAGGGCATGCTCAAGCCGGAGTTCGAGGAGCGCCAGGTCGGCGGCGCGGAGATCATGGAGATCTTCCGCTCGTCCAAGTTCGGCAACATCGCGGGCTGCCTCGTGCGCACCGGTGTCATCCGCCGCAACGCTAAGGCGAAGGTGGTGCGCAACGGTGTCGTCATCGGTGAGCCGACCATCGACACGCTGCGTCGTTTCAAGGACGACGCCACGGAGGTCAAGGAAGGCTTCGAGTGCGGTATCGGACTCGGTAAGTTCAACGACATCCAGGTGGGCGACATCATCGAGACGTTCGAGACGGTCGAGATTCCGAGGTCCTAATGGCAGACAGCGCACGGGCGCTCAAGCTCGCGGGCACGATCAAGAAGATCGTTGCCCGCGCGCTTGAGACCGAGATCAAGGATCCCCGGCTGGGGTTCATCACCGTCACCGATGTGCGGGTGACGGGCGACCTCCAGCAGGCATCCGTGTTCTACACGGTGCTGGGCGGGGACGAGGAGCGCGAGGACACCGCGAGGGCGCTGCAGTCGGCCAAGGGCCGCCTGCGCTCCCTCGTGGGGTCCCAGCTCGGCATCCGTCTCACCCCGACGCTCGAGTTCCATCTCGACGCGGTTCCTGAGACGGCGGCGTCGCTGGACCGTGCGCTTCACGAGGCGCACGTGAGGGATCAGGAGCTGATGCGCATGCGTGAGAACGCGCAGTACGCGGGCGAGGCCGATCCCTACCGTCACGACGACGAGGACCAGGTCTAGCGCCGTGGGACGGCGGGGCCCCGAGCCCGCGCCCGGAATCGTCGTCATCGACAAGCCTCAGGGCTGGACGTCGCATGACGTGGTCGCGCGCGTGCGCCGGCTCGCGCAGACGTCCAAGGTGGGCCACGCCGGCACGCTCGATCCCATGGCCACGGGGGTTCTCGTGGTGGGGATCGGGCGTGCGACGCGCCTGCTCACGTACATCGTGGGCCACGACAAGTCCTACGACGCGACCATTCGCCTGGGCGAGGCGACCGTCACGGATGACGCGGAGGGCGAGGTCACCTCGCGCGCCGATGCCTCGGTGGTGACGGACGATGCCCTGGCGCGGGGCGTCGCGGCCCTCACCGGCGACATCCTGCAGCGTCCGAGCGCGGTGAGCGCGATCAAGATCGACGGCAAGCGCGCGTACGCGCGCGTGCGCGGCGGCGAGGAGGTCGAGCTCCCCGAGCGGCCGGTGACGGTGTCACGCTTCGAGGTGGTCGACGTGCGTCGCGCGGGAGGGGTGGTCGACGTCGACGTGCGCGTCGACGTGTCGTCGGGCACGTATGTGCGCGCCCTCGCGCGCGACCTGGGCGCGGGGCTCGGCGTCGGGGGACACCTCACGGCCCTGCGCCGCACGCGCGTGGGCGGGCTCGACCTGTCGCGGGCCCGCACGCTCGAGGAGTTGGGCGCGCTGGTCGAGGCGGGGGAGACGCTGCCTCGTGTGAGCCTTGCCGAGGCCGCCGCCGCGACCCTGCCGGTGCTCGAGGTCTCCGACGACGACGCACGGGCGCTCGGTTACGGGCAGTTCATCGACGCGATCGTCGACGGCCCGACCGTCGCGATCGCGCACGGGCCGCGCGCGATCGCGGTGATCGAACCCAAGGGGCCGCGCGCGAAGCCCACGGTCGTCTTCGAGCCGGCCGCGGCATCGTCCGCTCCCGACGGTGCGGCACAATGACCGACATGCAGGTGTGGCGTTCGCTCGCGGAGATCCCCGATCTGGGTCCCGCCGTCGTCACGCTCGGCAACTTCGACGGGGTCCACCGCGGTCACCAGGCGGTGCTCGGTGCGATGGTCGAGGACGCGCGCGCCCGCGGGCACGTCGCGCTCGCCATGACCTTCGATCCGCACCCCAAGGCGGTGCACGACCCCGCGCACACCCCCGAACTCATCACGGGTCTCGACGACCGGCTCGAGCGTCTTGCCGCGACCGGCCTCGACGGCGTCCTGGTGGTGCGCTACACGCTCGACTTCGCGCGCCAGACACCCGAGGAGTTCGTGCGCGACTACCTGGTGTCAGGCATGCGCGCGACGAGCGTCGTGGTGGGCCGGGACACCAAGTTCGGACGCGGCAACGCGGGAGACGTCGAGACGATGCGCGGCCTGGGGGCCGAGCTCGGCTTCGAGGTGGAGATCATCGACGACGCGTGCGCGCTTTCGGAGTCGGGACGCCGGTGGTCGTCGACGTGGGTGCGCGAGCTGCTCGACGAGGGCGACCTGCCCGCCGCGACCGAGGTGCTCGGGCGCGAGCACCGGCTGCGCGGCACCGTCATCCACGGGGATGCGCTCGGCAGGGAGATCGGCTTCCCGACCGCGAACCTCGACCACACGGCCGGCATGATTCCTCGCCACGGCGTGTACGCGGCGTGGCTCACGGTCCTCGATGCGCGCGGCAATGCGAACGCCGGACGCCTCGCGGACGTGCGCCTGCCCGCCGCCGTGAGCCTCGGCATGAACTACACGGTGGGAGGCACGGACCTCCGCATCGAGGCGTACGTGATCGACGCGACGGGGCTCGATCTCTACGACGCCGAGGTCGCGCTCGACCTGGTCGAATGGCGCAGGCCCATGCTGGACTTCGGGTCGCTCGAGGCGCTCATTGCCGCGCTTGGCGAGGACGTCGACTGGTCCAGGGAGCGGCTCGGGCTGCGCGACTGAGGCGCCGCGGCGGAGTGTTACCAGGCCATTAAGTTTGGGTCCCGAAAGGGTCACGACCGCGACAGCGTCCGATTTGCGGGCTATGGTCGAAAGATGCCTGCCGCAAACGACGCGCTCGTGGTGCTGGAGAAGGTCAACAAGCACTTCGGGGACCTCCACGTGCTCCGCGACATCGACCTGCGGGTCGATCGCGGCGAGGTGATCGTCGTGATCGGGCCGTCGGGGTCGGGGAAGTCGACGCTGTGTCGCGCGATCAACAGGCTCGAGACGATCGACTCCGGCACCATCACGGTCGATGGCAGGCCGCTCCCGCAGGAGGGAAAGGCGCTCGCTCATCTGCGTGCTGACGTCGGCATGGTTTTCCAGGCCTTCAACCTCTTCGCCCACAAGACCATCCTCGACAACGTCACGCTGGGGCCGATCAAGGTCAAGGGCACGCCGAAGGCGCAGGCGCGCGCCGAGGCGATGGCGCTCCTCGAGCGCGTGGGCGTCGCGAACCAGGCGGACAAGTTTCCCGCTCAACTGTCAGGCGGTCAGCAACAGCGCGTCGCGATCGCGCGCTCTCTCGCGATGTCGCCCAAGGTGATGCTCTTCGACGAGCCCACAAGTGCGCTGGACCCCGAGATGATCAACGAGGTCCTCGACGTCATGACGGACCTCGCGCACGAGGGAATGACCATGATCGTCGTCACTCATGAGATGGGCTTTGCCCGCCGCGCGGCCAACCGCGTGGTCTTCATGGCGGACGGCGAGATTCAAGAGGAGGCGGATCCGGAGACGTTCTTCACCGCGCCCACGTCGGCGCGCGCGAAGGACTTCCTGTCGAAGATCCTCACGCACTGACCACCCGCACCGAAGCCAGGGCCCACAAGGCCGGGGAGAGGAGAAGGACATGATGATGCGGAGGAGGGCGGCCACGGCCGCATTCGGAGTGGCCGCGGCGCTTGCGCTCGCGGCGTGCTCGTCGGGCGAGGGAGAGCCGGAGGAGTCCGGCACTGCCGGCGGCGGTGAGATGGGCGAGTTCGCCGAGGGATCGACCATGGCGGCGCTCGCTGACGCCGGGTCGATCACGATCGGCACCAAGTTCGATCAGCCGCTGTTCGGTCTGCTCGCACCCAGCGGTGCTCCCGAGGGCTTCGACGTCGAGATCGGCAAGATCCTCGCCTCCGAGCTCGGGATCGACGAGGGCTCGATCGAGTGGGTCGAGACCGTCTCGGCCAACCGGGAGCCGTTCATTCAGGACGGCACCGTCGATCTGGTGGTCGCGACCTACACGATCAACGACGACCGCAAGGAACTCGTGTCCTTCGCCGGCCCGTACTACAACGCGGGCCAGGCACTCATGGTGATGTCCGACACGACCGACATCACGGGGCCGGATGACCTCGCGGGCAAGAACGTGTGCTCGGTCGAGGGCTCGACGCCCGCGGAGAACATCGCCACCAACTACCCGGACGCCAACCTGCAGCTCTTTGGCGCCTACACCGACTGCCTCGAGCCGCTGCGCAACGGGCAGGTCGACGTGGTCACCACGGACAACGTGATCCTCGCGGGCTACGTCGCGGAGTCCGACGGCGAGTTCATGGTGGTCGGCGAGCCGTTCACCGAGGAGCCCTATGGGATCGGCCTCGCACGGGAGGACACCGAGTTCCGCATGTGGATCAACGACGTCCTCGAGGAGATCTTCGAGGACGGACGCTGGCTCGAGGCCTGGAACGCCACCGCAGGCACCGTCCTGCCCGAGCCGGAGGTTCCCACGGTCGACCGGTACGAGATCGAGTAACGCCATCGCCGTGCGGTCCCTCGAGCGAGGGGCCGCACGGCATGTGCGGAGGAGAGCATGCAGGTCTTCATCGACGAGTTCGGCTTCATCTGGGGTGGCTTCCTCGCGACGCTGTCCCTGGCCGCCGCGTCCGGTGCACTCTCGTTCGTGTGGGGAACAATTTTGGCGACGATGCGCGTGTCGCCCGTGGGCCCGCTGCGCAGCGTGGGAACGGTGTACGTCGAGATCGTGCGCAATACCCCGCTCACGTTGATGTTCTTCTTCTGGGTCTTCGTCGCCCCCAGCCTGGGCATCGTCCTCGACCTCGGGTTCCGCACCGCGGTGGTCGCCCTGACGCTGTACACCAGCGCCTTCGTGTGCGAGGCGCTGCGGTCGGGAGTCAACTCGGTGGGACTGGGTCAGGCTGAGGCCGCGCGCAGCATCGGACTCACGTTCGGCCAGACGCTCACCCAAGTGGTGCTGCCGCAGGCGTGGCGGACCGCGATTCCGCCGCTGATCTCCGTGCTCATCGCGCTCACCAAGAACACCTCGGTGGCCGCAGGCTTCGCGTTCACCGAGTTGGTCGCGGTGCAGCTGCGCCTCATGACGCGCTATCCGACGGATGCGCTGTTCGTGTTCTTTGGCGTCGCGCTGCTGTACCTGGTGATCACGATCCCGCTGGGTCTCATCGCGGGACAGGTCGAGCGAAGGGTGGCGTTCGCGCGATGAGCGGATCGGTGCTGTACGACGCCCCCGGGCCGCGCGCCAAGCGCCTCGACCGGATTCTCAACGTGGTGTTCTCGCTGCTGCTCGCCGGGGCCCTCGCGTACGGGGCGTACGCGTTCTACCAGCGCGGGGTCTTCGACGAGCGCTGGGCGGTGCTGTGGGATCCCCCCAAGGGTCAGACGGCGGGCGACGTGTGGGGCTCGCTCGGCAAGGGGCTGCTCGCGACGCTTCACGCGGCGGCCGTCGCCGCGCCCCTCGCGTTCGCACTCGGCGGCGCGGTGGCGATTCTCAGGCGGGGTGCGCGGCTGCGCCTCCTCACGGGCAGCGCGGCCGTCACCACCGAGCTCGCGCGCGGACTGCCCGTGTTGATGCTCATGGCCCTCGCGAAGTTCGCGTTCGGCTGGGACGTGTTCTGGTCGGTCGTGTTCGGGCTCGTGGTCTACAACGCCGCCGTGGTCGCGGAGGTGCTGCGCGCGGGGCTCGCCGCCCTGCCTCGCGGTCAGCGCGAGGCGGGGCTGAGCATCGGGCTGTCGACCATGCGCACCACGCTGCTCATCGAGCTGCCGCAGGCGGTCCGCATCATGCTCCCCGCTCTCGTGAGCCAGGTGGTCGTGCTGCTCAAGGACACCTCGCTCGGCTACATCGTCGCCTACCCGGAGCTGCTGCGGGTCATCAAGACCAACCGCGACTACTTCGGTGACACGTACGTCATTCCGCTGTTTTTCGTGGGCGCGAGCGTGTACATCCTTATCAACCTCACGGTGTCGCGACTCGCGACCTACGTCGAGCGACGCCTCCGCGAAGGAGGCAAGGGGCGCGGGCTGATGCCCCCCGAGATCGGGCCCACCGGCCCGATCCCGCAGTCGGGTATCGGCGGACCCGCGCGCGATGAGGGTGCCCACGCGGGAGATCCGCTGTTCGGCCGCGGCCGTCCCGTGACGTCGACGCAGATTCCCGTGCGCAGGCCCGGCGAGGAACAGCCGCCGCGACGCGAGACCTAGCCGCGGCATCGTCCCTCACTCGCCGCCGACCGCCCGGTCGCGGGGGAGCGCGCCCGTCCGGTATGCTTGACCGTCGCCGTAAGAACGGCCGCGGTTTCCAGTGCCCCGGTGAACAGGCCCGGGTGCTCCGCGCAACGACCGAAAGAGAGAACACAGTGGCGCTCGACGCAGCAGTGAAGAAGTCCATCATGGCCGAGTACGCAACCAGCGAGGGCGACACCGGTTCCCCCGAGGTTCAGATCGCGATGCTCACGCAGCGCATCAAGGACCTCACCGAGCACCTCAAGGAGCACAAGCACGACCACCACACGCGTCGTGGCCTGCTCCTGCTCGTCGGTCGTCGCCGCAACCTGCTCAACTACCTGCAGCGCGTCGACATCGAGCGCTACCGCTCGCTCATCGAGCGTCTGGGCCTGCGCCGCTAGTCGCAGCCCCGCCAGGCGTCAGCCCGGCCGCTCCCCGCAAGGGTCGCAGCGGCCGGGCTTTCGCGTACCCGGGCCGAGGGCGACGGAGGCCGCCCGCGTGTCCCGACCCGGGCATCGTCCGCCCCGACTGCTACGATTGTTGCGGCCCGGTCTCCCGGAGCCACCCGATACAACCTGGCAGGCCAGCGGACGCTGATCCTCGGTGGTGATGGGCAGAATCCCCCGCGAGGCGGGGAGATTCTGAGCATTTCGACTGACGATCAGTGAGGGACTCGGTCCTGATCCTTGCCTGGCCTGCTCGAACGCAAGGAGCACCCTATGGAGGGTCCTGAAATCCAGTTCGCCGAAGCCACGATCGACAACGGTCGATTCGGCACCCGTACCGTCCGCTTCGAGACGGGCCGCCTGGCCCAGCAGGCCGCCGGCACCGTCGCGGCCTACCTCGACAACGACACGATGCTGCTGTCCGCCACCACGGCGGGCAAGCACCCCCGCGAGGGCTTCGACTTCTTCCCCCTGACGGTGGACGTCGAGGAGCGCTCGTACGCCGCGGGCAAGATCCCCGGCTCGTTCTTCCGTCGCGAGGGTCGCCCCTCGACCGACGCGATCCTCACCTGCCGCCTGATCGACCGTCCACTGCGCCCGACCTTCGTGTCCGGCCTGCGCAACGAGGTCCAGGTGGTCATCACCGTCCTGTCGATCAACCCCGACGACGCTTACGACACGCTTGCGATCAACGCCGCCTCGGCGTCGACGCAGCTGTCGGGCCTGCCGTTCTCCGGCCCCATCGCCGGTGTGCGCATCGCGCTCATCGACGGCCAGTGGGTCGCATTCCCCAAGTACTCGCAGAAGGACCGCGCGGTCTTCGACATGGTCGTGGCCGGCCGCATTGCCGGTGACGACGTCGCGATCATGATGGTCGAGGCCGAGGCCACCGATGACGCGTTCGCGCTCATCTCCGAGGGCGCCCAGGCGCCGACCGAGGCCGTCGTGGCCGAGGGCCTCGAGGCCGCGAAGCCGTTCCTGCGCGCGCTGTGCGAGGCGCAGATCGAGCTCGCGGGCAAGGCCGCCAAGGAGGTGCGGGAGTACCCGCGCTTCCTCGACTACCAGGACGACGTTTACGCGGCGACGGCCGGTGCCGTCGAGGGCGCGCTCGTCGAGGCGCTCACGATCGCCGACAAGCAGGAGCGCGAGTCGCGCCTGGACGAGATCAAGGCGTCCGCGCACGAGCAGCTCGACGCGCAGTTCGCCGGCCGCGAGGGTGAGATCAGCGCCGCGGTGCGTTCGCTCACCAAGAAGGCCGTGCGCCAGCGCATCCTCAAGGACGGCGTGCGCATCGACGGCCGTGGCCTCGCGGACATCCGTCCGCTGTCGGCCGAGGTCGCCGTCGTGCCCCGCGTGCACGGTTCGGCGCTGTTCGAGCGCGGCGAGACCCAGATCATGGGTGTCACCACGCTGAACATGCTCAAGATGGAGCAGCAGATCGACTCGTTTAACCCCGAGACGAAGAAGCGCTACATGCACCACTACAACTTCCCGCCGTTCAGCACGGGCGAGACCGGTCGCGTGGGTAGCCCCAAGCGCCGCGAGATCGGCCACGGTGCGCTCGCCGAGCGTGCCCTGGTGCCGGTGCTGCCGTCGCGCGAGGAGTTCCCCTACGCGATCCGTCAGGTGTCCGAGGCGCTCGGCTCGAACGGCTCGACGTCGATGGGCTCCGTGTGCGCTTCGACCCTGTCGTTGCTCAACGCCGGCGTGCCCCTCAAGGCCCCCGTCGCAGGCATCGCGATGGGCCTCGTGTCCGACACCGTTGACGGTGAGACCCGCTACGCGGCGCTCACCGACATCCTCGGTGCGGAGGACGCCTTCGGCGACATGGACTTCAAGGTCGCCGGTACCTCCGAGTTCGTGACCGCGATCCAGCTCGACACCAAGCTCGACGGCATCCCTGCCTCGGTCCTGGCCGGCGCGCTCAAGCAGGCCTACGACGCCCGCGTCCACATCCTCTCCGTGATGGAGCAGGCGATCTCCGAGCCCGACGAGATGAGCCCGTTCGCGCCCCGCATCATCACGGTGCGCGTGCCCGTCGACAAGATCGGTGAGGTCATTGGCCCCAAGGGCAAGATGATCAACCAGATCCAGGACGACACGGGTGCCGACATCTCGATCGAGGACGACGGCACCGTGTTCATCGGCGCCGTCGACGGCCCGTCGGCGGAGGCCGCGCGCGCGGCGATCAACGCGATCGCCAACCCGCACGTCCCCGAGGTCGGCGAGCGCTTTGTCGGCACCGTGGTCAAGACGGTCGCGTTCGGCGCGTTCGTCTCGCTGTCGCCCGGCAAGGACGGTCTGCTGCACATCTCGCAGATCCGCAAGCTCGTGGGCGGCAAGCGCGTCGAGAACGTCGAGGACGTGCTCGGAATCGGCCAGAAGATCCAGGTCGAGATCACCGAGGTCGACCCGCGCGGCAAGCTGTCGCTCGGCGTCGTCGAGGAGGCGGGCGCCGAGTCCGTCGAGTCGGACGAGACCGACGAGGCCTGATCCTCACTCAGCAGTGACGTCCGCAGGGGCGGCCGGGGCAACCCGGCCGCCCCTGCGGCGTCTCGGGGCGCGACGCCCGCTCGGCCACGGCATCGTCCTGTCGCCCGGCCCGACTAGGCTCGCCCTCATGCCTCACATGCTTCCCCTCGTGCACGCGGGCGCGATCGGCGCCGACCTCTCGATCGAACAGGACCACGGTGCGCTCATTCGCCGCTCGGTTCTTCCGGGCGGGGTGCGCGTCCTCACGGAGCAGATCCCCGGCATGCGGTCCGCGACCTTTGGCGCCTGGATCGGGGTGGGCTCGCGCGACGAGGCCCCCGAGCACGCCGGATCCACCCACTTCCTTGAGCACCTGCTCTTCAAGGGCACGGCGCGCCGCAGTGCGCTCGACATCGCGGAGGCCTTCGATCGCGTCGGCGGCGAGTCGAACGCGCTCACCGGCAAGGAGTACACCTGCTACTACGCCAGGGTCATCGACACGGATCTGCCGATGGCGATCGACGTCGTGCTCGACATGGTGACCTCGGCGCGGCTCGATCAGGCGGACTTCGACATGGAGCGCGGGGTGATCCTCGAGGAGCTCGCGATGAACGAGGACGACCCCGGCGACGTCATCCACGAACGCTTCACCGAGGCGGTGCTGGGCGGACACGTGCTCGGCCGGCCGATCGGGGGCACGCCGGAGATCATCCGTGCGGTGAGCCGCGACGCGGTCGACGCGCACTACCGCACGCACTACACGCCGGCGGGACTGATCGTGACGGCCGCCGGGGGAGTCGACCACGATGCCGTGTGCGCGTGGGTGGCCGATGCCCTGGCGGCGGGCGGTTGGGACCTCGCCGACGGCGTGGCGCCGGTGGGCCGCAGGGACCGTCACGCGCGGGTCGAAGCGACGCTCACGCCCGAGGTCAGGATCGCGCGCACCGAGCTCGAGCAGGCACACGTGCTGATCGGAACGCGGGGATTCTCCGCGACCGACGAGCGCCGTAGCGTGCTCGCGGTCTACAACGCGATCCTGGGAGGCGGCATGTCCTCGCGGCTGTTTCAGGAGATTCGCGAGAAGCGGGGTCTCACGTACTCGGTGTACTCGTTCGGGGCGCCGAGCACGGAGACGGGGGTGTTCGGCATCTACGCGGCTTGCGCGCCGGCGAAGGCCGACGAGGTCTCGCGGCTGATGGCGAGCGAGCTCGAGCGGATGGCGGAGGGCGTGACCGACGGCGAACTCGAGCGCGCCAAGGGTCAGATCGCCGGATCGATGGTGCTGCGGCTCGAGGACTCGTACTCGCGGATGTCGCGGCTGGGTAAGGCCGAACTCGTCTTCGGCGACCTGTGGTCGATCTCCGAGATGCTCGAGCAGGTGCACGCCGTGACCGCCGATCAGGTGCGCGCGCTGGCGGCGGACCTCGCGACGCGTGAGCGGGTGTCGGTGCGGGTCGGGCCGGCCTGAGTCTGAGGCGGTCACCGGGCGAGATGCCTGGTATTAGTTTTTCTTCGCCTGGAGGCGTGCCCCTTTTGTCGTGATTGTCTGACCCTGTGTGTTGACTGTTCTTATGGAACTTTCCCTCGCTGCCGTGGCCGCCGATGTGGCCGATGTGGTGGCTGGTGTGGTCGCGCAGTTGCGGGTGTTTGAGGGGCGGGAGTTGGGCGCGTTGTCGGATGCGGAGGTGGTGTCTCTGCAGGGCACGGTGGCGCGTCTGGCTCGTGTGGTGGAGGTGCCGGTCGCGATGGTGGCGGGGGAGGTGGCGCGGAGGTCTTCTCCTGAGCTGGGGGGTGGGTTGGCGCGCAGGCAGGGGTTTCGTAATGCGGTGGCGATGGTGGCGGCGGCGACCGGCGGTACGCGGGGTAGCGCCAGGGATTTGATCGCTGCCGGGACGATGCTCGATCCTGGCTCTTCACATCGTCCAGTCGTGGCTGACGCGTTCGCAGCGGGTGAGGTGTCGGCGGCGAAGGCGGCACTGGTGAGTGAGGTGATTGCCCAGTGCTCCGGTGAGGGACGTGACGGTGAACGCGCCGAGGTGGAGCAGGCGCTGGTCGTGAAGGCGAAGAAGGCGTCGCTGGAGGATCTGCGTCACGCCGGTCGCCAGGTTCTTGCCTCGTGGGATGTGGACCACACGCTCGAGCGTGAACAACGCGTCCACGAGGCCCGCTTTCTGCATTTCAAGGAAACCGTGGACGGCATGGTCGCGGTCAACGGGCTCCTCGATCCCGTCTGCGCGGCGCCGTTGATCGCGTTCCTGGATGCTCGGGTACGGGCAGGCTTTGCCCACAAGCGCGATGCGGGCGACACGTCGCGTGATCCGCGGGAGGCCGGTTGGATGCGTGTTGACGCCCTGGCGGACTTGGCCAGGCATGGGCTGCGCTGCACCCAACCCGGCACGGCGGCATCGACGACCGTGGTGGTGCGCGTGTCGGAAGAGGCACTACGGACCGGGCTGGGGGTCGGGGACTGCGACTCGATGGCGACACCCCTGACCGCGAAGCAGTTGAGGCTGATGGCGGTGGATGCCCAGATCCTGCCGATGGTGTGCGGCGGCGACTCGCTACCCATGGATTTGGGACGTGCGGTGCGGTTCTTCACGCCTGCGCAACGCCTCGCACTGATCGAACGCGATGGGGGATGTGCGTTCTGTCACGCCCCGGCCGCGTGGTGCGACGCGCACCATGTCAACGAATGGGACCGCGACCACGGCGAAACCAACCTGAGCGACGGACTCATGCTGTGTACCCGCTGCCACCATCGACTCCACGACGACGGCTGGACCGTCCG
Source organism: Demequina sediminis (assembly GCF_039545075.1). Lineage (NCBI taxonomy): Bacteria > Bacillati > Actinomycetota > Actinomycetes > Micrococcales > Demequinaceae > Demequina > Demequina sediminis. The sequence goes on along the minus strand of NZ_BAABRR010000005.1, from coordinate 112,454 downwards.
CACGTCGGCCACCGAAGTGTGGTTCATCCCACCAGCATCGGTCGACCCCACCCGCACCCCCATCCAGGGAGGCAAACACGCACTCGAGATCCACCCACCCCAAGCACCACCGCAGGCAGCATGACCACGCCAGGCCCCCACGCGTCGCGTGAGTACTTGCCGCATGACCACGCGCCGCCACCCCACGCCGCCCGCGCACGCCGTACTCGCGCACGTCGTGTCGCCGCGCGTCGTACCCGCGCACCCTCACCCCCCACCCAGATACCCCCACACGCGCGAACGCCACCGTGGCACCGCCTAGGCTGGTGGCCATGATTTCTGTCGCAGTGCTGGGCGCCGCGGGGCGCATGGGAACACACGTCGTGAATGCGGTGTCGGGGGCCGAGGGTCTCGAGGTCGTAGCTGCACTCGACCATGGTGACGACATCGCCGAGGCCGCCCGCGCCGGCGCCACCGTGGCCGTCGACTTCACCGTGCCCGACGTCACCGAGGCAAACGTCCACGCGCTGATCGACGCGGGTATCCATGCGGTGGTCGGCACCACAGGATGGACCCAGGAGGCGCTCCTCCGAGTCGACGAGCATCTTCGTGAGCGCCCCGAGCTCGGCGTGCTCATCGCGCCCAACTTCGCGCTGGGCGCGGTGCTGTCCATGCGCTTCGCCGCTGCTGCCGCCCGCTACTTCGAATCGGTCGAGGTGATTGAGCTTCACCACCCCGACAAGGTCGACGCCCCCTCGGGCACCGCTCTCCACACCGCCCGCGCCATCGCCGCCGCGCGAGCGGAGGCGGGGGTGGCTCCCTCGCCCGATGCCACGACTCACGACCCCGACGGTGCGCGCGGTGCCGTCATCGACGGAGTCCACGTGCACGCTGTCCGCCTCCGCGGACTCGTGGCGCACGAGGAGATCCTGCTCGGCAACCCCGGCGAGCAACTCTCGATCCGCACGGACAGCTTCGACCGCATCAGCTTCATGCCCGGAGTCCTGCTGGGCGTGCGAGAGGTCGCCCGCCACCCCGGCCTCACCGTGGGTCTCGACGGGTACATGTCGCTGTGAGTCTCATGCGCCGCCCGGCGCTCCTTGCCGCGACCGCGGTGACGGCGCTGCTCGGCATCTACGTCGCGCTCGTCGCCGGGCGCGCGGTCGTGCTGCTGCGCGACGATTCCCTCGTGGCCAAGGCCCTGGGCGCACTCTTCCTGGTGCTTCCCGTGATCGCCGTGTGGTACCTGATCGCGGAGTGGCGCCTGGGGATGGTGGTGCAGAGGATGGCGACGCGCCTCGAGGCGGAGGGTCGGCTCCCCCTGCACGACGGCGAGCGCACGCCGAGCGGCCGCCTCACCGAGGAGGCCGCCACCGATGTCTATGAGCTCGCACGCCGCGAGGTCGACCTTGCGCCCGAGGACTGGGTCGCGTGGTTCCACCTCGCCTTCGCCTACGAGGCGGTCAAGGACAAGGCCCAGGCGCGCAAGGCGCTGCGTTACGCCGCCGACCTCTTCCGGAGTGCGCGCTAAGCGAGGGAAGCGCGGTACATGACCTCGACGAGGTCACCCGCGGGCCCCTCGAGGGTCCGGCGGACGCCGCCCTCCGCCAGGCCCGCAGAGGAAAGGAAGGTGCGCCGCGCGTCGTCAGCCTCGAGCGTCCACGCCCTGACCTCGCTGCGGCCCTGAGCCCGGATCGTGTCGATGCACGCGGCGAGCAGCCGTGACCCGTGGCCGACCCTACGGTGATCGGGTGCCACCTCGAGCGCCAGGATCTCCGTGGGCGTGAGTGCAGCGAAGCCGACGACGTGGGGACCGTCGCACGCAACAAAGACCCGGTGTTCGCGGCTCGGCGGTTGGGCGATCGCCGTGGACCACTGGGCCCGCATCTGATCCGCGGCCAGATCCTCGATTGCGGCCCCCAGGCTCGCCCGCCACGAGGCCAACTGGATCTGCGCGATCGCCTCCTCGTCTCCGGGGACGGCGGGACGGGCGGAGACATCGGCGTGGATCATGCGGTCAAGACTAGGCGTACAGCACGAGCGTGGATGCATGGACGCGATCGCCACGGTGGTGGCGGCGGGGCTCGGCATCGGGACGCTGCTCATCGGCGCGGTGATTGCGGTGAGCTGGGACGTGTCTCGACGCGCCGTCGCGAGTGTCATGGCGTTCGGTGCGGGCGTCATGCTCGCGACGCTCGCGCTCGAGCCTGTGGTCGAGGCCAGCGAGGCGGGCGGCGTGTGACCGGTTGTGGTCGGGTTTGCGGGGGGATCCGTCATCTATGTGGCGGGAGACCGACTGGTGGCCCGCGTCGCCGCGCGCAGGGCCCGGCGCGAGCGCGCCTCGCGCAACATCACGTCGCGGCGCGGCGGAGACGCTCCTGGGGCTGGCGGCGCCTTCGCAGTCGGCGCACTGCTTGATGGAATTCCGGAGGCGGTCGCCATCGGCCTATCGGTGAAATTCGGCGGCACCATCCCATGGGCAGTCGTCGTGGCGATCGCGCTGAGCAACATTTCCGAGGGCCGCGCGGGAAGCGTCGCGATGCGCCGCGCGGGTCGGTCGCCCCGCAGCATCCTCGCGCTGTGGGGCGCTGTGGCCACGATCGCCGTGGTCACGGGTGTCGTGGGCGCCGGGGCACTCGCCGGCGTCTCGATAGCCATGCTCGCCATCATCGTGTCCGTAGCCGCGGGGGCGCTGCTCGCGATGGTGTGCAACGCGATGATTCCCCAGGCATTCGAAGAGGACCACTGGGCCACCGGACTCAGCGCCGCCACCGGATTCCTGGTGGCCTTCGTGCTGAACCACGTGTCGTAGGAGTCAGCCCCAACCGAGCGCGCGCAGACCCGCAGCGACGAGCGCGGCTACCGCGACCACGACGATGAACGGCGCACGCCTCCACAGCAGGACTGCTGCCACGGCGAGAGCGGCGACGCGCGCATCGACGGTCAGCCCTCGTCCCGAGCCGAAGGTCTGCACCGCCACGAGCGCGGACAGGAGTGCGACCGTCACGAAGGCGGCGACCCTGTGCACGCGGGGATTGTCGAGCCACGCCTCCGGCACCGTATGGCCAGCGAGCTTGGTCGCCCATGCCGCGAGGCCCGCGGCGGCGATCGCGATCCACGTCCACACGTAGGCGCTCACTCCGGCACCTCCTCGGGACGCGGATGCCCCCACCCGGCGACGATCGCGACCGCGGCGGCGGCCAGCACGGGAACACCGGCCGGCGCGACCGGAGTCAATGCGAGGGCGACCACCGCGGACGCGCCCGCGACCGCCTGCGCGCGGCGCGACGCGAGACGCGGCCACACGAGGGCGAGGAAGGCCGCGGCCGCGGCGGCGTCCAGTCCCCAGTCGGCGGGGTCGCCCAGGCGCGATCCGAGCAGCGCCCCCACCACCGTGATCGCATTCCAGGCGAGGAACACGCCCACGCCCGTCCACCAGAAGCCCGTGCGCCGTGCCTCGAGGTCGTCGTGGGGCTGCGCGAGCGCGACCGCGGTCGACTCGTCGATGGTCACCTGCGCCGCCCACGCGCGTCGCCACCCGCGCATCGGCCTCAGGACGGGGGCAAGACCCACGCCGTAGAAGCCGTTGCGGATCCCGACGAACGTCGAGGTGGCCACGGCCGCCCACGGACCGCCGCCCGCCCCCAGCACACCCACGAAGGCGAACTGAGAACCGCCCGAGAACACCAGCAGCGAGAGCGCGAGGGTCTGCCACACGTCGAGTCCGGCCGCGACGGAGAGCGCGCCAAAGCTGAGCCCGTACGCGCCGGTCGCAAGCGACACCGACAACGCGTGCTGGCGCGCCGTGTCGAGACTCACGCCGGCCACGCCAGCGCGGTGCCCGCGTCGTCGAACAGGAGTGGCGGAGGGGCCGAGGCGAGGGGCTCGCGCCGCAGCGCCGCGGCATCGATGGTCCACCGCTCCATGGCGGGCTCGTCCCCGAGCGGCGCGGCAAGCCCGCGCGCGGTGAAGCCTGCGCGCCGCGGCACGGCGGCTGAGCGCACGTTACCGGGCACGTGATGGATCTCCACCGACGCGGCCTTCGCATACGCGAGCGCGACCCGCGTGAGCGCGACAACCGCCTCGGTGACGAGCCCCTCACCCTCACGGTCCGCGCGGATCCAATACCCGATCTCGAGGACGCCTGGCCCTCGACGCGTGTGAAAGCCGCTGCCGCCCACGTAGTCGCCCGTCGCGCGGTCGAACATGCCCATGGGGAAGTCGGCACCCTGCTCGTGCTCGGCGATGAAGCGCGCCACGGTGGCCGCGCGCTCGGACGTGCTCACGGGCTCGGCCACCGCCCACGGCAGGAAGCGGGCGAGGTGCTCGCGGTTCGCGGGGATCACCGTCGACATCGCCGCGGCGTCCTCGGGCACGTAGCGGCGCACGGCCAGGCGCTCGGTCTCGATGCGCGCGGGCACGGTCCAGGTCATGCGGTTCATCCTGGCACGCTCCCCGTGGGCCACCGAGTCGGCAGGTGGCCCCGCCCTCACGGCCGGCGTCGGTACGTCACGAAGCGATGGCGCGGCCCGTCATCCGTCGCCGACCACGGTCCGGCCGAAGCGGCCCACGACCCGGCCGTCACCTCCGGTGCGAACGTGTCGCCCTCGACCTCGATGTCGATCTCGGTGACCTCGAGCTCCTCCGCCACCGCGAGCGCCTCCACGAACAGCCGAGCGCCCCCGATGACCCACGCGTCCGTCCCGGGGGACAACGCGGCCACCAGCTCGAGGGCCTGGGGAAGGGACGCCGCCCGCTGGGCGCCCTCCGGTGCCTCTCCCGACGTGACGACCACGTTGACGCGGCCCGGCAGCGGACGGAAGCGCGGCGGCAGGGACTCCCACGTCCGCCTGCCCATGATCACCGCGCCGCCGCGGGTGGCCTCGCGGAAGTGGGCGAGGTCGGCGGGAAGGTGCCACGGCATCGTCCCGCCGCGACCGATGACGGGGCGGCCGGCGGCGTCGCGCGCCTGCGCCCAGATTGCCTTGACAGCCACCGGCTAGACCGCGACCGGAGCCTTGATGCCCGGGTGATGGCGATAGTCCTCGAACGACACGTCGTCGATGTCGTAGTCGAAGACCGAGTCCCTCGCGGCGAGCCGCAGCGTCGGGTACGGGTACGGCTCGCGCGACAGCTGCAGCTCCACCTGCTCGAGGTGGTTGGTGTAGAGGTGGCAGTCGCCGCCGGTCCACACGAAGTCGCCGACCGCGAGGCCCGTCTGCGCCGCGATCATGTGGGTGAGCAGCGCATACGACGCGATGTTGAACGGGACGCCCAGGAACAGGTCCGCGCTGCGCTGGTAGAGCTGGCAGCTGAGCTTGCCGTCGGCGACGTAGAACTGGAACATCGCGTGGCACGGCGCGAGCGCCATGTCAGGGATGTCGGCGGGATTCCACGCGGACACCAGCAGCCGACGCGAGTCGGGGTTGGTGCGGATCTGCTCGATCACCTCGGAGATCTGGTCGACGTGACCACCACCGGGCGTCGGCCACGAACGCCACTGGTAGCCATAGACGGGGCCCAGCTCGCCGTCCGCGTCGGCCCACTCGTCCCAGATCGTGATCCCGCGCTCCTGGAGCCACCGCACATTGGTCTCGCCCCGCAGGAACCACAGCAGCTCGCCCACGATTGAGCGCACGTGCACGCGCTTGGTGGTGATGAGCGGGAAGCCTTGGGCGAGGTCGAAGCGGATCTGACGGCCGAAGACCGACAACGTTCCTGTGCCGGTGCGGTCGCCCTTGGGCGTCCCGGTGGCCAGCACGTCGCGCAGCAGATCTTCGTACGGAGTGGGGATGTCGCTCACACCGCTCAAGGGTACGCGGGGAGGGACGATGCCGCGGTCGCCGCGCGCCGATCCAGCCGAGGGCGTTGAATGGGCGGGGGAAAGGGGTACGCATGGACGTCACGAGGCTGGACGCGTTGGTCGACGGAGAACTCGAGGTCGCTCGTGGAGCCTCGAGCGGGCGTCACGCCACGACGCTCATGGGGGACCGCGACAGCGACCTGCGTCAGACGGTGATCGCCCTCGCGCAGGGTCACCGCCTGGGCGATCACGAGAGCCCGGGGGAGGCCACGCTGCTCGTGTTGCGCGGTGCGGTACGCGTGGTCGCGCTGGACCGCGCGGTGGACCTGGACCAGGGCGACTACCTGCGGATCCCGCGAGAACGCCACAGTCTCGAGGCGCTGTCCGATTGTGCGGTCCTGCTCACGGTCGCGACGAGGGGCGAACGCGTGCCGTAGCGGAGGCGACGTGACCGAGGTGTGGGGTGTGGGCGCGGTAAGTTGACTCCCATGACATCTTCCTCGCGACCGTTCGGCACGGTGCTGACCGCGATGGTCACGCCGATGCACGAGGGCGGGGCGCTCGACCTCGAGGCCGCACAGTCCCTCGCGCGATTCCTGGTGGCTCACGGCTCCGATGGCCTCGTGTTGTCTGGCACCACCGGCGAGGCGCCCACGACCCACGCCCCCGAGAAGGTTGACCTGCTCCGTGCGGTGCGCGAGGCGGTGGGCCCCGACGTCACGCTCCTCACGGGCGCCGGCTCCAACGACACCGCCCACGCCGTGCGCATGGCGGAGCAGGGCGCCGAGGCGGGCGCGGACGGCATCCTCGCTCTGACGCCGTACTACTCGAAGCCCTCGCAGGCGGGGGTGGTGGCGCACTTCCGTGCGATCGTGGGTGCCACCGACCTGCCCGTCATGATCTACGACATCCCCGGTCGCACCGCGCTGGCGATCTCGGATGAGTCGTACGACGCCCTTGCCGCGCTGGGCCGCGTGGTGGCGGTCAAGGACGCGACCGGAGGCGTTGAGACCGCGAAGGCGCGCATCGAGCGCACCGGCCTGGCCTGGTACTCGGGCGACGACCCGCTCACGCTCGACTTCCTGCGCGCGGGTGTGGTGGGAGTGGTGTCCGTGTCCTCCCACGTCGCGGGACGCCAGATCGCCGCGATGATCGCCGCGCACGACGCGGGCGACACGGCCGAGGCCGAGCGCCTTCACGAGTCGCTCCTGCCCATCCATGCCGCGATCTTCGACGGCCCCGGCGCCACCAACGCGAAGTCCGCCGTGCACTGGCTCGGCGTCATCCCCGGCCGCGCGATGCGCCTGCCGCTGCTTCCCCTGACGGCCCCCGAGCACGACGCCCTGGTGGCGCGGCTCACCGCCGCCGGCATTCACCCCTGACGGAGACCACATGACCTTCAACCCCGACCTGCTTCCCCCTCCCGCCCTCGAACCCGGCACGCTGCGCGTGGTGCCGCTCGGCGGCCTGGGCGAGGTGGGGCGCAACATGCACGTCCTCGAGATCGACGGACGGCTGCTCATCATCGACTGTGGCGTGCTCTTCCCTGAAGACCACCAGCCCGGCGTCGACCTCATCCTTCCCGACTTCGGGTACATCGAGGACCGGCTCGACGATGTCGAGGCGATCGTCCTCACGCACGGCCACGAGGACCACATCGGTGCCGTTCCGTACCTGCTGCGCATGCGCAGGGACATCCCGATCCTGGGCTCCCAACTGACGCTCGCCTTCATCGAGGCCAAGCTCAAGGAGCACCGCATCACGCCCGTCACGCTCGCCGTCAAGGAGGGCCAGCGCGAGGTGCTCGGGAAATTCGACCTCGAGTTCGTCGCCGTCAACCACTCGATTCCGGATGCCCTCGCGGTCTTCGTGCGCACCCCCGCAGGCACCGTGCTCAACACCGGCGACTTCAAGATGGACCAGCTGCCGCTCGACGGCCGCATCACCGACCTGCGCGCCTTCGCGCGCATGGGTGCCGAGGGCGTCGACCTGTTCATGGTCGACTCGACCAATGCCGAGGTGCCCGGATTCACCACCTCCGAGGTGGAGATCGGCCCCGTGCTCGACCGCCAGTTCGCGCAGGCGACGGGCCGCATCGTGGTGGCGTCCTTCGCGAGCCACGTGCACCGCGTCCAGCAGGTGATCGACGCTGCGCAGGCGCACGGCCGCAAGGTGGCCTTCGTGGGCCGGTCGATGGTGCGCAACATGGGCATCGCCGCGGACATGGGCTTCCTGCGCGTGCCTGACGGCATCCTCGTCGACCCGAAGAAGGCGGACGACATGCCGGGCCACCAGGTGGTCTACATGTCGACCGGATCCCAGGGCGAGCCGATGGCGGCGCTGAGCCGAATGGCCACCGGCGACCACAAGGTCACGGTGGGCGAGGGCGACCTGGTGATCCTCGCATCGTCCCTCATCCCCGGCAACGAGAACGCCGTGTACCGCGTCATCAACGGGCTCATGCGCCTGGGCGCGACCGTGGTGCACCAGGGCAGCGCGCGCGTGCACGTCTCGGGCCACGCGAGTGCGGGCGAGCTGCTGTACTGCTACAACATCCTGCGCCCGCGCAACGTCATGCCGATCCACGGCGAGGTGCGCCACCTGCTCGCGAACGGCAATCTCGCGATCAAGACGGGCGTGCCGCACGAGCGCGTGATGTTCGCGGAGAACGGCACCGTCGTGGACCTCAAGGACGGCGTCGCGACCGTCGTGGGCGCGGTCGAGGTGCACAACGTCTACGTCGACGGATCGTCGGTGGGCGAGATCACCGACACCGAGCTCAAGGACCGCCGCATCCTCGCGGAGGAGGGCTTCGTCACAATCATCGCCGTGGTCGACTCGACCAACGGCCGCGTCGTGAGCGGCCCGGAGGTGCATGCGCGCGGCCTCGCCGAGGACGACTCGGTGTTCGACGCGATCCTGCCCGACATCAAGAGGGCGATCGAGGACGCGGCGAAGGGCGGTTCGACGGACACCCACCAGCTCCAGCAGGTGGCGCGCCGCGTCCTGGGACGGTTCGTGGGCACCAAGCTCCGCCGCCGCCCGATGATCATCCCGGTGGTCGTCGAGGCCTGACGCCTGGCGCCCCGCAGCGGGACGATGCCGGGGCCGCGCGGGGTGGCAACCTCGCCCGGTCCCGCCCTGGCGCTAGCGTGATGTGCCATGGCTCAGACGCGACAGACCCGTCCCGCGCCCCGGTCCTCCCAGGCCGCGCGCCCGTCAGGCGCGCGCGCGTCGGGCGCACGCGGCAAGGCTCCCGTGAAGAAGCAGCCGCCCGCCGTCCTGCGCGGCGCGCGCGCGGTGGGCAGGGGTAGCGCCGCCGCGCTCGGCTCCGCGGTGCGCTCGATCGGTCACGGCGCGCGTGACGTGCCGCCCGCGGTGCGTCGCGACGGCCTCGCGATCGTCCTGGTGATCCTCGCGATCCTCATCGCCGCGCGCGAGTGGTTCGAGCTGTCGAGCTGGGCGGGCACCGCGATCCATGCCGTGGTTGCCGGAACCTTCGGGGTGCTCGCGTACGGGCTGCCGATCGTCCTGCTCGTCATCGCGGTACGCCTCATGCGCGCGCCTCAGGAGGAGAGCACCAACCACCGGATCACGCTCGGCGCGCTCATGCTCGCGATCATGGTCGACGGCATCATCCACATCGCGAAGGGCCAGCCGAGCCCCGTCGAGGGATGGGAGGGCGTGCGCGAGGCGGGTGGTCTCCTGGGCTTCCTCGTGGGCACGCCGCTGGCATCGCTCGTCACGGCGCCCCTCGCGGTCGTCGTGCTGGTCCTGCTCGCGCTGTTGTCCGTGTTGATCGTCGCCGGCGTCTCGATGCGAGAGGCGGCCGAGTGGGTCGCTGAGGTCGCCCGCAAGGTGCGTCACGGCGACGGCGTCGAGACCGGTGAGACCGAGGTGCTGGATCTTCCCGAGCACCGCACCCTCGAGCGTCCCGGCGCGCCCGAGCCGCGCGCGCGCAAGAGCCGGGCCCGCCGCCTCTTCGACCGCGCAATTCACGGCGAGCAGCCCGGCGATCCCGATGGCCTCGACGCGTACGAGGCGGACGAGGCCTTCGCGACCGCCGCGACCGTCGAGCGCACCGACTTCGATGACATCATCGACCCCGACGGCGGACGTGCCGCTCAGGCGACGGCCCCCCTGTCGCCCTATGCCGCCGAGGAGCCCGTGCCTCTCACGCCCGACGCCCTGGCCGACGCCCCGACGCAACTCATCGAGGTGACGGGTGAGCGCCACGCTCCCCCCACCACGAGCATCGTCCCCGCGGGGGAGCAGGGCACGCTCGAGAACTCGACGCCGTACGTCCTCCCCTCGCTCGACTACCTGGTCAAGGGCGCCCCGCACAAGGAGCGGTCCGCCGCCAACGACCGCGTGGTCGCGGCGCTCACGAGCGTGCTCGAGCAGTTCGGGGTGGATGCCGAGGTCACGGGCTTCACGCGTGGCCCCACGGTCACGCGCTACGAGGTCGAGCTGGGTTCTGGCGTCAAGGTCGAGAAGATCACGCAGCTCAGCAAGAACATCGCGTACGCCGTGGCGAGCGCGGATGTGCGCATCCTGTCTCCCATTCCCGGCAAGTCCGCGATCGGCATCGAGATTCCCAATGTGGACCGCGAGACGGTCGCGCTGGGAGACGTGCTGCGCTCGCCCGTCGCGACCCGCAACGACCACCCGATGGCGATCGGCATCGGCAAGGACGTCGAGGGCGGCTACGTCATGGCCAACCTCGCCAAGATGCCGCACCTGCTGGTCGCGGGTGCCACGGGAGCCGGAAAGTCCTCGTTCGTCAACTCGATGATCACCTCGGTGCTTATGCGCGCCACGCCCGCCGAGGTGCGCATGGTGCTCGTGGATCCCAAGCGCGTCGAGCTCACGATCTACGAGGGCATCCCGCACCTCATCACGCCCATCATCACCGACCCCAAGAAGGCCGCGCAGGCCCTCGAGTGGGTGGTGAAGGAGATGGACATGCGCTATGACGACCTCGCGCTGTTCGGGTACAAGCACATCGACGACTTCAACAAGGCCGTGCGTGCCGGCAAGGTCAAGCCGCTGCCTGGCTCCGAGCGCAAGATTCACACGTATCCCTATCTGCTGGTCATCGTGGACGAGCTTGCGGACCTCATGATGGTCGCGCCGCGCGACGTCGAGGAGTCCATCCAGCGCATCACGCAGCTCGCGCGCGCGGCCGGCATTCACCTCGTGCTCGCGACTCAGCGGCCCTCGGTCGACATCGTCACGGGCACGATCAAGGCGAACGTGCCGTCGCGCCTCGCGTTCGCGACCTCGTCGCTCGCCGACAGCCGCGTCGTGCTCGACATGCCGGGAGCGGAGAAGCTGATCGGCCAGGGTGACGCGCTGTTTCTTCCCATGGGGGAGTCGAAGCCGATGCGCGTCCAGGGCTCGTGGGTGTCGGAGACCGAGATCCACGCGGCCGTCGAGCACGCCAAGCGGCAGGCCGACCCCGAGTACCGCGACGATGTGGTGCAGGCGGGGTCGACGTCGGCCGCGGTGGCCGAGGACATCGGCGACGACCTCGATGACCTGTTGGCCGCCGCCGAACTCGTCATCACGACCCAGCTCGGGTCCACCTCGATGCTGCAGCGCAAGCTCAAGATGGGCTTCGCGAAGGCGGGACGGCTCATGGACCTCCTCGAGACGAGGGAGATCGTCGGTCCGTCCCAGGGCTCGAAGGCTCGTGACGTATTGGTCACACCAGACGAGCTTGCGTCCACTCTCGCTGTCCTCAGAGGCGAGTCGGGCGCTACGGTGGGCTCCACCGCATACGACGACGCTGAGGACGGGGAATGGGTGGACTCGTAGACCTCTTCGCGCAGCCGGCGTTCGTCGCCGGGGTGGGCGCGTTGCTGGTCCTTCTCGCGCTGTGCGCCTTCTACTTCTTCTGGAGGTCGGCGCGCATCCGCGCGCAGCGCGACGAGGCGCTCGCGCAGGAGCGGGACCTGCGCCGCCAGTTCGAGGCGGTCATGACCTCCGCGCGGGACGGCGTGATCATCGCGAAGCCCTCGGGCGAGGTGGCGATGATGTCCGACCTCGCGGGCACGATCCTCGGGGTGTCCGCCACCGGTGCCTACGGAGTCTCGCTGTCGCGGCTGCCCGTCAGGGCCGTCGACGCGCACCTGCGACCGCTGCTGCCTGCCGAGGCCTTCGCGAGCACCGAGGACGGCCGTCCGCGCGTGATCGGCGTTCCCGGCCGGCGCGGGGCCGAGGACATTCGCTGGCTGCACGTTCGCACGCGCGTGGTCGAGGACGGGCCGGACGGCGCGATGATCGTCATCACCGTCATGGACACGACGGGGTTGCGCGAGGCGGCCGAGGCGCTCAGCCGTTCGGACGCGCGGTTCCGGCGCGCGATGGAGAATGCGCCGACCGGCATGGCGCTCGTCGACCTCGAGTGGCGACTCACCGAGGTCAACCGGGCGTTCGCGCAGATGATGGGGTCCACCGTCGCGGCGCTGCGCGGCACGCCCTTCAGTTCGCTGTCGCACCCCCAGGACCTGCAGGCCGAGCGCGATCAGTTGCAGCGGCTCTACGACGGTCACCAGAACCACTTCTCGCTGGAGAAGCGCTACGTGCGCGGCGACGGCAACGTGGTGTGGGCCGTCCTCGACGTCGGACTCGTGCGATTCGCCGGCGGCGCACCCGACCACTACGTGGTCCAGTTGCGCGACACGACGGACGACCGCATGCATTCCGAGCTGCTTGCGCACCGCGCGATGCACGACCCCCTCACCGGGCTGGCCAACCGCAACCTTCTTCACGAGGTGCTGACCACGCTGGTCGCCAAGCCCGACGCCGAGTCACGCGTCGGCGTGATCGCGGTCGACCTCGACGGCTTCAAGGGACTCAACGATCGCTTCGGCCACGCGACGGGAGACTCGGCGCTCGTGCACGTGGCCGGGATCCTTCGCTCGGCGACGGGCAGCCGCGGCACCGTCGCGCGCATCGGCGGCGACGAGTTCGTGATCGCCGTCGAGGATCCCGACTGCTCCAAGGCGCTCTTCGACATCGCCGCGGCGATCCACGACGGGCTGCGACGTCCGCTCGCGGTCAAGCGCCACCAGGTGCAGCTCGGGGCCTCTCTCGGCATCGCGATGGCGGACGACGAGACGGTGACCGGAGGGGGAGCCGCGCTGTTGAGCGCAGCCGACGCAGCGATGTACCGCGCGAAGGCCGCTGGCAAGAGCCGCACCGAGGTCTTCGAGCCCTCGATGCGGACCACCGCCGATCACCAGACGGCGCTCGCCGCGGAGCTCGCCCGCGCGATCGAGAACGGCGACTTGGTCCTCCACTATCAGCCGATCCTCGAGCTTGCCACGCGTACGGTCGTCGGCTATGAGGCGCTCGTGCGCTGGCAGCACCCCACGCGTGGACTGCTGCTGCCCGGCGCTTTTCTTCCGCTCATCGACGATCGTGGATTGTCCGTCACGCTCGGCGCGGCGCTCGTCGAACAGGCGGCGACCTTCCTCGAACGCGGGCCGTCCGACAGCACGTGGGTGTCGCTCAACGTGTCCGCCGACCAGTTGGGTGACTCCGAGTTTGCGGACCGCGTGCTGTCCGCGATCGGCCGCCACCACCTCAGCCCGCAGCGGATCGTGGTCGAGCTCACCGAGGCATCGCTGGTTGCGCCCAACACCCGCATCCGCCACGAGCTCACGGAACTTCGCAACGCCGGGGTGCCGATCCTGCTCGACGACTTCGGCACCGGCGTGTCGCCCCTGTCGTACCTGCGCAACCTGCCGGTCTCCGGAGTCAAGCTCGACATGTCCTTCGTGGCGGGCATCCCCGAGGACCCCGCGGGCGCCAAGGTGTCGCGCGCCCTGGGCGCGCTGGCCCGCGAACTTGGCCTCGCGACCATCGCGGAGGGCATCGAGACCGAGGCCCAGGCACAGTTCCTGTCGCGCTGCGGATGGCGCTACGGGCAGGGATGGCTGTTCGGCGTCGCGCAGCCCGCGGCCACCGTGCTCGCGACCCACCCGCACGTGGGAGAGAGCCTCATCGACCCGCGTCCGCAGGAGCGAGACGAGGCCATGACGACCCACGAGCCGCTCGCGTAGAGACGCCCGCGGCGACGTCCCGCTGCGGATCCGCCCGCCGTCAGGACGCGGCAATCGCCAGCCGTGGGTACATCTGGTCCGCGAGCCGTGTCGCGGGTTCCGTCCGCTCCGGCGCCGCGGATCCGGCCGCCGCGCCCACGCGGCCGCGTCGGTCGGCCACCTCCGCCGCGCCAAGCGACCCCGCGCCGTCCGCGATCTCCGCGAGGGCGTGCATCCTGTGTCCGTCGCCCGTGTCTACCGTGATCGCGGTCCATTCGGCGCCCACGGCGACCCGGCCATCGGCCCCCACCGTGAATGTGGCCGTGAGCAGCAGGCCGTTCGATGTCTCGGCTACGCAACAGCGTGAGTCCTGGTTCGACAGGAAGTTCCCGAGCCCGAATGCGGTCCACATGCCCTCGCCTGCGGGACCACCGTCGAGCAACTCGATGGGCTGCGGGACGTGCGCGTGGTGGCCGACATAGAGGTCGACGGCACCGGATTCCGCGATCCGCTCGGCGAGCGCGCGCTGGGCGTCGGTGGGCTCGGTGCGGTACTCGACACAGCAGTGCACGGAGGCCACGACCACGTCGGCTCCGTCGGCGCGCGCCCGCTCCGCCGCCTCGATGATCGGCGTCGCGTCGGAGGCCTCGGCGTCGAAGAGATTGACCTCCCACGGATTCGTCACGGGCATGCCGTTGGTGCCGTAGCTGAACGAGACATGGGCGACACGCACCGTGCGGTCGCCCGCGCGCACGGAGTACAGGCTGGTCCGCGTGGCCTCGTCCGCGCTGCGGGCCGTCCCGGTGTGCTGAAGCCGGTTGGCGTCGAGCACGTCGAGCGTCGACTCGACGCCGGAGGGTCCCTTGTCGACGCTGTGGTTGGAGGCGGTCGAGCAGCCGTCCCAGCCCACCTCCTTGAGGTCGCGCGCAAGCTCGGCGGGGGCGGCGAAGATCGGATAGCCCGAGGGTTCGGTGCCTTCCGGGGCGATCGGCACCTCAAGGTGGCACAGCGCGAGGTCGGCGCCCTCGATGTACGGGCGCACCCCGGACATCAGTGCCGTGTAGTCGTAGCCCCCATCGACGCGCGCGGACGCATTCACCGGCGTGTGGGTGAGGACGTCGCCTCCCGCCACCAGGGTGAAGGAGACGGGCTCGGGCTCGGCTGGAGTGGGGGACGGGCTCGCGGTCGGTTCGGCCGTAACGGCCGGTGAGGGTGCGGCGGAGTCGGGGGACGATGCCGCAGGGGGCTCGGCGGCGGCCGTCTGAGAGGTCGACAGCTGGCCGGCGCCGGCCACCCCGAGCGCGATCCCTGCCGCCGCCGCCAAGAGCGCGGCGCCGGCGACGGAGAGTGTCGTCGCGCGGGGACGGGCGTGGCCGGGAGGGCGGGTGGGCATGTCCCCAGTATCGCGCGTCGCCGATGCGCGCCGGCGCACCGCGGCGGGCGCGGCAGGGGCGCCCGCGCGCATTAGGGTGAGGGCGTGACCTCCGCCGTGCCCAACGCGCTCACCGTCGCGCGCCTTGTCGCCGTCCCGGTGTTCGTCGTGCTGCTCGCCGCCGACGGGGGAGACGAGGGCGCCCTGCGATGGTGGGCGGTCGCGGTGTTCATGGTGGCCGCGGCCACCGACTATCTCGACGGGTACCTGGCGCGGCGATGGGGCGTCGTGAGCGCGTTCGGCAAGCTCGCCGATCCGATCGCGGACAAGGCCTTGGTGCTGGGCGCACTCGCAATGCTGGTCGCAATCGACTCCGTGCCGTGGTGGCCCGTGGTGATCATCGCGGTGCGCGAGCTGTGGGTCACCGTGGGACGTCTCGTGGTGGCGGGGAACACGGTGATCGCCGCGTCGCGGGGAGGCAAGGCCAAGACGACGCTGCAGCTTCTCGCGATCTGGCTGTACCTCTTGCCCGGCACTCCCGCCTGGGTAGACATCGCCGCCTGGTGGGCGCTGCTCGCGGCCACGGCCCTCGCGCTCGTCACGGGGGTCGACTACACGGTGAAGATCGTGCGCGCGGCACGCATGGAGCGGGCGGGCGGCCGTGCCGCGGCCTGACGAGATTGTGCGCGCGCTGCTCGCGCAGCACGCGACGGTCGCGACCGCGGAGTCGCTCACGGGCGGCGCGGTGTGTGCCGCGCTCATCGGGGCGCCGGGAGCCTCGGCGGCCATACGCGGCGGCATCGTCGCCTACACGCCGGCCATGAAGGCGGCGTTGCTCGGTGTCGATCCCGACCTCATCGCGACGGCAGGCATCGTTTCCGCGGAGGTCGCCACGGCCATGGCGCGCGGGGCGCGCGACGCCACCGGGGCATCGTTCGCGGTCGCCACCACCGGTGCGGCCGGGCCGGAGCCCCACGACGGCGCGCCGCCCGGGCGCGTGTGGATTGCCGTCGAGGGGCCGCGGGGCGTGCACACGCTCCGGCTCGACATCGACGGCGACCGCGCGGCCGTGCGCACCGCCTCCGTCGCGGGCGCGCTCGACCTGCTCGACGCCGCCCTCCGCGGCTCCGTGACGCAGCCGTAACCTTGAGTTCTCAGACGCGGAACAAGCGTGGGGTATGGTGCGTTGTGTCAGACATGGACAAGGGCCGCACGATGATGAGGGGAGGCCGCATGCCTGTGCTCCGCAACGAGATCGGCGAAGTGCTTCGCGACGCGCGCCTCACGCAGGGCCGCACGTTGCGCGATATTTCGTCGGGAGCCCGCGTGTCGCTGGGCTACCTGTCGGAGGTCGAGCGCGGACAGAAGGAAGCATCCTCCGAGTTGCTCGCGTCGATCTGCGAGGCCCTCGACATGCCGATGTCGAGCATCCTCCGCGAGGTGTCGGACCGCTTCGCCGCCGCCGAGTCCCTCGAGTCGGTGCCCGTGATGCCGTCTATCCCCGACACCGTTCCCGAGCTGCTGAGCTCGATGCGCACCCGCTAGAGGCGTGCGCCTCAGCGAATTCTGGGGGTTGGCCGACGCGGTCTTTGGTGAGGCCTATTCGCGCACGCTCGCGCGCGAGCTTGCTCTGACCGGTCTCGACTCCCTCACGCCGGTGCAGGCCCTTGAGGCGGGGCGGGCGCCCCGCGACGTGTGGCACGCGTGGTGCGAACAGATGAGCGTCCCGCTCGCCGAGCGCGACGGGGGCGACGCGCGCCGCAACGTCCCGCCTCCCCGGCGCTGACGTTCCACTCCGGCGCTGACTTGTGCCCCGCCGCTGACTTGTGCCCCGCCGCTGACCTGTGCGCCGCCGCTGGCCGGCGCACTGTGTCGACGCGGCGTGTCGACGCGGCGTGTCGCGCGCGTTCGAACACGCGTTCGATTACTGTGGTCCCCAGGACGTCACGCGGCAGCGGCCATCCCCGGCCCACGCCTCGCCAGGCCTCGATGTCGGAGGGTCGGCGTAGCGTCGTTCAGGACAGACGGCAGCGATGCCACCGATCGAAAGGCAAGCGACATGGCACAAGCAGCGGACCGTTCCAAGGCACTCGAGGCGGCACTCGGACAGATCGACCGCCAGTTCGGCAAGGGTTCCGCGATGCGGATGGGCGAGAAGACGGTCGTCCCCGTCGAGGCGATCCCGACCAGTTCGCTCGCGCTCGACATCGCCCTGGGCATCGGCGGACTGCCGCGCGGGCGCATCGTCGAGATCTACGGTCCGGAGTCCTCAGGTAAGACCACCGTGGCGCTCCACGCGGTTGCGAACATGCAGAAGGCGGGCGGCACCGCGGCCTTCATCGACGCGGAGCACGCCCTCGACCCCGAGTACGCCCGCAAGTTGGGCGTCGACATCGACAACCTCATCGTGTCCCAGCCGGACACGGGTGAGCAGGCGCTCGAGATCGCGGACATCCTGGTGCGCTCGGGAGGCATCGACATCCTCGTCATCGACTCCGTCGCGGCGCTCGTACCCAAGGCGGAGATCGAGGGCGAGATGGGCGACAGCCACGTGGGCCTCCAGGCGCGCCTCATGTCGCAGGCGCTGCGCAAGATCACGGGTGCGCTCAACACCACGGGCACGACCGCGATCTTCATCAACCAGCTGCGCGAGAAGATCGGCGTCTTCTTCGGCAGCCCCGAGACCACCACGGGAGGCAAGGCACTCAAGTTCTACGCCTCGGTGCGTCTCGACGTGCGCCGCATCGAGACCCTCAAGGAGGGCACGGAGCCCGTCGGCAACCGGACCCGCGTCAAGGTCGTGAAGAACAAGATGGCCCCGCCGTTCAAGCAGGCGGAGTTCGACATCCTGTACGGCCACGGCATCTCGCGCGAGGGCGGCATCATCGACCTTGGCGTCGAGCACGGCTTCGTGAAGAAGTCCGGCGCGTGGTACACGTACGAGGGCGATCAGCTGGGTCAGGGCAAGGAGAACGCCCGCAACTTCCTCAAGGACAACCCGCAGCTGGCCGACGAGATCGAGCACAAGGTCAAGGTCAAGCTGGGCGTCGGACTCGCCGCAATCGCGGAGGCGGCCGAGGCCGCGGAGGCCGCCGCCAAGGCGGAGGCAGCCTCAAGCGCTCCTGTCGCGGCGGGCAAGAAGGCCAAGACCGACTTCTAGTCCATGGTTGACAGCACGCGGCCTCGCGGCGGGCGGCGCACCGGTAGCCCGGGGCGTCGCTCGCGCACGCGCGCCGTCGGGGCCGCGAGGGAGGACGCGACGCGCGGAGCGTCCACTCCCGACGCTGCCGCACCTGACGTCGCCAGTCCTGAGGAACTCGCCGAGCGCGCACGCGAGATCGCCCTGAGGCTCCTCACGCACTCGGCACGCTCCGCTGCCCAGTTGAGGGAGGGCCTCGTCACGCGCGGCGTCGATCCCGATCTCGCCGACGTCATTGTCGCGCGCTACCTCGAGGTGGGCCTGCTCGACGACACCGAGCTGGCCTCGACGATCGTGCGCACCCGCCACGCGGAGCGTGGGCAGGCGCGCCGCGCGATCCGACAGGAACTGGCGCGCAAGGGCTTCGAGGATGACGACATCGAGACCGCGTTGGGCCAGGTCGACGACGACGACGAGCGGAAGCGCGCGCACGCGCTCGCGCGCAAGCGGTGGGATCAGCTTGCGCAGCATCCGGTCGAGGTTCGCACGCGGCGGGTCGTCGCGATGCTGGGTCGCAAGGGCTACCCCAGTTCCTTGGCCTTCGCACTCGTGAAAGACTTGCGCAATGCCGATAGTGAGGCAGGTGGGGCCTGACGGTCGCCCCCATGGCGAGCGAAGGAGCAGTGGGTGGACCAGTCGTTGATCATCCTCTTGTTGCTCGGTGCGAGCCTCATCGCCTTGCTACTCGTCGTCTTCGCTCGTCGCGAGGCGGAGGCCGAGCGCTCCGCGGCGCGTCGCGAGGCAGAGTCCATTCGCCAGGACATCCAGGTGCGGCTCGCCGAGGCGAAGCGCCGCGAGGAGCAGACCCTTCAGCGTGAGAAGGAGCTGTCGGCTGATCACCGCCACGCGCAGCAGTACGCACGCGGACTCGAGGAGCGCGCGGCGGTCGTCGTGCGCGACGAGAGGCGCGTTGCTGCGGACCGGGCACGTCTCGAGGACGAGCGTGAGCGCGCCCTCGCCGCCGTCGCGCGCACCACTCCCGAAGAGGCGCGTGCGGAGCTCGCCGAGTCCCTCATCGCGAAGGCACGGGCCGACGCCGAGGTCGAGCTGCGCCGCATCGAGCGCCGCACCCAGGCCGCGGCCGACGCGCGTGCGCGCGAGATCCTGGTCGAGGCCATGCAGCGACAGGCGGCTGCGACGTCCGCCGAGCACTCGACGCTGTGGATCAACCTCCCGAGTGAGGAGATGAAGGGACGCATCATCGGCCGCGAGGGGCGCAACATCCGCGCGTTCGAGGCCCTCACCGGCGTGAACCTGATTGTCGAGGAGGGGGTCAACGCCGTGCAGTTGTCGTGCTTTGATCCCGAGCGCCGCGAGCTCGCCGAGGTGACGTTGGCCGCCTTGGTCGTGGACGGCCGGATTCAGCCGCAACGCGTCGAGGCGGCCTACGCGCGCGCGGTGGCCGGCGCGTCGCAGCGTCACCGGGCGGCTGGGCTCGACGCGCTGTCGGAGTCGGGGGTGTCGGGCGTCGCCTCCGAGATCGTGGACGTCCTCGGTCGCCTGCGGCTGCGGACCTCGTATGGGCAGAACGTGCTCGCCCACCTCGTGGAGACGTCACAGGTGGCGGCGGACATCGCGGCGGTGCTCGGAGCGGATGTCGAGGTCGCTCGGAGGGGAGCGCTGCTCCATGACCTCGGCAAGGCGTTCACGCACGAGCAGTCGGGCACCCATGCCGCGCTGGGGGCACGCTTCGCCGCGGAACACGGCGAGGATGGCGCGGTGGTCAACGCGATCGCTGCCCACCACGATGAGGTCGCGCCGGAATCCCTCGAGGCCGTGATCGTTCAGGTCGCCGACGCGATCTCCGCGGCGCGACCGGGCGCACGGCGCGAGGACCTCGACGCGTACGTCACGCGCATGGAGCACCTTGAGCGACTCGTCCTCAACCACCACGGCGTCACGCGCGTGCTTGCCATGGCCGCGGGACGCGAGGTCAGGGTGATCGTGGAGCCCGACGAGATCGACGACGCGGGCACGCACGCGTTGGCGCGTACAATTGCCGAGCACATCAGCACGGACTTCACGTTCCCCGGAGAGATCAAGGTGACCGTCATTCGCGAGCTTCGCGCGGACGCCGTCGCCGGATAGACATGACTGACACCACCCTCGCACCCACGTACCTCGTCAGGACGCTGGGATGCCAGATGAACGTCCACGACTCGGAGCATATGGCGGGACTGCTCGAGGGCGCGGGCTATCGTGCCGCGCCCGCGGGGGCCGACGTCGCGGACGTCGTCGTCATCAACACGTGCGCCGTGCGCGAGAACGCCGCCAACAAGCTCTACGGCAACCTCGGCCAGCTCGCCTCCGTCAAGGCCGAGCGTCCCGGCATGCAGATCGCCGTGGGCGGGTGCCTCGCGCAGAAGGACCGTGGGGACATCGTCGCCCGGGCGCCGTATGTGGATGTCGTGTTCGGCACCCACAACATCGACGTGCTGCCCGTGTTGCTCGAGCGGGCGCGCCACAACGCCGCCGCCCAGGTCGAGATCGAGGAGTCCCTCAAGGTGTTCCCGTCGACGCTGCCGTCGCGGCGCGACGCGATCGCGTCGGGCTGGGTGTCGATCTCGGTGGGCTGCAACAACACCTGCACGTTCTGCATCGTGCCGTCCCTGCGGGGCAAGGAGAGGGACCGACGCCCGGGCGAGATCCTCGCCGAGGTCGAGGCCCTGGTGTCCCAGGGCACCGTCGAGGTCACCCTGCTGGGCCAGAACGTCAACTCGTACGGTGTGGAGTTCGGCGACCGCGGCGCCTTCGCGAAGCTGCTGCGGGCGTGCGGGGCGATCGACGGGCTCGAGCGCGTGCGCTTCACGTCGCCGCATCCGGCGGCGTTCACGGACGACGTCATCGCGGCGATGGCCGAGACCCCGACCGTGATGCCCAGCCTGCACATGCCGTTGCAGTCTGGCTCGGATCGCATCCTGCGCGCGATGCGGCGCTCCTACCGCTCCGAGAAGTTCCTGGGGATCATCGAGCGCGTGCGCGCCGCGATGCCCGATGCGGCCCTGACGACCGACATCATCGTGGGCTTTCCCGGCGAGACCGAGGAGGACTTTGCCGAGACGCTGCGGGTGGTCGAGGCCGCCCGCTTCACGTCCGCGTTCACGTTCCAGTACTCCCCGCGACCGGGCACGCCTGCCTACGACCTCGAGCCGCTGCCCAAGGCCGTGGTCCAGGAGCGCTTCGAGCGCCTCCTCGCGCTGCAGGAGCGGATCACGCTCGAGGACTCGCTCGCGATGGTGGGACGCACGGTCGAGCTGCTCGTGCTCGACTCCGCCGGCCGCAAGGACCAGGGATCCGCGCGCCTGAGTGGCCGCGAGCCGGGCAACAGGCTCGTGCACTTCTCCGTGCCGGAGGGCGAGGCGGCGCCGCGCCCGGGTGACATGGTCACGGTCGCGGTGACGCACGGCGCTCCGCACCACCTGCTGGCCGATTCGGCGCTCGAGGGCGGTCCGTACGCGGTGCGCCGCACCCGCGCGGGAGACGCGTGGGAGTCGGCGCAGGGCGGAGAGCACGACCACGGCGGCGACTCGTGCGGCACCGGGAGCGCCCCGGCGGGCCCCGTCGGTCTCGGCATGCCCGCGCTGCGGCGCGCGTGAGCCCGTCCGCCGGCCCGGCGATCATCGCGATCGTCGGCGCCACCGCGACGGGCAAGTCCGCCGTGAGCCTCGACCTCGCGGAACGCCTCGACGCGGAGATCGTCAACGCCGACTCGATGCAGTTCTATCGCGGCATGGACATCGGCACCGCGAAGCTCGCGCCGGGGGACAGGCGCGGCATCCCACATCATCAGCTCGACACCATCGACGTCCACGAGGACGCCTCGGTCGCGCGGTTCCAGGACGGCGCGAGGGCCGATATCGCGGCGATCCACGAGCGAGGGCGTCGTGCGATCGTCGTGGGCGGATCGGGGCTGTACCTGCGCGCGCTGCTGGACCGCTTCGAGTTCCCCGGGACCGATCCCGACCTGCGCGCGCGCCTCGAGCTCCGCGCACAGACCGAGGGGCCGGGGATCCTTCACCGCGAGCTCGCCGCGCTCGACGCCGAGGCGGCCGCGCGGATTCCCGCTGCGAATGTCAAGCGGCTGGTGCGAGCGCTCGAGATCATCGAGCTGACGGGATCGACGCGCAGCGTCCTTCCACGCCACGAGTACCACGCTCCGGCCGTGACGATCGCGCTCGAGCTCCCGTACGACGCCCTCGATCCGCGCATCGACGACCGCGTGGAGACGATGTGGGAGAGCGGACTGGTCGACGAGGTTCGCCGCCTGGACCGTGCCGGCCTGCGGGACGGGGTGACGGCACGGCGTGCGGTGGGCTACGCGGAGACCTTGCGTCACCTCGACGGCGAGATCGACGCGGCGCAGACGCGCGCGCTCATCGCCCAGCACACGCGGCGGCTGGCCCGCAAGCAGCACCAGTGGTTCCGCCCCGACCCGCGTGTGCGCTGGATCGACGCCCCCCGGGATCGCGGCGACGTCGCGCGCGCGGCGACCCAGGCATCGGCCGTGGTGGAGCAGGCCGATGCCGCCCTCGCCGGCCCCTGACTACTCTGGGGGCATGATGATCGCCTTCACCAAGGGTCACGGCACGGAGAACGACTTCGTCCTGATCCACGACCCCGCGGGAAGCCTCGACCTCACGCCCGCGCTCGTGCGCTTCCTGTGCGATAGGCGCGCAGGGATCGGCGCGGACGGCGTGATACGTGCGGTGCGCGCCGGGGCGGTGGCCGCGGGCGAGGGCGTGGACCCCGACATGTGGTTCATGGACTACTGGAACGCCGACGGCACCACGTCGGAGATGTGCGGCAACGGCGCGCGCGTGTTCGCGGCCTTCCTCGAGAGCGAGGCGGGCGTGGACCTTGCGGAGGGGCTCGACTTCGCGACCAGGGGTGGACCGCGCGCGGTGCGCGCACTCGGCGACGGGCGCTACGCGGTCGGCATGGGCGTGTACCGCGTGGGCGACGCGTCGGCCGGCTTCGACTCCGAGGTGGCCGCGCGCGGGATGGACCCCGTGCGGCCCGCGCTCTCGGTCGACATGGGCAATCCGCATCATGTGGTCGCGCTGGGGTCGCTCGAGGAGCTTGAGGCGCTCGACCTCACGGTCGCTCCGCAGGTGCATCCCGTTCCCGAGCACGGGTCGAACGTCGAGTTCGCCGTCGCCCTCGGCTTCGACGATGCTGGCGCGGAGACCCGCGGCAGGGTGAGGATGAGGGTGCACGAGCGCGGCTCGGGCGAGACCCGGTCCTGCGGGACGGGCGCCTGTGCCGTCGCGCTCGCGATGAGGACGTGGGCCGGTCAGGGTGCGCCCGACGTGTGGGACGTCGAGGTCCCCGGCGGGATGGTCACGGTGCGCATCACGGGGGCGACGACGATCCTCGAGGGTCCCGCGGTGCTGGTCGCACAGGGCGCCGTCAGCGTGCCGTGACGCGCACCACCCTGAAGCCCTTGGCGCTGGCCGCGCGGTCGACCTCTCCCCATCCCTGGGCGGCGATCCAGGTCGCGAGCGAGTCCGCGCCCAGGTTGCGCTGTACCACGAGATAGGCCACGCCGCCGGGGGCAAGCCGCGGCAGCCACGTAGCGAGGAGCGCGTGGAGCGCGTCCTTACCGATGCGGATCGGTGGATTCGACCAGATCGTGTCGAACCGGGTGTCCGGGTCGACACGATCCGCGGTCACCGCGTCGATCGGTGCGAGGCGGTGCGCCGCGCGTACGCGGTCCGCGTTGCGACGCGTGAGGTCGAGCGCACGCTCGTTGACGTCGACGGCCGTGACCCGCGACGCGCCGCGCAGCGCGGCCTCGATTGCGATCGGTCCCCAGCCGCATCCGAGATCGAGCACGTGACCCGTCGGGTCGGGCACGCTGCGTAGCAACACCTGGGTGCCCAGGTCGAGGTGGCCGGCCGAGAACGTGCCCGCGGCGGTCTCAAGCTCGAGGTCGAGGCCGGCGAGGCGGACCGTCACCCGTCGTCGCTCGTCCGCGGACGCGGGCTGGGCGCTGAAGTAGTGGTCGCTCACGGCCCCGAGCGTACCGCCGGGCGCGTGTCCCCTTCGTGTCTGTCGCTCGCGGCGCCGGTGCCCCGTGCGGCCGCGTGGGTCCGGCATCGTCCCCAGGCGCCCCGCGGTGTCTCAGGGGGGTGCGACAATGGTCACGTATGAGTGAATCAGTGAGAGAAGACGGCGACCACCTCGAGGATCACCGCGCCGATGCCGTGATCGACCGGGTCTTGTCGCGCGCGGGCACCGCCGTGGCAGAGGGCGGCACGCTCGCGACGGATTACGACGGCGACCAGTTCGATCGCGAGGAGCGCGCGGCCCTACGCCGCGTCGCGAACCTGTCGACCGAGCTCGAGGACATCACCGAGGTCGAGTACAGGCAGTTGCGCCTCGAGCGCGTGGTGCTCGTGGGCCAGTGGTCGCACGGCACCGCCGAGGACGCCGAAATCTCGATGCGCGAGCTTGCCGCGCTCGCGGAGACCGCCGGATCCGAGGTGCTCGACGGCGTGCTCCAGCGCCGCCCCCACCCCGACCCGGCCACCTACATCGGCAAGGGCAAGGCGCACGAGGTGCGCGACATCGTGGCGGCGGTGGGCGCGGACACCGTGATCGTCAATGACGACCTCGCCCCGAGCCAGCGTCGCGCGCTCGAGGACGTGGTCAAGGTCAAGGTGATCGACCGCACGGCGCTCATCCTCGACATTTTCGCTCAGCACGCCAAGTCCAAGGAGGGCAAGGCGCAGGTCGAGCTCGCGCAGCTCGAGTACCTCCTGCCGCGACTGCGCGGCTGGGGCGAGTCGATGTCGCGCCAGGCCGGCGGCCAGGTGGGCGGAGCGGGCGCTGGCATGGGTTCGCGCGGACCGGGTGAGACCAAGATCGAGCTCGATCGTCGGCGCATCCACACGCGCATGGCGCAGTTGCGCCGCGAGATCAAGGCGATGGAACCCGCGCGCGCCGTGCGTCGCGAGAAGCGGCTGGGACTGCCCAACGTCGCGATCGTGGGATACACGAACGCGGGCAAGTCCTCGATCCTCAACCGCATCACCGGCGCGGGTGTGCTGGTCGAGAACGCGCTGTTCGCGACCCTCGACCCCACGGTGCGTCGCTCGCAGACGCCAGACGGGCGCGAGTTCACGGTGTCCGACACGGTCGGGTTCGTGCGCGATCTGCCTCACCAGCTGGTCGCCGCGTTCGCCTCGACGCTCGAGGAGGTCGCGCATGCCGACCTCATGCTGCACGTGGTCGACGCCTCGCATCCCGATCCGGAGGGTCAGATTCGCGCGGTGCGCGAGGTCCTCGCTGACGTGCCGGGCGCCGCCGAGGTGGCCGAGGTGCTGGTGCTCAACAAGGCGGACATCGCCGATCCCGAGACGCTCATGCGGCTGCGCGGCAGGCGCGAGACCACGATCGAGGTGTCGGCGCTCACGGGCGAGGGCATCGAGGAGCTGCTCGAGCTCATTGGCCGCGAGTTGCCGCGTCCATCGGTGGCGGTCGACCTCGTGGTGCCCTACACGCGCGGTGACCTCGTGAGTGAGGTGCACCGTCACGGCGAGGTGATCGACCAGGCCCACGTGCCCGAGGGCACGCATCTCACGGCGCTCGTGGATCCCGGGCTCGCGGCCCGTCTTGAGGACGCCGCGGTACCGTCCGACGCGCTGTGACCGCCTCGGGCACCGTGGCCGATGCCGAGGGGACGTCTGGGGCGGACACGGACGCGTTGCTCGCGCGCGCCGTGGGGGCGATCGGCGGTCACCCGCGCGAGGGACAGGTCGCGATGGCGCACGCGGTCGCCGATGCCCTGGCCGCGTCCGAGCATGCGCTGGTTCAGGCGGGCACGGGAACGGGCAAGTCCCTGGGCTACCTGGTGCCCGCCGTGGCTCATGCGGTGCGCACCGGCGGCCGCGTGATCGTGTCGACGGCGACCCTGGCCTTGCAGCGTCAGATCTTCACGAAGGACCTGCCGCTCGTCGCCGCCGCGCTCGAGCCCGTGCTCGGTGAGCCGGTGCGCATCGCGCTGTTCAAGGGCCGGGCGAACTACCTGTGCGTCCACAAGATGGGGGGCGGCTACCCCGAGCCAGACGATGACATGCTGCCGCTCGGCCCTACGAGCGAACTGGGCCGCGAGGTCGTGCGCCTCAACGAGTGGGCCGACACGACCGACACGGGCGATCGCGACGACCTCGTGCCCGGTGTGAGTGGCCGTGCGTGGTCGCAGGTGTCCGTGAGCGGACGCGAGTGCCTCGAGTCCAAGTGTCCCGCGGTCGCGGAGTGCTTCTCTCAGCGCGCGAGGGACACGGCGGCCCACGCGCACGTCGTGGTCACCAACCACGCCGTGCTGGGCGTGCAGGCGACAAGTCACGACATGCTGGGTGAGCATGCGGTGCTCATCGTCGACGAGGCTCACGAGCTCGTCCAGCGCATCACCTCCTCGGCGACCCACGAGCTCACCGTGGCTGCCGTCGACCGCGCGGCGCGTGCCGTGCGCCGCTGTGGAGTCGTGACCGAGGACCTGGATCGGGCCGCACGGCACCTCGACGGCGCGCTGGGGGACTGCGAAGCCGGCCGTCTCCGCCAAGGGCTGCCCGAGCCGCTCGCGGTGGCCGTGGAGGAGGTGCGCGCCGCCGCGCGCCGCTGCGTGAGCGAGGTGCAGAAGCACGCCGAGCAGGCGGGGGCCGCGGGCAAGGTGGCCAGCGCGGCGTTGTCCGAGGTCGTGGACGTGTGCGGGGAGCTCCAGGGAGAGCACGGTCGCTACGTGGTGTGGCTCGCCCCGCGTGACGGCGACTACGACTCGCGCCTCGCCGAGAGGATCGTCGCGGCGCCGCTCGATGTCGCGGGGCTCATTCGGACCAAGCTGCTCGACGAGAAGGCCTCCGTCATGACCTCGGCGACACTCGCGCTCGGCGGCGACTTCACGGCGATCTCGCGCCACCTCGGCGTCGACTCGCCCGCGACCCTCGACGCGGGCAGCCCGTTCGACTACCCGCGGCAGGGCATCCTGTACGTCGCGCGTCACCTTCCCAAGCCGGGCATGGGGGGAATCGGCCCCGAGGCGCTCGACGAGCTCGCGGCCCTGATCGAGGCCGCGGGCGGCCGCACCCTGGGGCTGTTCTCGTCCCACCGCGCGGCGCAGGCGGCGGCGGAGGCGATGCGCGAGCGCCTCGACGTGCCGATCCTCTATCAGCTCGACGACCAACTCCCGACCCTGGTCAAGCGCTTCGCGGAGGACGAGGCGACGTGCCTGTTCGGATCGACGTCGCTGTGGCAGGGCATCGACGTGCCTGGTCGCACCGCGAGCCTGGTCGTGATCGACCGCATCCCGTTCCCGCGGCCCGACGAGCCGATCTCGCAGGCGCGCACCGAGGCCGTCGCCGCGGCGGGAGGCAACGGCTTCATGGCGGTCTCGGCCACGCACGCGGCGCTGCTCCTCGCTCAGGGCGCGGGCAGGCTCATTCGCTCGACCAGTGACCGCGGCGTGGTCGCCGTGTTGGATCCCCGACTCGCGACGGCAGGGTACGGCGGCTTCCTGCGCCGCTCGATGCCCGACCTGTGGCCCACCACGGATCGCGACACCGCGCTGGGCGCGTTGCGCAGGCTCGCCGAGTCCTAGCGGGAGGTCGCGGGCTACTACACGCGCCTCAGCACCGAGACCACCTTGCCCATGATGCTGGCGTGGGTGCCGTCGATCGGGGTGTACGCGGGGTTGTGCGGCATGAGCCACACCCGGCCGTCGCGGTGGCGGAAGGTCTTCACGGTCGCCTCGTCGTCGAGCAGCGCCGCGACGATGTCGCCGTTCTCGGCATCGTTCTGGCGGCGCACCACGACCCAGTCGCCGTCGCAGATCGCCGCATCGATCATCGAGTCGCCGGACACCTGCAACATGAAGAGCTCGCCGTCACCGGTGAGTCGACGCGGCAGCGTGAACGTGTCCTCGACCGCCTGATCCGCGAGGATCGGCCCGCCCGCCGCGATGCGGCCGACGAGCGGGACCCGCGTCGAGTCGTCGTCCGCCGGCGCGAGCGGCGTGGCGCTCGCCATGGCGGAGCCCTCGTCGTCCTGCGGCAGGGCCTCGGGGGTCGCCGCGGGCTCGCCGGGGAGCACGACCTCGATCGCGCGGGGACGATGCGGGTCTCGCCTCAGCACCCCCTTGGCCTCGAGGGCCGTGAGCTGGTGCTTGACCGATGAGGTCGACGTGAGACCCACGGCCTCGCCGATCTCTCGCATCGATGGGGGATAGCCCCGGTCGAGAACCGTGGCGCGAATGAAGTCGACCACCGCGCGCTGGCGGGTCGTGAGACCCGTCTCGGGGTCACGCAGCTCGTGGATCGTCGCGCCCTCCGGGGCGGTCGAGCCGAGTCGGCCCGCCTCGTCGTGTGCCATAAGCGCCTCCCGCGATCGTCGCTGTCAGACCCTGGTGGTCCTCTTGTCTCACGACGTTAGGGCAAGCCGAGCGTCAAATCAAACATATGTTCGAGCGAGTCTTGCCAGTGTCGGCCGGGACTGCTAGAACTAGAACATACGTTCGATAGAACATACGTTCGAACGAAGGAGGCACTGATGAGCATCTACGCACCGCAGAACCCGGTGGCCAAGGCCAGGCGCGCCCGCACCGGACGCTTCCTTGCCGTCGTTTCGCTCCTGATCGGCGCGGCGGTCATCGGCCCGCAGGCCTTCGCCTCCGACGGCACGGGTGGGCACGGTGGTGGAGCGGGCGGCTCCGAGGCGGCGGTGGACTCCTACACGGTCGGGTCGGGGGAGACCCTGTGGTCGATCGCCGCGGCCCGTACCCCCGCCGGGCACGATGTCCGCGACACGCTGACCGAGATCCAGCATCTCAACGCGATGTCCTCGACCGCGGTGGACGCGGGCGAGCAGATCTTCCTGCCCGTCGCTGGCTGACCGGAGTCCCGACCCTCACTCGCCGGGCGTCCGTGCCATCGCTGACACGGCGAGAGACGGGGGCGGTTCATGACACACGCGCTCTCGTGGCAGAGTGTCCACATGCACTGCCCGTTCTGTAGGAACGCCGATTCCCGCGTGGTCGACTCGCGCACTGCCGATGATGGCTCGTCGATTCGCCGGCGCCGCGAGTGCCCGGCATGCGGCAAGCGCTTCACGACCGTCGAGACGGCCAGCCTCGCGGTGGTCAAGCGAAACGGTGTGACCGAGCCCTTTAGCCGGGACAAGATCGTCTCGGGGGTGCGGAAGGCCTGCCAGGGTCGCCCCGTGAGCGACGATGACCTCGCGGTGTTGGCGCAGAAGGTCGAGGAGGCGATTCGCGCCAACGGCCAGGCCGAGATCAACGCCCTCGACATCGGTCTCGCGATCCTGCCCCCGCTGCGCGAGCTCGACGAGATCGCGTACCTGCGCTTCGCCAGCGTCTACCAGGCCTTCGACACCCTCGAGGACTTCGAGTCCGCGATTGCTCGCCTCCGCGAAGAGGACGCGCGAGGCGAGTAGTCGCGCATTGCGGTTCGGAAGAAACCCTGTCGGGTCCCCGCCGCGTTAGCGGTCGTCGTCGCGCCATCCGCGAGTCGAACGGGGCGGAGCGCCTCGACCCTCGGGTCGCGCGGGACGCCCCGCTCCACCCGAGCGACCGGAACCACCCGAGCGACCGGAACTGCCGCCGCGCCCCGAACCTCCCGAACGCCCGGAACCACCGGAGCGGCCCGCACCGCCCGCACCCCCCGAGCGGCCGGGACGGTCGTAGCGCCCTCGTCGCTCGGTGCGCTGCGGCCGGGGCTCCTCGACGGGAACTCCCGAGGGGGCGCGCGCCCCGGTGAGGCCGTCGACGAGCGCGAGCGACTCGGCATCGTCTCCGCGCACCTTGCGGAACATCACGTCGACCCCCGCGCGTTCGAGCATGCGGTCGGTCGTGCGGCGCTGGTGGGGCAGCACGAGCGTGACCACGAGGCCCTCGTCGCCCGCGCGCGCCGTGCGGCCGGAGCGGTGCGTGTAGTCCTTGGGATCGGTCGGCGGGTCCAGCTGGAGGACCAGGTCGACATGATCGACGTGGATGCCGCGCGCCGCGACATCGGTCGCGACCAAGACGGGCACGTCGCCCGCACGGAAGGCCGCGATCGCATGATTGCGCTCGACCTGCGAGCGGTCGCCGTGAAGCGCGACCGCCAGCACGCCCTCGGCGCGCATGTCCTGCGCGATGCGCTCGGTCGCGAGCTTGGTACGCACGAAGACGATCGTGCGCCCCTCGCGGGCGGCGATGCGCGTCGCGATCCGGTACTTGAGGTGCGGCGGCACGTTGAGACCCACGTGGCGCATCGATGCGTGCGCGGGTTCCCCACCGGTGACGTCGTGCAGCACGGGGTCGTTCATGTAGGTCGACACGAGGCGGTCCACGTCGCCGTCGAGCGTCGCCGAGAACAACAGCCGCTGACCGCCGCGCGGCACGCGCGCCAGGATCTGCGTGATCTCGTCCATGAAGCCCATGTCCGCCATGTGGTCGGCCTCGTCGATGATGACCAGCTCGGTCCTACTGAGATCCGCGTGTTTTCTGCGCACGAGGTCCGCGAGCCGCCCCGGCGTCGCGATCACCAGGTGAACGCCACGGTCCAGCGCCTGAACCTGCTTGGACATCGACAGCCCGCCGGCCACGAGCTTGAGGGACACGTGCATCGCGTGCGCGTAGGGCTCGAGCGCATCGGACACCTGCATGCCCAGTTCCCTCGTGGGCACGAGCACCACGGCGCGGGGGCGTCGGGGCGTCGGACGTTCGCCGTCCGCGAGCCTGACGATCGCGGGCAGCCCGAAGCCGAGCGTCTTTCCCGATCCCGTGCGGGCCTTGCCCAGCACGTCTCGCCCGGCCAGGGCATCGGCGATGGTGGCCGCCTGAATCGGAAACGCACGCTCGATGCCGTGGCGGCGCAGCGCGTCCACCATGGCGCCCGGCAGCCCGAGGTCCGCGAACGATGCCGCGGCGGGGGAGTCGGGCACGTCTATGAGAGCACCCGCAGGCGGACCGTGCCTGGCATGCTCGACAGTGCCGCGACGGCGTCGTCGTCAATGCCCGCGGCGACGTCCGTCACCACGTAGCCCAGCTCTCCGCGCGTGCCCAGCAGCTGCGCGTCGATGTTGACATTGTGGGCGGCGAAGACCTGGTTGACCGCGGCCAGCACGCCGGGGATGTTCTCGTGAAGGTGAGCCACGCGGTGCGAGCCCTGGACCTGGTCGAGGGACAGGTTGGGCAGGTTGACGCTCAGCGAGGTCGACGCGTGGAACACGTAGTCGCGCAGGCGGGTCGCGACAAAGATGCCGATGTCGCGCTGGGCCTCCTCGGTCGATCCGCCGATGTGCGGGGTGAGGATGACATTGGGCATGTTCTGCAGCGGCGAGGAGAAGGGGTCGCCCGTCTTCTTGGGCTCGTCGGGGAAGACGTCGACGGCCGCGCCGCCGATGCTGCCGTTTTCGAGGCCCGCCTTGAGCGCCTCGAGGTCGACGATGAAGCCACGCGAAAGGTTGAGGAACAGCGCGCCCTGCTTCATGGCCGCGAACTGCTCGCGCCCGAAGAAGCCGGAGTTGCCGCTCCGTCCGTCCACGTGCAGGGTGACGATGTCCGCCTGCGCGAGCAGCGCCTCGAGGCTGGACATGCGCGTAGCGTTGCCGAGCGCGAGCTTCTCCGCGCTGTCGTAGAAGATCACGTTCATGCCGAGCGCCTCGGCGATCACGGACAGCTGCGAGCCGATGTTGCCGTAGCCGACGATTCCGAGCGTACGGCCGCGGATCTCGTGGGCGCCGGCGGCCGACTTCGACCACACGCCGTTGTGCAGGTTGCGGTTGTGGTCGGGCAGGCGGCGCGTCAGCGAGATCATCTCGGACACCGCCATCTCGACCACGGACCGGGTGTTGGAGAAGGGCGCGTTGAAGGCCGCGATGCCGCGCCGCGCGGCGGCGGCGAGGTCGATCTGGTTGGTGCCGATCGAGAAGGCGCCCACCGCGATGAGGTCGGGACACGCCGCCATGACGCGCTCGGTGAGCTGAGTCTTCGAGCGGATGCCCAGCAGCTGGACGCCCTGGAGCTCGGCAATCAGCTCGTCTTCATCCATGGCTCCGACGTGGTTCTCGACGGCGATGCCGGCGGCCTCGAGGATCTGGGTGGCCTGGGGGGCGAGGTTCTCTAGTAGCAGTGCGCGCACGGGCGCTATCGTCTCGCACTTCCCGTTCTTCTCCAACTCCGCCCGCGCGGTCAGGGGTGACGTCCGTGCCGGTGGAGCCATGGCAGAGTGTCGCCATGAAATCGCTGGCCAGAATCCTCGGGATCGCCGCGGTGGCCGCGATGCTGCTTGCCGCGGGCGCCTGGTGGCGCGGCGTGACGTGGTCGGACGTCGAACACTGGGGCACGCCGCGCAACGTGATCGATGCCGAGGGCGTGACGGTGCGCATCCCGGTGGCGAGCGGGCCCGCGGAACGGATCCTTCCGCAGGTGGCGCCCACGACCACGGGCGAGCACGCGTTTCTGTTTCCGAGTGGCGGCGAGGGAGGTGGGCCGGTGCGCTACGACCCGTGCCGCCCGCTCGCCTATGTGCTCTCGCCCTCGCTCATGCCCGAGGGCTTCGAGCCGCTCATCCATGAGGCCGTCGCTCAGGTGTCCGCGGCCACGGGCCTGTCCTTCGCGTACGAGGGACGCACCGACGAGCCGGTGAGCTTCGATCGCGCACCCATCCAGGAGCGGTACGGCGAGCGCTTCGCGCCGATCGTCGTGGGCTTCCAGAACGAGGGTCAGAACCCGGACCTGGCGGGCACCGTCACGGGCCTCGGGGGATCGAGTGCGGTGCCCGGTGCCTATGGGGACGCGCGCTTCCTGCGCGCGGGCGTGGTGGTGCTCGACGACGAGGACATGCAGCGGCTCTTGTCCGAGCCTGGGGGCACGGACCTTGCGCGCGCGGTCGTGGCACACGAGCTCGCCCACGTCGTCGGGCTCGCCCACGTGGTCGACACGAGCGAGCTCATGCACGAGTCCAACCTGCGGCTCACGGACTGGGGCCCGGGCGATCTCGAGGGTCTTGCGCTCGCGGGCGCCGGGGGATGCGAGCGGACGTGACCGCGGGACGCGGTCCGCGAGGAATCGGCCGCTAGACCACCAGGCCCTCGGGAAGCGGACGTGCGTGCACGATGTCGAGGCGCTTCGTCGGGCGCGTGAGGGCCACGTAGAGATCGCCCGGGCGGGCCGCGATCTCGGCGGGCTCGACCACCACGGCGACATCGAACTCGAGGCCCTTCGACTCGCGAGCGGTGCACACCTCGACCTCGGTGCCTGACAGCCGCGCACGCAGCGCACTCAGGTGCCGCTCGTGGGCGATCACGGCCACCAGGCCGCCCTCGGCGCCCGCGAACGACGCGGCGTGCCGCCGCGCCACCGCCGCCGCGGTCTCGACGGGATCGTCCGTACGGGTCGCGCACGTGGCATCGGCGATCTCGCGTGCCGCCCTGAGGTCGCTCACCGGCAGTCGCGCCGCGCGCGCGTAGGACTGTGCGGCATCGGCGACCGCGGCCGGAATACGGTAGGAGATGGTGAGCTCGCGCAGTTCCCACGACGTCTGGAACAGCGGATCCATCGTCTCGGGCCACCACCGCGTCCCGGCGACCGAGGTGTTCTGCGCCACGTCGCCCACGATCGTGAACGACCTGGTCGGGCAGCGCCGCAGCAGCATCCTCCACGCCATGGGGCTGAGTTCCTGCGCCTCGTCCACCACGATGTGCCCATAGGTCCACGTGCGATCGCGGGACGCGCGCTCGGCGACGGAGAGGCGCGTGGTGCCGCCCTTCATGCGTGACGCGAGCGTCTCGGCGTCGACCTTGATCATGCTCTGCGCGCCGAACGTGTCGAGCACGTCCTTCGCGTACTGGATCTCCTCGGCCGAGGGTTCGTCCGAGCGGCGGGCGCGCCCGCCGGGCATCTCGCCGAGCAGCTCCGCTGCCTCGTCGAGTAGCGGCACGTCGGCCTCCGTGAACGGGGCGTGAGGCGGCCGCAACAGCAGGTCGCGCTCGTCGGGGGACAGGCGCGCGGCAGCGTAGTCAAGCAGGTGGGGCTTCGAGAAGAGATCGCGCAGCAGCTGCTCTGCGGTCACGGGCAGCCAGCACAGGTTGATCGCGATGCGCACGTTCTTGTCGTCGCGCACGTCCCGCTCGAGCTCGTGACGGTCCTCGTCGGAGTAGACCTCGAGTTGCTCGACGAGCTGACGGGTGAGACGCGAGATCATCTCCTTGGCAAACACCGCGCGCGCCTCGTTGTGGGGACGACCATCGCGCCGCGCCTTGGCCTGCGCGTCCTTGATGTCGGACCGGCGAATCTCGACCGTGCGGCCGTCGATCCGGATCTCGCGATCGGCCCGCGGGACGCGCTGGCGCTCGCGGACGGCCGCCTTGATCACGTCCGCCATCACCGTGCGGCCCTTGATCTCGGCCGACTCGTCCGGCTCGATCGCCGAGGCCTCGACGCCGGGAATGAGCCCCGCGAGGGTCGTCGACACCGCTCCCGTCTCGCCCAGCGAGGGCAGCACGTGGTCGATGTATCGGAGGAAGGTGCGCGACGGCCCGATGAGCAGCACGCCGCGCGACTCGAGCTGTTCGCGGTGGTGGTAGAGCAGGAACGCGGCGCGGTGGAGCGCCACGGCCGTCTTTCCTGAACCCGGCCCGCCCTGGACGACCAGGGCCCCCGACATGGGCGCGCGGATGACGGCATCCTGCTCCGCCTGGATGGTCGCGACGATGTCGCCCATGCGTCCCGTGCGCCGCGCGCCCAGGGCGGCGAGCAGTGCGCCCTCGCCCGCGAGAGCGGAATCGGCGCCCATCTCGCGCAGCGCGTCGACGTCGAGGACGTCGTCCTCGACCGCGACCACGCGCCGCCCTTGGGTGGTGAGGTGGCGTCGGTTGACCACGTCGCCCGGATTGGCCGCCGTCGCGGAGTAGAACGCGCGGGCGGCAGGGGCGCGCCAGTCCGTGAGGAGGGGGGCGTGTTCCGCATCGGACAGGCCGATGCGCCCCACGTAGAAGCGCTCGCCGTCACGTAGGTCGAGGCGGCCGAAGCACAGCCTGTCCTCGACCGCGTCGAGTTGCGCGATGCGGTCCTCGTACAGGGTTGCGAAGGCGTCGCGCTCGGACCGGTTCTGCGGCGAACCCGACGGCCCCTCCCTGCGGATCGCCGCGAGGCGCCCGCTGGCCTCGTCGCGTAGCGCGTCGACGCGCGCGTAGAGCACGTCGACCACCTCTTGCTCGGCCGCAAGCCCGCTGCGCTCCGCCGTGAGTCCCCGCTCCTGTGCCATCGGCATACCCTCCGCCCGCCCTGCGTTGACCGGAACAGGACAGTCCCCCATTATCGCGCGCCGCAAGGGTGCTCGGTAGCACCGGTTGCCCGGGGGGTTTCGCGGACGGCGAGATTGCCACTCGCCGACGCGGCGCGAATGGAAGGATGGAGAATCATGGACAGACCGTTGCTCAGTTGGGAACCCGAGGGCGTGCAGGCATGGGCCGATGCCGCACCGGAGCAGGCGGTGCTCGTGCACTCCCTGCGCGGATTCGTGGATGCGGGGCGCGCGGGCGCCCTGGTGGCCCAGCATCTCCTCGACATGGGCGAGCCGGTCCGCGTCGCCACGTTCGACATCGACCAGCTGCTCGACTACCGCTCGCGCCGTCCGGAGATGACGTTCTCCGTCAACCAGTGGACGTCGTATGACGAGCCCCACCTCGCGCTCGACCTGGTGCGTGACGCGGCGGAGTCGCCGTACCTCCTGCTCCACGGCTTCGAGCCCGACATCCTGTGGGAGCGCTACATCGCGGCGGTGCGGGGAATCGTCGATCGCCTGGGCGTGTCGCTCACGCTGGGATCGCACGGGATCCCGATGGCGGTGCCGCACACGCGCGAGCTCACCGCCACGATCCACGGCACGGACCAGAACCTGTTGCCCGACCTGCCGTCGATGTTCGGCACGGTGACGGTCCCGGCATCGGCCCAGAACCTGCTCGAGTACAGGTTTGGCCAGTGGGGGCTGCCTGCCGTCAACGTGGCCGTGCACGTGCCGCAATATCTCGCACAGTCGTCGTACCCCCAGGCGGCGCAGCGCGCCCTCGAGGGACTCGAGGACCTGTCGGGCCTCGATCTGGACCCCGGCGCGCTCGATGCGGCCGCCGAGCGCGCGACCGACGAAATCGAGCGCCAGCTCTCCGACAGCGAGGACGTCCAGGCGCTGGTCAGCGCGCTCGAGAACCAGTACGACGCGTTCCACGACGCGCGCGGACAGGGCCTTCCGCTCGAGGGCGGACTGCCCTCCGCAGACGAGATTGCGGCCGAATTTGAGAAATTCCTTGCTCAAGAACGGCGCGATCCCCCTACGAGCGGCTGAAATCTGCCACACTGGACCCGGTTGCAGATACGTAGTGTGCAAGAACCTGACTTCACGGCTGGGAACGCGGCATTGCGGCGACGAGGTGGGACACGGTGTTCCGCCTTCCCGTCCAGGGCGCAGAAGTGAAGGAAATACAGGCATGGCGCAGGGTTCTGTGAAGTGGTTCAACGCTGAGAAGGGCTATGGGTTCATCGCCCAGGACGGCGGCGGCGCCGACGTCTTCGTCCACTACTCGGCGATCGAGACGGATGGTTACCGCTCCCTCGAGGAGGCGCAGCGCGTCGAGTTCGACGTGACCTCCGGTCCGAAGGGTCCGCAGGCGGAGAACGTCCGCCCGCTCTGATTCTCGTGACAAGGCCGTCGTCCCGTGAGGGGCGGCGGCCTTCGTCATGTCCGGGCGGGTGAGGGCACGATGCCCCAGCCCGCCTAGCCCCGCCAGTCGCCGCTCACGCCGGTGGGCAGGGGCGCCGATGCGGCGTAACGCCGCAGCGCGGACTCGTCCAGTGAGCCCGCGCGCACCGCGGCGAGCACCACGTTCCCTCGCCTGCGCCGCTTGAGCACCGCATGCTCGGCCACCGCGAGGGTCGCACCGAAGGCCTCTATGGCGGCCGCCGCGTCCTCCTCGGCATCCCGCGCGCCGGGACGCGTCCCCACATTCGCGAGCACGAGCCCTCCCGGCCTCAGGACACGCGCCGCGTGCCTCCACCATGCGGCGTCCGTGAGGTGAGCGGGGGTGGAGTCTCCGGCGAAGGCATCGCGGATGATGAGGTCGACGCTCTCGTCGCGCCGCGACGCCAACACCTCCAGGCCGTCCTGCGCCCTGATCCGCAATCGCGGCGCGCGAGGCAGGTCCCACCAGGTGCGCACGAGTTCGGGCAGCGTCGCATCGACATCGACCGCGATGTGCCCGGAGTCGGGGAACCGGTGCGCGAGGTGGCGGGGGAGCGTACAGGCCGCGGCCCCCACGTGAAGAGCGAGCATGCGCGGCGGCGGGGACCACGCGTCGACGATGGCCGACATGTGGCGCATGTACTCGAATGCGAGAAACTCGGGATCGGGGTGCAGCGGTGAACTGGGAACTCCGTTGACCCACAGAGACGTTGTCCCATCAGGATCGTCGCGAAGTGACGCCACGCCAGTGGCGATGTCGAAGTCGACATCGCGGGGCACGTCGGGAGCGACGCGGTCGGTCCGCAGGCGAGGCATGAGCCTCACCCTAGACGCTGGTCTGGTACGACCGCCGCGTGGCGGATAGACTGGACCACACGGTGCACCGAAGGGAGGGCGCGATGCCGCTGTCGGAATACGAGCAGCGCGTGCTCGAGCAGTTGGAGAGGGACCTCGGCTCTGACCCTAAGCTCGGTTCCGCGATGGCGCGTGGCTCTCGCCCGCGCGGACTCTACGTGTGGGCCGGAATCGGTGTCGTGGCGGGTCTCGGGATCGTCGTCACCGGTGCGGTCACCCAGATGATGATCGTGGGCGTGGCCGGCTTCGCCGTGATGCTCGCTGCCGCCATGTGGGCCGTGCTCGCGCCCCGACCGTCCGCTTCGGCCCCCGCGGCCAAGGCCTCCGGCTCCGGAACGCATCGACGCAAGAGCGACAAGGGCTTCATGTCGCGCGTCGAGGAGCGCTTCGACAAGCGCAGGGAGCAGGGCGACCTCTAGGTGGGCGCCGAGCAGGGCGACCTCTAAGAGGGCATCGTGCAGGGCGACCTCTAGGTGGGCGCCGCGCAGAGCGGCCTTGAGGCGAACGCC
The DNA here is from genome assembly GCF_039545075.1 of Demequina sediminis. NCBI lineage: Bacteria > Bacillati > Actinomycetota > Actinomycetes > Micrococcales > Demequinaceae > Demequina > Demequina sediminis. The sequence continues at coordinate 73,952 of NZ_BAABRR010000005.1, read as the reverse complement.
CTACTTTCGCGTCCCGGCTGCCCGCTCCGCCTCGCGCGCCGCCGTCGACACGACATCGACCCACGCGCGCAGCGGGGCATCGGCGCCATTCTCGCCCCGTGGCGCGTACCGCTGACGCTCGACCGCCACGCGCAGCAGGCCGAGCGCCTCGCGAGCCTCGGCGCCTAGCTCGGGCCCGCCGTCGAGGATCGCGCGCTCGGTCTCGGCGGGAGTGAGGGCGTCGTCTCCCGCGCGTGCTCCGAGTCTCGTGCGCAGAAGCGCCCACGCGTCCTCCGCGTCCCGGACGGGTCCGGCGCCGGATCGTCGTCGCGCCCACCCGACCGCGACCGCCGCGAGGACGAGCGCACCTGTCCCGACCGCGAGCCACGGGAATCCGCCCTCGTCAGCGGGGGTCGGCGTGGGGGAGGCCGTGGGCGCGGTCGTCGGCAGGACCGGTTCGGGCGCGGTCGTGGGCCGTGCGGTGTCGCGCACGTCGGGAACGACGGGCTCGGGAGCCTCCGCCGGCTCGGCGTACGGCGGTCGCGCTCCCGTCTGCACGGAGGGCGTGGGCTCGAAGCGCACCCAGCCGTGGCCGGGGAAGTACAGTTCCGGCCACGCATGCGCGTCGCGCCCGCGCACCACGTACTCGCCGGGAACGTTCTCGCTTCCTCCCAGGAAGCCGACCGCGAGTCGCGCGGGGATGTCGAGCGTGCGCGCCATGACGGTCATCGCCGTCGCGAACTGGACGCAGTATCCCCGTCGCGTCTCGAGGAACGTCGTCACGGCATCGTCGCCCGACGGCGAGACCTGCGTGTCGTACACGAAGCCCGGCCCGCGCAGGTACTCCTGCAGCGCGAGGGCCGACTCGTAGCGGTCCGTCGCGCTGGCCGTCAAGGCCGTCGCCACCGTGCGGAGTCCTTCGACGTCGATGCCATCCGGTAGTTCCCTGTAGCGGGCAGGGACCGCCTCGTCGCCTCCCGCCGCGATGAGTTCCTCGGCGGCGCGCAGGGCCTCCTCGGAGTGGAAGTCCGTCGATTGCCGCACCGAGTACTGCAGTCCGCGTGTGCCCGAGGGGGAGTCCGACACCACCTCGTCCGTCGAGCGGTCGTAGACCCAGCCTGCCGCCGCGGTGATCGACCGCGGCGCCGCGGGGATGGGCAGGCGGGACTCGCTGAGGTCCGTGGTGCTGATCGTGAGGAAGCTCGACTCGCCCTCGATCCAGCCGTCAAAGGGCTCGGGCCACAGCACGCCTGTCGCGGGCACGGTCTCTCCGCCGCTCTCGCGGTCCCATCGGTTGCCGTCAAACGTGTCGAAGGAGTACGCGCGGAGCACGTCCACGCGCCCTCCCGTCGAGGTGTAGCTGAGCACGGGGGACGTCGAGCGACCGTTCAGTGACTCGCGCAGGTCGATGTCGAGGTCGAGTCGCGAGGCGCCGCCGAGCGAGTCGGGGAGCGCAATGCGGGGGGCGGCACCCCAGCCGGGTCCGCCCACGGCGAGCGGCGCCGTGATCGACGCGAGCAGCAGCGTCGCGGCTACCGCGGCCGCGGCTGCGGGTGCCGCGGGCGCGCCCGCGCGGTCACGGGATCGCCACGGTCCCGCGTCGATCCGCCGGGACAGGGCGACGACCCCGAGCCACGCCGCGAGGGCGCCGAGCAGCGCGAGGGTGGGGATGCGGCGCTCGAGCGTGAGAGCGGGCAGCCACGGCACCACCAGGAGGAAGCCGGCCGATGCGGCGAATCCCGCGCCGACCGCGACGGCGTCCACCAGCAGGAAGAGCGCGAGCGCCCCCGCGGTGATCGCGGCGGCGAGCGCGGGGGAGACCTCGGCGGGAGCGACGGTGTCGGCCGCGTAGCGCACGGCCTCCGCCGCGACCGCGCGAACGCCCTCGAGCGCCGAGGGGGTGGGGATCCAGGTGCGACCACCCTCGGGGCCGGGCACGAAGGCAACCATCAGCAGCCACGCTCCGCAGACGAGCCCCACGACGGTGGGCAGGAACGGCCGCCCGGTCGCTGCACGCGCAATGACAACGATCGCGGCCGTGGCACCGAGCACAGCCGCAAGCGAGGACAGCCACGACCCGAACACCACGAGGCCCGAGAGCCCGCCCAGGCCGAGCGCCACCGCGAGGGCCACGAGCGGGGTGGCGATGAGGCGCCACGGCGCGTTCATGCGGCGGCCTCCGCGAGCAGGCGTGCCCACGCGGATTCGATCGGCTCGGGCTCGAGAGTGTGGATCGCGTGCCACCCGGCGGCACGGAGCTGTTCCACGGTGCGTTCCGCCCTCGCGCGCGCGGCGAGCGAGGAGCGCACCATCGCCCACGCGCGGCCGCCCTCGCCCAGGCGCGCGAGCGCGGTGACGGCCGTGCTCCCCGCCGGTTCCATCACCGCGACGACCACGTCGCGGTGACCGGGATCAATCCGTGCCGCGCCGGCCACCAGGAGGCGGTCCGACTCGGTGGTGCTGGCGGGCGCCTGGAGATCCACGGTCGAGTCGAGCAGCCGCACGCGCGCGCCGTCGGCGGCGCGGCCAAAGGCGTCCAGTGTGCCGCTCTCCTGTGCGCCGGCGATGAGGCGAACGGGGTGGCCCGCCTCGATGACGGACAGCGCGACCGACGCGGCGGCGGAGATGGCCCACTCGAGCGCGCCGCGGGAGGGTGGCAGCGCCAGGAGGACCGTCGCGGTCGTGCGCCCCTGTTGCTCCTCGGAGCGCACGACCAAGGTCCCGCGGCGCGCCGACGACGCCCAGTGGACCCGTCGGAGGTCGTCACCGTCGCGGTAGTCGCGCAGCGAGGCGTCGTCCGCGGCAGGGGTGCGGGCGCCCGCATGGGCGCGATCCGCCGAGCCCATGAGCTCTCCCGCGCTCGCGGCAAGGTCGACGACCCGGGGCCAGACCGTGACCTGGCGCGCCTCGCCCAGCGCCCGGTCGCTCCACGCGAGTCCGAACGGATCCGCGGAACGGGCCAGCGCGGGCCCGAGCAGCCACCGCCCTCGGCGCACGGGCGACAGCGCGTAGCGCAACTCGATCGCGCGTGGGCGGCGAGAGATCACGGCGCGCGTCGCGTCGCCGCCGGTGAGTTCCGCGGCCGCCTGCTCGCGCAGCCGCAGGGAACGAGCGAGCCCGCCGCCCAGTCCCACGCTCACGGTCACCTCGCCCGCCGTTCCCGCGCTGAGGGTGCCGGGCACGACCTCGCGGGTCACCGCGGTGACCCGGCGCCGCAGCGCGAGAGCGTGCAGCGCGATCCACGCCGCGGACACCCCGACGGCGGCGAGGGCAGTCGCGCCGATCAGGACGAGCGGAGCCGACGCGAAGCCGATCCCGACAGCGAGGAGGGCCACGCCGGCGGCGATCAGGCCGATCCCGCGGGGCGACACCGTGGTCTCGGCCCCGTGATGGGGGCCGTCGACCTCGCCGCGTGCCGTCATCCTCGGCGCAGGGGCTCGGGCTCGCGTGCCGTCGGGACGGCGACCTGGCTCACGACGTCGGCGACGATCTGCTCGGCGCTGCGTCCCGCCGCCCGTGCCTGGGCCGCGGGGATGACCCGGTGCGCGAGGACGGGGACGGCGAGCGACTTGACGTCGTCGGGCAGGACGTGGTCCCGCCCCAGCATCGCGGCGCGTGCCTTGCACGCGGCGAGCAGCTGAAGCGAGGCGCGAGGTGAGGCTCCCAGCCGCAGGTCGGCGCTGGCGCGGGTGCCACGCACCACCGCGACGATGTACTGCTTTACTGCGGTGGAAGCGTACACGCGGCGCACCACGGAGATCGCGCGGGTGAGTGCGGCGGCGCTGGTGACGGGCACCACGTCTCCGAGGGGGTCGTGCCCGTCGTGGGACTCGAGCATCGCGAGCTCGTCGGCACCCGACGGATAGCCGACCGCGATGCGTGTCATGAAGCGGTCACGCTGCGCCTCGGGCAACGGGTAGGTGCCCTCCATGTCGACCGGGTTCTGCGTGGCCACCACGAGGAAGGGGGCGGGCAGCGCCCGCGTCGCCCCGTCGACGGTCACGGAGCGCTCCTGCATCGACTCGAGTAGCGCGGCCTGGGTCTTCGGCGACGCGCGGTTGATCTCGTCCGCGACCACGATGTTCGCGAACACGGGTCCGGGGCGGAACTCGAAGGAGTGGTCGTCCGCGCGGTAGATGCTCACGCCCGTGACGTCAGAGGGCAGCAGGTCGGGCGTGAATTGGATGCGTCCCACGCTCGCGTCGACCGCCCTGCCCAACGCGCGAGCCAGGGTGGTCTTGCCGACCCCCGGCACGTCCTCGAGGAGCAGGTGGCCCTCCGCGAGCACCGTCGCGAGCGTGGCGTCGATTGCGTCGTCGAGTCCGGACAGGACCGTGTCGAGCTGAGCGCGCACGCGCCGGGCGAGGTCGGCCACCTCCGCGAGTTCCTCGGTGGTCGGGACGGTCATCGTCATGGGTACCCCTCTTCCCTTGGTCCGAGCCTAGTTGACGCATGACGCTCCGGGATCGGCCAAATCCCTCCACCGCATCGTCGCGTCTTTGCCTGGGGATATATCCATATCTGCGCCACATTTCGCCCCGGAACCGAGATTTGTGGAGCAAAGTGGAGTAAAGTGGGGACATCGGGAGAGGCCGGGAGCCGGAGGGGAGGGCCGATGTCGGACACCGCGACGCTCGGGCTGGGCCCGACCGGCGTCTTCCTCGGCACCTTCACGCCGCGTCTCGACGACAAGGGCCGCCTGATCCTGCCCGCGAAGTTCCGCGGCAGGCTCGCCTCGGGACTCGTCGCGACGCGAGGACTCGACCGTTGCGTGTTCCTCTTCCCGCTCGACGAGTTCGCGCACATCCACGACCGGCTGCGCCGGGCCCCGCTCGAGAACAAGGCCGCGCGCGACTACCTGCGCAGCTTCCTGGGGCACGCGAGCGACGACATCCCCGACAAGCAGGGACGGATCCTCTTGTCGCAGCCCCTGCGCCGTTACGCGGGGCTCGAGCGCGAGGTCGCCGTGGTCGGCATGGGTTCCCGGGTCGAGGTGTGGGACGCCCAGAAGTGGGAGGACTACCTCGAGGCGGGCGAGGACGCCTACGCGGAGACCGCCGCAGAGATTTTCGACGACATGTAGGGGCTCGTGCCTCGTGGCCTCCTCCCGGATCGCTCTGGCGGACTTCCCCCCGCCAGAGGAACTCGGAGGGAGACCACGAGGCACGAGCAGGACGGGCAATCACTCACGGGAGGGGAGGGGCACATGGACCAGGAACGCGACGCCGCATCGCGGCACACGCCGGTGATGCTGGAGCGCTGTGTCGACCTGCTCGCCCCCGCCCTCGCCGCACCCGGCTCGGTCGCGATCGACGGCACCCTCGGCATGGGCGGTCACACCGAGGCGATCCTCGAGCGCTGCCCCGAGGCGCGCGTGGTCGGAATCGACCGCGACCCGCAGGCGATCGCCCTCGCGTCGGCGCGGCTCGCACGGTTCGGCGATAGGTTCGTGGCGCACCACGCGGAGTACGACGACATCGAGGGTGCGCTCGCGGCCGCCGGCGCCGACCGGGCCCACGGCATCCTGCTCGACCTCGGCGTGAGTTCGCTGCAGATCGACGATGCCGAGCGCGGCTTCTCGTATGCGCAGGACGCGCCGCTCGACATGAGGATGAACCCGGCCGATCCGGTCTCGGCGGCCGACCTCCTGCGAGACGCCGACGAGCGCGAGCTCACGCGCATCCTGCGCGACTACGGCGAGGAGCGCTTCGCCTCCAAGATCGCCCGTTCGATTGTGCGGCGTCGCGAGACCGAGCCGTTCGAGCGCTCGGAGCAGCTCGTCGATCTGGTGCGCGCGTGCATTCCCGCCGCGACGCGTACGCCGGGGGCAGGCAATCCGGCCAAGCGCACGTTCCAGGGCCTCAGGATCGCGGTCAACCGCGAGCTCGAGGTGCTCGAGCGAGCGATTCCCGCGGCGATCGAGGGGATCGGGGTGGGGGGCCGCGTGGTCGTCATGTCGTATCACTCCCTCGAGGACAGGATCGTCAAGCGCGCCTTCGCCGCCGGCGCCGAGTCTCAGGCCCCTCCCGGACTGCCGGTCGTGCCGGACGAGGACCTTCCCTATCTGCGCCTCCTCACCCGGGGAGCGGAAAAGGCCTCGGCCGAGGAGGCCGAGCGCAACCCCCGATCCAAGCCCGTCCGCCTCCGCGCGGTCGAGCGCCTCCGTCCCACCCCGCCTCAGCGACTCAGGAGGAACCCGTGAGCGCCGCACCCCTGCGCCAGCCGCGTCCCGCCGTGCACCCCCGCACCGCGCCGAGCGCGCGCCCCGAGACGGGGACCCGCACTCACCTGCGCGCCGTCCAGGCGCCCGAGCGTGGCCGGTCGCTGCTGCCCTTCGCCACGCTGTGCGTCGCGATCGTGATCGGCGCGCTGTCGGCCGTGCTGCTGCTCAACACCTCGATGACCGAGGGCGCGTACGAGCGCCGCGACCTCAAGATCGAGATCGCCGCCCTCCACAAGGAGAGCGCGGCGTACCTCGAGACCCTCGAGACCAACGCGGCCCCCGCGAGCCTTGCCGCCCGCGCCGAGGAGCTCGGCATGGCTCCCGCGACGGCGCTCGGCTTCGTGTCACTATCGGACGGAATCGTCCTCGAGACCGGAAAGAAGTAGACCGCATGGCCACTCCCCGCGCTCCGCGCCTCGCGGATCCGCGGCTGCGTCAGCGCGTCATCTCGCTGGTGTTGCTCGCGGTGCTGCTGGTCTTCGCCGGACGCCTGGTCCTCATCCAGGGGGTCCGCTCCTCGGTGCTGTCCTCCGAGGCGCTGTCGCAGCGGCTCGTCACTCAAGAGGTGAGCGTGCCGCGCGCGGACATCGTCGATCGCAACGGGACGGTGCTCGCGACCTCGGTGCAGCGCTACAACGTGGGCGTCAACCAGGTCAAGATCGCTGACTTCGTCCGCACGGAGGACGGCGTGGTGCTCGCGGAGGGCCCCGCGGGTGCGGCAGAGATTCTCGCGCCCATCCTGGGAATCGACGCGGCGGAGCTGGGCGCGAAGATGGTCGGCGACAGCACGTTCGTCTACCTCGCGAAGGACATCACCCCCGAGACCTGGGACCTCATCGCGGCGGAGAAGATTCCCGGCATCGAGCCGGAGGCGGTCGAGAAGCGCCTGTACCCGAACGGCAACCTCGCGGGCAACGTCGTGGGATTCATGGGAGGCAAGGAGGACGCGCCCGGAGTGTGGGGACTCACCGGCGTCGAGGCCGCGTACGAGGAGCAGCTGCTGGGGACTCCCGGCACCATGACGTACGAGCGGGACGGGTCGGGTGGCTACCTCATTCCCACCGGGGTGCGCGAGGAGACCGCCGCGGTGCCCGGTGACGACGTGGTGCTCACCCTCGACCGCGACATCCAGTTCTATGTGCAGGGCCGTGTTGAGGAGGCGCTCGCGCAGACCGGCGCGAGCCACGCCACGGTCGTGGTCGAGGACACCACCACGGGCGAGATCTTGGCGCTCGTGGACTCCGGCAGCGTCGACCCCAATGATCCCGGCGCGACCGATGCCGCCAATCGCGGCGCGAAGTCCGTGTCGACCGTCTTCGAGCCGGGCTCGACCGCCAAGGTCATCACGATGGCCGCCGCCCTCGAGGAGGGCGTCGCGACCCCCACGAGCGAGTTCATCGCGCCGTATCGGTACACGACCGACAACGACCAGACGTTCCAGGACTCGCACGAGCACGAGGACCTCAAGCTCACGCTCACGGGCGTGCTCGCCGAGTCCTCGAACACGGGCACGGTTCAGGTGGGCGAGCTGCTCAGCTCGGAGCAGCGCTGGCAGTACCTCGATGCCTTCGGCTTCGGCAAGCGCACGGACGTGGGGCTGCTCGCCGAGTCGCCCGGCATCCTGCACGACGCCGAGGACTGGGACGGCCGCACCAAGTGGGCCGTGACCTACGGCCAGGGCGTCTCCGTGACCGCGGTTCAGGCGACGCAGGTCTTCGCGACTATCGCGAACGGCGGGGTGCGCCTGCAGCCGACCGTCGTGAAGGGCTTCCGCAAGGACGACGGCACCTTCGTCGAGCGCGAGGTCGACGAGCCCGAGCGGGTGGTCTCCGAGAAGACGGCCACGCAGCTGATGACGATGCTCGAGGACGTCACCCAGGAAGGCGGCACCGGAGTGCTCGCCAAGATCGACGGCTACCGCGTCGCGGGCAAGACGGGTACCGCGCAGGCGACCGGTCCCGACGGCAAGCTGAGCTCGATCGTCGCGTCGTTCATCGGCATCGCCCCGGCCGACGACCCGCGTATCGTCGTGTCTGTCATCCTGTACGACCCGCAGACGGAAATCTGGGGTGGTACCACGGCCGCGCCCGTGTTCAAGGATGTGGCAACCTTTGCGTTGCAGTCGCTGCGGGTGCCTCCGTCGACGACGGAGCCCACGCTGTACCCGACCACCTGGGAGTGAGAATGCCGGACTTCGCGATGCGCCCCAGCCGCGTCGCAGGCGCCCTGCTGAGCGCCATCGAGGCGCGCGCCGGCGCGGACCTGCACGGAGCGGACGTCACGGTGACGGGCGCGACGGTCGACTCCCGGGCGGTCGAGCCCGGCGACCTCTTCTGCGCGCTGCCGGGCGAGAACGCGCACGGCGCCCGCTTCGCGGCCCAGGCCGCGCAGCGCGGTGCGGCCGCGATCCTCACGGACCGTGCGGGCGCCGCCGAGGCGCGCGCGACCGGGTTGCCCGTGCTGGTCGCGACGCACCCGCGGCGCACCGCCGCGCTGGCGGCAGCGGAGATCTACGGAGATCCCTCTCGCGACGTCGCGCTGATCGGCATCACGGGCACCAATGGCAAGACCACCACGTCCTTCCTGGTCGAGGGCGCGCTGCGGACCACCCACGCGTCGGTGGGCCTGCTGGGAACGGTCGAGATGAGGATCGGCGACAGCGCCACCCCGGCATCGCGCACCACGACGGAGGCGCCGATGCTGCAGGGCCTCCTCGCGCGCATGAGGGAAGAGGGCGTGACGGCCGCGGTGGCCGAGGCGTCCTCGCAGGCGATCGCGCTCGACCGCGTGACCGGAACGCGCTTCCGCACCGTGCTGTTCACGAACCTGTCGTATGAACACCTCGACTTCCACCACACCATGGAGGAGTACTTCGAGGAGAAGGCGCGCATCTTCACGCCGGAGTTCGCGGATCGCGCGGTGGTGCTCGTCGACGACGAGTGGGGCCAGCGGCTCGTGGGGGAGTCCACGGTGCCGGTGGAGACGGTCGCGACCCGTCCCGGGTCTCCGCGCGCGGACTGGGCCGCAGTCGACGCGCGACCCGCGGACCGCGGCGGGATGACGTTCGTGCTCGTGGCGCCGGACGGCTCGCGCCACGACGCCGAGGTGCGCCTGCCCGGCCTCATCAACGTCTCCAACGCCGCGGGCGCGATCGTGGCGGCCCACGCCACGGGGGTGCCGCTCGCCGACGCGATCGCTGGCGTGGCATCGGCCCGGCCCGTGCCGGGACGCACCGAGGTCGTGACGGCGCGCGACGAGTCCACTCCCATGACGGTCGTGGACTACGCGCATACGCCCGACGGCATCGCGAGCGTGCTCGACGCGATGCGCCTGGTCACCCCGGGCAGGATCATCATCGTGTTCGGCTGCGACGGGCTCCGGGATGACTCCAAGCGGCCGGGTCTGGGCAGCGCGGCGGCGACGCATGCCGACGTCGTGATCGTCACGGACGAGAACCCGCGCACCGAGCCGCCCGAGCACATCCGCGCGCGCATCCTCGAGGGCGTCGACGCGACGCGCGAGGGCCGCACGGACGTGTTCGAGATCAGCCCCCGCTCCGCTGCCGTCGAGGCCGCGGTGCGGATGGCGGGTCCGCTCGACACCATCATCGCCACCGGCAAGGGGCACGAGACCACTCAGGAGATCGACGGCGTGCACTATCCCTACACGGACGCTGGCGCGTTCCTCGAGGCCCTCGCCGCCGTCCACGAGGAGCGCGGCGCGTGAGGCCGGTCACGGCTCAATGGGTCGCGAATGCGGCGGGCGGGACGCTCGCCGCCGACGTGGACACCTTGGTCGAGGGCGTCGACAAGGACTCGCGCGACGTGCGTCCAGGCTGGCTGTACGCCGCCTTCGTGGGGGAGCGGTCCGACGGCCACGACTTCGTGCCGCAGGCGCTCGCCAACGGGGCCTCGTTGTGCCTCGTGTCGCGCCCCGTCGACGGCCCCCACGTGCTCGTCGGCGACGTCACGGCGGCGCTCGGCGCACTCGCGCGGGCGTATCTGGCGCTGCTGCGGACCGAGGGCGACCTCACCGTCATCGGGATCACCGGCTCGAATGGCAAGACCACGACGAAGGACCTGCTGGCACAGGTGTTGCCCGACGTGGTCGCGCCGGTCGGCTCATTCAACAACGAGATCGGCCTGCCGCTCACGGTCCTGCGTGCCGACTCCTCGACCCGCCACCTCGTGCTCGAGATGGGGGCGAGCGGTCTCGGCCACATCGCGTACCTCACCTCGATCGCCCCTCTCGACGTCGCGGTGGCGCTCACCGTGGGCACCGCCCACATGGGCGAGTACGCCTCGCCCGACGACGTCGCGGTGGCCAAGAGCGAGATCGTGCGCGGGCTCGTGCCCGGCGGCGTCGCGGTCCTCAACGCGGACGATGCCAGGGTCGCCGGGATGGCGAGACTGGCCGAGCGCGTGGTGACCTTTGGCGTGTCGACCGGCGACCACCGCGCCGTCGGGCTCACGACCGAGCGTGGCCGTGCCTCGTTCGCGATCGGCGACCTCCCGCGGCGCACCCTCACGCTCGTGGGCGAGCACCACGTCACCAACGCTCTGGCCGCCTTCGCGGTGGCCGTCGAGTGTGGAGTCGACGGTGCCGCGGCGTGGGAGGCGATCGCGGCGGCGCGACCGCTGTCCGCACACCGCATGGCGCTCACGGAGCGCGCCGACGGCGTCACGATCATCGACGACGCGTACAACGCGTCGATCGAATCCGTGAGGGCCGCCCTGCGCGCCCTCAAGCTCGTCGCCGACGGCGGCCGCACTGTCGCCGTGCTGGGCGAGATCCGCGAGCTGGGAGACGCCTCGGCGACCATCCACTCGGAGATCGGCACGGACGTCGTGCGCCTGCGCATCGACCACACGATCATCGTGGGAGACGGCGCGCGGCCCGCGTATGTGGCGGCCGTGAGGGAGGGTTCGTGGGGTGACGAGGCGGCCTTCGTCGCTACAATCGGCGAGGCGCGAGAGCTCCTCGATCGCATGCTGCGGCCGGGGGACACCGTGCTCGTCAAGGCCTCGCACGGCTCCGGCCTGTGGGAGCTCGCCGATCAGCTCGTGGGAGGAACCGCATGAAGGGCGTCGTGTTCGCGGGAGGCCTCGGAGTCCTCCTGTCGCTGCTCGCGACGCCGCTCTTCATCCGCTATCTGACGCGGCGCCAGTTCGGCCAGTTCATCCGTCAAGACGGCCCCGCGAGCCACCACGTCAAGCGCGGTACCCCGACCATGGGCGGCGTGATCATCATCGTCGCCGCGGTGGTGGGCTGGCTGGGAGGCAACCTCATCGTGGGACGCGCGCCCAGCGCATCGTCCCTGCTGGTGGTCTACCTCATGGTGGGACTGGGCGTCGTGGGATTCCTCGACGACGCGATCAAGATCTCGCGCGAGCGCTCGCTGGGACTGAGCGCGCGCTGGAAGTTCCTGGGCCAGGGGATCGTGGGTGTCTCGTTCGGCATCCTCGCGCTGCAGTTCGAGGATGCCAGGGGAGTCACGCCGGCCTCGACCGCGATCTCGTTCCTGCGCGACACTCAGCTGGATCTCGCGATCTGGGGCCCCACGATCGCGCTCATCCTCTTCGTCATCTGGTCGAACTTTCTCATCACCGCGTGGTCAAACGCGGTCAACCTCACCGACGGACTCGATGGTCTTGCCTCGGGAACCGCGGTGATCTTCTTTGGCGCGTATGTGCTGATCCTCATCTGGCAGGTGAACCAGCGCTGCGGAGTGCCGGGGGCTGGCTCGCTCTGCTACGAGGTGCGCGACCCGTGGGACCTGTCGATCCTCGCGGCGGCGATCGCGGGCGCGAGCCTGGGCTTCCTGTGGTGGAACGCGTCGCCTGCGCGCATCTTCATGGGCGACACCGGTTCGCTCGCGCTCGGCGGCGCGATCGCGGGCATGACCATCCTGTCGCGCACCGAGGTGCTCGGCGTCGTGGTCGGTGGGCTGTTCGTGCTCGTCGTCGCGAGCTCCGTGTTGCAGATCGGGTGGTTCAAGATCTCGGGCGGTAAACGCCTGTTCAAGATGGCGCCACTGCATCATCACTTCGAGCTCATGGGGTGGGGCGAGGTCACGATCGTCACGCGCTTCTGGATCATCGCCGCGATGTTCACCGGTCTCGGCGTGGGGCTGTTCTACGCGGAGTGGGTGGCCTCCCTGTGACGCTCGCGGGCAAGCGGGTCCTGGTGCTCGGGACAGGGATCGCAGGCACCGCCGCGGCCGAGGTCACGCGCGAGCTGGGTGGCACGGCGGTGACCGTGGACGCCAACGGTTCGGCCGACCACCTGGACGTGAGCGAGCTCGAGCTCGAGGCCTTCGACCTCGTGATGGCCTCTCCCGGCTTCGCGCCGCACTCCGAGGCGGTGCGTGCATGCGAGGCCGCCGGTCTCGAGATCTGGTCCGAGATGGAGTTCGCGTGGCGTGTGCGCCGACCGGGCATCCCCTGGGTCATGGTGACGGGCACCAACGGCAAGACCACCACGACCCAGATGGTCGGGGCGATCGCCGCGGCAGGCGGGCTCGACGTGCGCGTGTGCGGCAACATGGGGATTCCCGTCATTCACGCGGCGCGCGAGGAGTGCGACCTGGTCGCCGTCGAGATCGCGAGCCTCCAGCTGCACTTCGCGCACACCATCTCGCCGCACGCGGCCGTCTGCCTCAACGCCGACGACGACCACACCGACTGGCACGGCAGCCTCGAGGCCTATCGCGCCGACAAGGCGAAGGTCTATCAGCACGTGCGCGTCGCGTGTGTGTATCCCGCGGCCGATCGCCTGGTTGAGTCGATGGTCGAGGAGGCCGACGTGATCGACGGCGCCCGCGCGATCGGTGTGACGCTCGGAGCGCCCGCGGTGTCGCAGCTCGGGATCGTCGATGGCGTGATGTGCGACAGGGCGTTCCTCGATTCGCGCCACCACGAGGCGATCGAACTCGCCCACGTCGAGGACCTCGACCACCTCGTGGCGGGGGACGTGCCGCCCTACCTTGCCCTCAATGCGCTCGCCGCCGCGGCGCTGTGCCGCGCGGTGGGCGTGGCGCCCGAGGCCGTGCGCGACGGGCTCCGCGGATTCCGGCTCGATGCCCACCGCACCGCATGGGTGCGTGACGTCGACGGCGTCGCGTACGTCGACGACTCGAAGGCGACCAACGCGCATGCCGTCGAGGCGGCCTTCGGCGGTCGCGCTCCACGCTCGGTGGTGTGGATCGCGGGAGGACTCGCGAAGGGGCAGGAGTTCTCCTCGCTCGTGTCCGCGATCGGTCCGCGCGTGCGCGCGGCGGTGCTGATCGGGGTCGACCAGGCGCCGCTCGCCGATGCGCTCGCGAGACACGCGCCCGAGATACCCGTGGTGTCCATCGCGCCGGGGGAGGATGTGATGCAACGGGCGGTCGAGGCCGCCGGGGGGCTCGCGGAGCCGGGAGACACGGTGCTCCTGTCACCCGCGTGCGCATCGATGGATCAGTTCCGCAGCTACGCGGACCGAGGAGAGGCGTTCACCAGGGCGGTGGAGGCATTGGACCGCTAGGGGGTGACATGACGGCGACGGCGGCACGGCCCGAGACCAGCGTCACGGCCTGGCGTTCCCCGATGGCGACCTCCTACCTGCTGGTGGCCGGCACCACGATCCTGGTCCTGCTGGGCCTCGCGGTGGTCCTCTCGAGCTCATCGGTGACGTCGATCCGGACGGATTCCGGCAACGCCTACTCGCACTTCATCACGCAGGTCATCGCGCTCGTGATCGGCCTCGCTGGCCTCGCGGTCGGCTCGCGGGTGTCGCCCACGTTCTGGAAGCGGGTCGCGCCCTTCGCCCTGTTCGGCTCGATCGGTTTGTTGATCCTCGTGCTCGCCACCGGCTTCTCGTCGGGAGGCAACCGCGCGTGGATCCGCATCGCGGGATTCAGCCTGCAGCCGTCCGAGGTCGCCAAGCTGGGCCTCGCGCTCTACCTCGGCGTGGTGCTGTCCATGTTCCGGCACCGGCTCACCAACCTCAAGTACGTGATGGTGCCCGGCGGGATCGTCGCGCTGGGCGTGCTGGGGCTCGTGCTCGCGGGACGCGACATGGGCACCGCGATGGTGATGCTGCTGCTCGTCGCGGTCGCGTTCTGGGTCGCGGGGGTGCCGGCCCGGTTCTTCGGTCTCTTCGGCGCGTTCGCCGGGGTCGGCATCCTGGTCCTGCTGAACTCGGGAGAGACCCGCATCGCCCGCATCATGCAGTGGGCGAGCGGGTCGTGCGAGGACATCCAGGCCTGCTGGCAGTCGACGCACGGCACGTGGGCGCTCGCGTCGGGCGGCCTGTGGGGCCTCGGCCCCGGCATGAGCCGCGAGAAGTGGGGCTGGCTGCCCGCCTCCGACAACGACTACATCTTCGCGATCATCGGCGAGGAGTTCGGGCTGATCGGCACGCTGCTCGTGCTGGCCGCCTTCGCGATGATCCTCATCGCCGTCACGCGCATCGTCACGCGCTCCACGGATCGCTTCGTGCAGATCTCGGGCGCCGCGATCGGCGCATGGATCGTCGGCCAGGCGACCATCAACATCGCGGTGGTCCTCGAGCTCGCGCCCGTGACCGGCGTGCCGCTTCCCCTCGTCTCCTCCGGAGGTTCGTCGCTCATCATGTCGCTCGTCGCCGTCGGCGTCCTCATGTCCTACGCCCGCCACGAGCCCGGCGCCGCCGAGGCCTTCGCTGCCCGCCCCTCGGTGGTGCGGCGCTCGCTCGCGGTCCTGTCGCGAGGACGCCGCCGTGGCTAGCCTGCTGCTCGCCGGTGGCGGCACCGCCGGACACGTCAACCCGCTCCTCGCGTGCGCATCGGCCCTCGTCGCACGCGGCCACACGGTCGCGGCGGTCGGCACCGCCGACGGACTGGAGGCCGACCTCGTCCCGCGCGCGGGACTCGACCTCATCGAGATCGACAAGGTTCCGTTTCCGCGCCGCCCCGACGTCGCCGCGCTGCGCTTCCCCGCGCGGCTGCGTCGCGCGATCCGTGACGCCGAGGCCGCGATCGATCGGGTGAGGGCCGATGCCGTGGTCGGCTTCGGCGGATATGTCTCGACGCCGGTCTACGTCGCCGCGCGTCGACGCGGCCTGCCGATCATCGTGCACGAGGCGAACGCGAAGCCGGGCATCGCCAACAAGCTCGGCGCGCGGCTCACGTCGCACGTCGCGGTGACCTTCCCCGGCACCCCGCTGCGCGGCGCGGTCGTGACCGGCCTGCCGCTGCGCCGCGAGATCGAGGACCTCTCGCGCACGCTCGCCGACCCCACGTCCCGTGCCGCCGCCGCGGCGGCGGCACGCGAGGCGCGCGGCTGGTCGCCGGATGCCCCGGTGCTGCTCGCCTTCGGCGGTTCGCTCGGGGCGGCGAGCCTCAACGCCGCGCTCGCCGAGGCGGTGGGCACGCTCGTCGGACACGGCGTGCACATCATCCACCTCACGGGCAGGGGCAAGACCGAGGAGGCGTACCGCGCACGCGCGGCGCTGCCGACCGCGGATCGGGGGATGTACGCCGTGGCGGAGTACGCGCACGACATGGCGGAGGCCTTCTCCGCCGCGGGGGCGGTCGCCTGCAGGTCGGGCGCCGCGACCGTGTGCGAGATCGGCGCGCTGGGGCTGCCCGCGCTGTATGTGCCCTTGCCGCACGGCAACGGCGAGCAGGCCCTCAACGCCGCCGCCGCGGTCGAGGCGGGCGCCGCCGCGCTCGTGCGGGACGCGGACCTCACTCCCGCGATCCTCACGTTGCAGGTCGAGTCCATGCTGCTCGACCCCGACACGGCAGGCGCGATGCGGACCGCGGCCAGCGGGATCGGCATCGCGGACGGCGCGGCCCGCCTCGCGGATCTCATCGAGGCGGCCCTTGCGGAGGCGGCGGCATGACCGATCGCATTCACTTCATCGCGGTCGGCGGCTCGGGCATGTCCGCCGTCGCGCGCCTCATCGCCGCGCGCGGCTACACCGTCACCGGCACCGACCTGCGCGAGAGCGCGTACTTCCTCGCGCTGCGCGACGCAGGCATGGACGTGCGGATCGGCCACGACGCGAGCCTGGTCGACGGCGCCACCGCGGTCGTGGTGTCCACCGCGGTGCGCGAGACCAACGTCGAGTTGGCGCGCGCGCGTGAGCTCGGCATCCCCGTGTGGCACCGCTCGGAGGCCCTCGTGGTGGCCCTCGAGGGGCAGCGGCTCGTCGCGGTTGCCGGATCGCACGGCAAGACCACCACCTCGGCGATGGTCGCTCACGCCCTGCACGCGAGCGGCATCGACGCTGGCTTCGCGGTGGGTGCCCGCGTGTTCGGCATCGAGGGTGCCGTCGCGGGGGGCTACGCGGGCTCGGCCGGCATCGCAGTGCTCGAGGCCGACGAGTCGGACGGCTCGTTCCTGCGCTACTCGCCCGAGGTCGCGATCCTGCTCAACATCGAGCCCGACCACCTCGACCATCACGGCACGGTCGAGAACCTGCATCGCGCGTTCGGCGACTTCGCCGCGCAGTCTCGCACCGTGGTCGCGTGCGTCGACGATCCCGTCGTGCGCGGACTCGCGGACCGTGCCCGCGCGGCGGGAACGCGCGTGCTCACCTATGCCACGGCATCGTCCGGGCTGGAGGCCGACGCGCTCGTGGGGGGCACCACCGTGACTCACGCGGGACGCGAGGTCCCCCTCATGGTCTCGTCGCCCGGCCACCACAACCGCCTCAACGCGACGGCCGCGTGGCTCGCCGCGATCGAGATGGGTGCGGATCCCGCGGCGGCGGCCGCATCCTTCGCCTCTTTTGCCGGCACCGGGCGCAGGTACCAGCTGCGGGGCGAGGCGGCGGGGGTGCGGGTGATCGACGACTACGCGCACCATCCCACCGAGGTCGCTGCGCTGTTGCGCGCGGCGCGCGACGGGGGAGTGGGACGCATGGTCGTGCTGTTCCAGCCCGCGTTGTTCACTCGCACGCAGATGCACGCGGAGGGTTTCGGTCGCGCGCTGTCGGTCGCCGACACCGCCGTGGTCCTCGCGCCTGTCCACGGCGATCGGGAGGACCCCATCGAGGGAGTGACGTCCGCGTCCATCGCGGCGCACGCGACCATGCCGGAGGGATCGTCCCTGGTGCTCGCGGACGACCTCGAGGAGGCCGCGCGGCTCGCAGCCGACCTGGCGCGCCCGGGCGACACGGTGTTCACCGTGGGCTCGGGGACCGTGACGCTCGCGGCCGACTGGATCCTTCAGCGCCTCGCGACCCGCGAGGCCGCCGCCACGCCCGCCGAGGACTCGGATGGCTGAGGCGCGCAGGCCGCCGCGCCCGGCGATGCCTCCACGGCCGGCTGTGCCCGCGAGGCCGGCCATGCCGGCGCGCCCCGCTCCGGCGGTGCCGGAGCGGCCTCGCTCGGGCACCGCGGTCACGGGAGAGCGTCCGCAGGACGCTCCCGCGCGCGCCACCCCCGCCTCGGATGAGCCTCGGGACCCGGCCGCGGCCTGGCAGGTCTCGACCGCGCGGCGTCCGCGCGCACGCGCGACCGCAGACGTGAACGCCACCGAGGGCTCGCGATTCATGGGCGCGATGAGGCGGGGCACGGCTCGTGGGGCGGGTGCCGCGGCCGAGCAGCTGGGCAACGTCACGCTGCGCCTCCAGACGCGCCTCAAAGAGCAGGCGGCGGCGCAGCGCCGCCTGTCCGCGATCGTGTGGGCGCGACGTGCCGGGTATGTGGCGCTCTCGGCGCTGCTGGTGTGGATCGTGGTGGCCTCGCCCGTCCTCGCGCTCGATCCCGAGCAGGCCGAGGTGTCCGGCTTTGGCACCGTGGTCGACCCCGCCGACGTCGATGCGGTGATCGCGGAGTACGAGGGCACCTCGCTCGCGACGCTCGCGACGTCGCGCCTCGCCGACGCGCTGAGGGAGGTGCCAGGCGTGCGCGACGCGACCATCGAGCGCGTGTGGCCGCGCGGGCTGCTGGTCGAGCTCACGTCGCGCGAGCCCGTCGCGGCGGTACCGGACGGCGAGGGTGGGTTCTGGCTGGTCGACGCCGAGGCCACGCGCGTGGGCCGCGCGGGCGAGGCGCAGGAGTCGCTGCCGGTGGTCACCGTGCCGGTGGGGGAGGACCACGTGCGCGTGCTCGAGTCCGTCCTGGGGGTGGTGAACCAACTGCCCGTCGCGCTGCGCGAGCGCGTGAGCGACGTCAGCGCGTCCACCGAGGACACGGTGACCTTCGAACTGCGCGACGGACCACGCGTCGAGTGGGGCAGCGCCGAGGACTCCGCGCTCAAGGCCGGCGTCCTGCAGGTGCTGCTCGACTCGGGCCAGGCGCGCGACGCGTCCGTCATCGACGTCTCGGCCCCGACGCTGCCGACCACCAAGAAGTAGCAGACTCCCCGCTGCGGTTGCGCGTGCGCCGATAATTCGCGCCGCGCCGCGCGTGTCGGGCCGTCATGAGCGACCCCTGCCCGTACCTTCGACAGTGAACGACTTGACATAACTATAACCCTCAACTTGAGGGTTAAGGTTGAAAGGGACTGGCACATGGCCGCACCGCAGAACTACATCACGCACATCAAGGTCGTCGGCGTGGGCGGCGGCGGCGTGAACGCCGTGAACCGCATGATCGACGTCGGCCTCAAGGGCGCCGAATTCATCGCGATCAACACCGACGCCCAGGCGCTGCTCATGTCCGATGCGGACGTGAAGCTCGACATCGGCCGCGAGCTGACGCGCGGCCTCGGCGCGGGAGCCGACCCCGAGGTGGGCCGCAAGGCGGCCGAGGACCACGAGGACGAGATCGCGGAGGCGCTGCGCGGTGCCGACATGGTCTTCGTCACCGCGGGTGAGGGAGGCGGCACCGGCACGGGCGGCGCGCCCGTCGTGGCGCGCATCGCGCGCGCGATCGGCGCGCTCACGGTGGGAGTGGTGACGCGCCCGTTCGGCTTCGAGGGCCGTCGCCGCGCCGACCAGGCCGAGTCGGGAATCGCCAACCTGCGCGACGAGGTCGACACCCTGATCGTCATCCCCAACGACCGCCTGCTCGACATCTCGGACGCTCAACTGAGCGTGCTCGGGGCCTTCGCGGCCGCAGACCAGGTGCTCCAGGGCGGCGTGCAGGGCATCACCGACCTCATCACGACGCCGGGCCTCATCAACGTCGACTTCAACGACGTCAAGTCCGTCATGCAGGGCGCGGGTACCGCGCTCATGGGCGTGGCCAGCGCACGCGGCGAGTCCCGCGCGCTCGAGGCGGCCGAGGGCGCGATCGCGTCCCCGCTGCTCGAGGCCTCGATCGAGGGCGCGCACGGCGTGCTGCTGTCGATCTCCGGTGGCTCGAACCTGGGCATCAAGGAGGTCGAGACGGCCGCGCGCCTGGTGCGCGAGGCGGCTCACCCCGAGGCGAACATCATCTTCGGAACGGTAATCGACGACTCGCTGGGCGACGAGCTGCGCATCACCGTCATCGCGGCAGGCTTCGACGGCGGCGCCCCCACGCACCGCACGCACGCGGGCGCACTGGGCACGATCGAGTCCGCACCCGCACCCAAGGCGGAGGAGCTCGAGCCCGTGGACGCACCCGTCGAGACCGACGTGCTGCCCGCGAGCCCCTACGCGACCGAGCCCGCGCCCGCCACGGACGCGATCCCTACGAGGCCCGCGCCGCGCGAGGGGGCCGACACCCTCGACGTTCCCGAGTTCCTGCGGTAACACGGGGTGCTCGACGCCGGGCTTCCCGTTCGCGCCTTCTTCACCACCCGTGAGGGAGGGGTGTCGGTGGCTCCGTACGCGTCGCTCAACGTCGCCACTCATGTGGGCGACGCGCAGGAGGCGGTCGCGCTCAATCGCGCGACCGTCTCCGCCGCCGCGGGCGCTCCCGTGTCCTTCTTGACCGCGGTCCACGGGATCGGCGTGGTCGAGGTCACGTCGCCCGGCGAGGAGCCGGGGCCCGGCGACATCCTCGTGACGTGCGTTCCCGGTGTCGCTCTCGCCGCGATCGCGGCGGATTGCCTGCCGATCCTCCTCCACGACACCGCGTCGGGCGCCGTCGCCGCGGTCCACGCCGGGCGCGAGGGACTGCGCCGCGGCGCGATCGACGCGGCGGTGGCGGCGCTGCTCGACCTGCGAGGCCCTCGCGCGCGCGGCGACTTCTCCGCGAGCATCGGCCCCGGCATCTGCGGGCGCTGCTACGAGGTTCCCGCCCCGATGCGCGAGGAGGTAGCGGCGCGCCATCCCGCCGCCCGCGCCGTCACCCGCACGGGCTCGCCGGCGCTCGACCTCGCGCGCGCGGCGGAGGTCCGACTGGGCGAGTTGGGCTTCTCGACCGTGCTCAGGCATCGGTCCTGTACCGCCGAGGATCCCCGCCTGTTCTCGCACCGCCGCGACGGGGTGACCGGTCGCCAGGCCGGGGTGGTGGTGTGCGGCGTGTCGGTCCCTGACCGGCCGCGGGGACGGCCCTAACGTGAAGACGATCAATCGCATCACACCCAGGGGGTCAGAATGAGCGCACTGCGCAAGGCGATCCAGTACCTCGGCTTCGACGTCAACGAGCAGGAGGAGTACGAGTACGCCGAGCCCGAGCTCGCGCCCGTGACGAACCTGCACGACGTCTCCGAGGTCAAGCAGGCGAGCGCCACTAAGGCGAGCGCCTCCCGTCACGCCCGCGCACCGCGCGAGGCGGCGCCGGCGACCGCACCCGCGGCGGACCTCCGCCGCATCCAGACCATCAAGCCGCGCAGCTACAACGACGCGCGACTGATCGGCGAGGCGTTCCGCCAGGGCGTGCCCGTCATCATGAACCTCACCGAGATGACCGATGCCGACGCCAAGCGCCTCGTCGACTTCTCCGCCGGGCTGTCCTTCGGCCTGCACGGCTCGATCGAGCGCGTGACGACGTCGGTGTTCCTGCTGTCGCCCGCGCACGTCGAGATCGGAATCGACGACGAGCCTCAGCACGACCAGGCGTTCTACAACCAGGCCTGAGGGGCAGGTTAGGCTCTCCTGGTGCCATTCATCATTGGAGCGCTGCAGTTCCTCCTCTTCCTCTTCATGCTCGCCTTGCTGGCGCGCGTCGTGATCAGCCTGGTCATGGCGTTTTCGCGTGACTGGCGCCCGACAGGCGCCGGTCTCGTGGCCGTCGAGGGCGTCTTCACCGTCACCGATCCGCCGATCAAGGCGGTGCGCCGCGTCGTACCGCCGTTGTCGCTCGGCCAGGTGCGCATCGATCTCGCCTTCATCATCGTCTTCCTGGGAGTGCAGCTCCTGTCGGTCGCGCTGAACGCGTTCCGCTGACGAGACCGGCTCACGGCCGCTCAAGTGCGTGCCGATAAGTGAGTCGGTAGAGTGACAAATTATCCGTATGGCCGAACAACCGGCCCTGACGCAGACGCGAGGTGCAAGTCGACATGTCAATGCTCACCGCCGAGGACGTGCTCAACAAGGCCTTCTCCAAGACCAAGTACCGCGAGGGATTCGACCAGGACGAGGTCGACGACTTCCTCGATGAGGTCGCGGCGACCATCTCGCAGCTGACCGCCGAGCGCGACGAGCTCGCGGCGCGGCTCCAGGAGGGCGGCGGCGCACCGGCCCCGGCCACGGAGGCGTCGCCCGACACGGGGCTGCTGCAGGCCGCGACCGACCCCAACCCGCCGACACCCACCGGCATGCTCGCGATGGCGCAGAAGCTCCACGACGAGTACGTCGAGGCGGGCGAGGCCGAGAAGGAGCGCCTGGTCGAGGAGGGCAAGGCGAAGGCCGAGTCGATCGTCGAGCGTGCCGAGCAGGACGCGAAGGCGCGCATGGATCAGCTCTCGTCCGAGCGCTCGCTGCTCGAGACCAAGATCGATGACCTCCGCCGCTTCGAGCGTGACTACCGCGCGCGGCTGAAGTCGTACCTGTCGAACCTGCTCGGCGACCTCGACCACGCCGAGGGCACCGCTCCCGCGCCCGTCGCGACGTTCGTGGGCGAGGAGCTGCTCGACGGCTCCGACTCGGCCGAGACGCCGGAGCCCGAGGCCGCCGCGCCCGTGTGGGGTGCTCAGGCGCACGAGGCCGTGTCCGAGGACGACTCCGAGCCGCAGGCCGCCACCGAGCACGAGGACCAGGCGCCCGTGTGGGGTGCCGCGCCGCAGGCGAGCGACGCGTCCGACGACGAGTCTCACGACGAGTCTCACGACGGGTCTCACGACGAGACGGAGGACGCGGCACAGGAGGACGCCGAGCCCGAGCAGCAGGCCCCCGCTGCGCCGTTCGCCCCGGTCACGGGCGTGACGCCGACCCTCGCGGAGCCCGCCTACCAGCCGCAATCGACGCAGTTCGGCACGCCGTATGCGCCGCAGAATCCCTGGGCCAAGCCCGCGGAGGACGAGGGCGACCAGCGCGCCTGATCCCGACCACCAGCAGGGCGCCGCGCCGATGGGCGCGGCGCTTTGCTATGTCGCCGGAACGGGACTACCCTCCTTTCACCAGGCAGAGACGAGGACAGTCATGAGCAGCACCGATGTGACCATCGTGGTGGTCGACCCCGCCGAGCTGAAGCCGGCGGACGCGAAGAAGCTTCCCGTGCGCGAGGGCGACGAGGCCTGGAAGATCGCGGACCTCCGGCAGATCGTCGAGCTTCTCAACTCCGACGTCGAGCGGCTCGTGACCGAGCTGGGCGTCACCGAGCACGAGCTCGATGACCTGCTCCACACCTCCGAGGGTGCGGGCGACGACCAGGCCGACGCCGGCTCGACCGCTCTCGAGCGCGAGCAGGAGATGTCGATCGTCAACAACACCCGCGACATGCTCGAGCAGAGTGTCGATGCGCTGCGCCGCATCACCGCCGGCACGTACGGCGAATGCCAGTCATGCGGCCAGGGGATCGGACGCGCGCGCCTCATGGCGTTCCCGCGTGCGAGCCTGTGCGTCGCCTGCAAGCAGCGCGAGGAGCGTCGTTGACCTGGAGGCCGGCGTTCTGGCTCGCCGCCGCGGGCGTCGTCCTCCTCGATCAGGCCACCAAGCAGTGGGCCCTCTCGGCCCTCGAGCCGTACGAGCAGCACCCGCTGCTGGGTGACCTGCTGTCGATCCAGCTGGTGTTCAACTCCGGCGCTGCCTTCAGTCTCGGCAGCGAGTTCACGTGGGTGCTGACCGTGGTCGCGCTGCTCGTCACGGCCGGGATCGTGTTCTATGGCAGGCGCGCGCAGCGGAGCTGGGCGGCCGTGGTCTTCGGCATCGGGCTGGGAGGTGCGGTCGGCAACCTCATCGACCGGCTCTTCCGCGACCCGTCGTTTGGCCAGGGTCACGTGGTCGACATGATCAACTACGGCAATCAGTTCGTCGGGAACGTCGCCGACATCGCGATCGTGGGCGCCGCCGCGGCGCTCGTGATCGCGGGGATCTTCTCGCTCCCCGTGCTCGATGGCGGGCCCGCGGAGGGGGACGATGCCCCGGCGGAGTCGGGCGACGAGGTCACCGCCGCCGAGAACGGCGCGGGTGAGCGTGGCTGACACCCGCTACCTGCCCGTTCCCAACGCCCTCGTGGGGGAGCGCGCAGACGCCGCCCTGGCGCGCCTGTTGGGCATGTCCAGGACCAAGACGGCGGAGTTCCTCGACGCGGGCGCGGTCGTGCTCGACGGGCGCCCGGTGGGCCGCTCGGATCGCCTCAGCGACGGCGTGCTCGCCGTCGACCTTCCCGACGAGCGTCCCGCGGCGCCGGAGCCGCCGATCCCCGGCGGCCTCACGATCGCATACGAGGACGAGGACGTCGTCGTGGTCGACAAGCCGGTCGGCGTCGCGGCTCATCCGTCGCCCGGCTGGACAGGGCCCACCGTGGTGGGCTCTCTCGCCTCCGCCGGCCACCGCCTCGCCGAGGCCGGCCCGCCCGAGCGCCAGGGCATCGTTCACCGCCTCGACGTCGGCACCTCGGGTCTCATGGTGGTGGCGCGAACCATCCCGGCGTACAGCGCGCTCAAGGCCGCCTTCAAGGAGCGCACGGTCGAGAAGATCTACCACGCGGTCGCGCAGGGACACCTCGATCCGACCGCGGGCACGATCGACGCGCCGATCGGCCGCCACCCGAATTCGGACTGGAAGTTCGCGGTGGTCGAGGGCGGCAAGCCGTCCGTCACGCACTACGAGGTGCTCGAGATGTTCCCGTCCGCCTCGCTGCTCGAGGTTCATCTCGAGACGGGACGCACGCACCAGATCCGCGTGCACATGGCGGCCATGCGGCACCCGCTCGCGGGCGACCTCACGTACGGCGCCGACCCGACGCTCGCGAAGCGCCTGGGCCTGTCGCGACAGTGGCTGCACGCGCAGGAGCTCGCGTTTGAGCACCCCACGCGGGGCGGCGAGGTGCGTGTCACGTCGACCTACCCGGCGGACCTCGCGGCCGCTCTCGAAACGCTGCGCGGCCTCTAGCCGAGTGCGGCGAGCGCCTTGCGCACGCGCTGCTCGCTCACGGGGCCGTCGGTGCCGAGCTGCTGGGCGAACAGCGACACCCTGAGCTCCTCGATCATCCAGCGCACCGCCTCGAGGGACGCGGAGACCTCGGGATCCGGGCGGCCGGCGGCGCGCGCGTCCCTGACCGCCTCGTAGGCCTCGACGGCCTGGCCCACCTGCCACGCGAGCTGCGCGTCGCGCGAGGGATCGGCCTGGGCCTTCTCAAGGCGGCGCATCGCTGCCGCGAGGTAGCGCGGCAGGTGTCGCAGGCGGTCGGGCGGGGTGGCGGCGATGAAGCCCTCGCCGACAAGCGCGGCGGACTGCTCGCGCAGGTCCTGGAGGGTCGCGAGCAGCGACATCGAGGTGGCGGCGCGCACCCGCGAGTCGAGGTCGCGAGCTGCCGCGAGAGCCGCCGCGGCGAGGCGAGCGGTCGCGAGCACCTCGTCCTCGAGGCGCGCGCGCACGTCGGCGCGAAGCGATTCGTACGCCGCGCGGTCGCGCACGCTCGCCGCGGCCGGCGTGAGGACCGCGACGGCGGCGAGCTGGAGGTCGTCCACGAGCGCCTCGGTGGTGCGGTAGGGCGACGCACCCAGCGCGAGCGACTCGGCGGGGGACCAGCGCGTCGTGACGCGCTTGACGGGCAGCGCGAGTTCGGTGAGCAGCAGGCGGCGCACGCCCCTGGCGTGGAGCGCCCGCGCGTCCGTGGCCGTCGCGAGCACGCGGAGTGCGGCGCGGGCCACGCCTCCGGCGCGCTCCTCGACCAGTGCGGGGTAGCCGCGGGCCACCACTCCGTGCACGGTCCCCTCGACCTCGGTGGGCAGCACGTCCATGTCGGGCCACGTGGCGAGTGCGTCGACCTCGGCCACCGCGGCACTCGTGGGCCGCGCGGTCGGCGCAGTCGGCGCGGCGAGCGGCGCGCGGGACCCGGCTCGGGCATCGGCGCCCGCTCGCGGACGCGACGCGGCCTCGGCGGCGCGATGCACCGCGGTGCGCACCGCATCCTGAGCCTGTGGCGCGAGGGCGCGCTGCAGCGCCTCGAGCGTGCGCTCCTCTCCGCGCACGCGCTCGCGCCCGCCCTGCACCTCGACGGCGCGGAAGGACATGCGCAGGTGTGCGGGCAGACGCTCGTCGAGCCCGTCCCACGCGTCCGCGGGGATGTCGACGCCGCGCAGGTCACGCACCGCGCGCGCGAAGGCGACGCGGAACGGCTCGGCCATGTCGCCCGCCCGCACCACGTCCGCCCACGCGGGAGTGTGTGCCGAGAGCCACGCGACGATCTCCCTCGCGGCGTCCGGCGCCGGCACGAGCAGCCGCCTGACGGCCTTGGGCAGCGCGCGGATCGTGGCGAGCACGAGCTCGGGCAGCAGGCCGGGGACCAGCCAGTCGAAGCCCTCGGGAACGACGCGCGGCAGGACCCCCAACGGGATGTGGACCGTCACGCCGTCGGCATCGGTGCCGGGCTCGAACTGGTAGGTGAGCGGCAGCTCGAGGTCCAGCTGCGGCCAGGCGTCGGGGAAGGCCGATGCGTCGACGGCCGCGCTCTCGGGTACCAGTTCCTCGAGCGTGAGCGTCAGCAGTTGCGGAGTGTCGCGCCTGGCGTCCTTCCACCAGCGGTCGAAGTGGCGCGCCGACACGATTCCTGAGGGGAGGCGGGCGTCGTAGAACGCGAACAGCGTCTCGTCGTCGGCGATGACGCCGCGCGTGCGCGAACGCGCCTCGATCTCGGCCGCCTCCTCGAGCACGCGCTGGTTGTCGCGCCAGAAGTGGTGGTGCGTGGTCCATTCGCCGCCGACGAGCGCGTGGCGGATGAACAGGTCGCGCGCCTCCTCGGGGTTGACCTTGGCCCACAGCACGGGTCGCTCGGCGACGATCGGCACGCCGTACAGCAGCACCTTCTCGGTCGCCATCGCGGCGCCACGCTTGGTGCTCCAGTGCGGCTCGGAATAGGTGCGCTTGGCAAGGTCGCCCGCGAGCTCCTCTGCCCACGCGGGGTCGATCCGCGCGACGTCGCGCGCCCACAGCCTGCTGGTCTCGACCAGCTCGGCCGCCATCACGAACTCGGGTGGCTTCTTCGACAGCGGCGAACCCGGGTTGATCGCGAAGCGGATCCCGCGCGCGCCGATGAACTCGTTCGAGGCGCGCTTGCGTGCGCGCCGCATCTCCTTGGCGCGCGCCTCGCCCTTGAGGTGCGAGAAGCTCGACGCCTTGAGCTGGAGGACGTCCTGCGCCCCGATCTGCGACAGCAGGCCCGCGAGCACGCTGCGGTGGATCGCGTCCTCGTTCCACAGATGGCGCAGCGCGCCGGAGCCCTCGGGGTCCTCGACGGGGGAGGGTGCGCGATACGGCATCTCGATGCCGAGCCCCTTGGCGGCCTCCCTGATCTGTTGGACCAGGTCCTGCCACTCCCGCACGCGCAGGAAGTTGAGGTGTTCTGCCTTGCACATGCGGCGGAACTGGTTGCCCGAGAGCGCGTGCTGGCGCTCGCGCACGTGCTCCCACAGGTTGAGGTACGCGAGCAGGTCGGAACCGGGATCCGCGAAGCGGCGGTGGAGGAGGTCGGCCTCGTCGCGGCGCTCGGTCGGGCGCTCGCGCGGGTCCTGGATGCTCAGCGCGGCCGCGATGACCGCGACCTCGCGCGCGACACCGCGCCTCGAGCCCTCGACGATCATGCGTGCCTGGCGCGGATCCATGGGAAGTCGCGCGAGCATGCGTCCGGTCTCGGTGAGTACGGTGGTCGAGGGCCCGGCGGAGCCCTCGCGGACCGCGATCGCCCCGAGCTCGGTGAGCAGCTGCACGCCGTCGCGGATCGCGCGCGTGTCGGGCGGCTCGACAAACGGGAACCGCGCCACCTCGTCGGGAGACGAGGCGACTCCAACCGAGATCATCTGCAGCAGCACGCTCGCGAGCGACGTCCTCAGGATCTCGGGCTCGGTGAAGGCCGGCCGCGCCTCGAAGTCGTCCTCGGAGTACAGCCGGATCGCGATGCCGTCCGCGAGTCGTCCCGCGCGGCCCGAGCGCTGGCGCGCGCTGGCCTGAGAGATGGGTTCGATCGGGAGGCGCTGGACCTTGGTCGCCTTCGAGTAGCGCGACACGCGCGCGGTGCCGGGGTCGACCACGTAGTGGATGCCCGGCACGGTGAGCGAGGTCTCCGCGACGTTGGTCGCGAGCACGATCCTGCGCGCGGTGTGCCGCTCGAAGACGCGGTGTTGCTCGGCCGCCGACAGTCGTGAGAACAGCGGCAGGATCTCGACGCGCCGCGGGTGGCGGGGGTCGCGGGCGCGGTCGCCCAGGTGAGCCTCGAGGGCGTCGGCGGCGTCGTGGATCTCGCGTTCCCCCGACAGGAACACGAGGATGTCGCCGTCCCCCTCGGTCATGAGCTCGGTGCACGCGTCGACGATGCCCGTCATGAGGTCGCGCTCGTCGCCCTTGTCCTCGCCCTCGAGCGGGCGGTAGCGGACCTCGACCGGGTAGGTGCGGCCGGTGACCTCGACCACCGGCGCGAGCGGGGCATCGTCCCCCGCGTCCCTGCCACCCGGCCGGAAGTGCGCGGCGAAGCGCTCCGAGTCGATGGTCGCTGACGTGATGATGACCTTGAGGTCGGGGCGTCGCGGCAGCAGGTTGGTGAGGTAGCCCAGCAGAAAGTCGATGTTGAGGCTGCGCTCGTGCGCCTCGTCGATGATGAGCGTGTCGTAGGCCAGCAGCTCGGGGTCGCGCTGAATCTGCGCGAGCAGGATGCCGTCCGTCATGACCTTGACGAGGGTGCTTTCGCTCGAGGTGTCGGTGAAGCGCACCTGAAAGCCGACCGTCTCACCCAGGGGCGTGCCGATCTCCTCCGCGACACGCTCCGCGACCGCGCGCGCGGCAATCCTGCGCGGCTGGGTGTGGCCGATCTGCCCGGCACGACCGCGTCCCAGGTCGAGACAGATCTTGGGGATCTGCGTGGTCTTTCCCGAGCCGGTCTCGCCCGCGACGATGACCACCTGGTGGTCGCGAATCGCGGCGGCGATGTCCTCGCGCCGCGCCGAGACGGGCAGCTCGGGCGGATAGGTGAGTGGGGGCAACTCGACGGCCGCGCGCGCCGCGGCGGCACGCTCGAGCGCGCGGGGATTGACGCGGGGACGATGCCGGGGCTGGGTCCCGCGGCGACCGTTGGCGGCGCGGCGGTTGCCGCCTCCGGCGCCGGCGCCCGCGCCGCCGCCGACACCCCGGCGGGGGCCGCGCGCGGGCAGGGACTCGTCACTCACCCGGACATTCTCCCAAGTCCCACGGGCATCGCCGACCGTGCCGGGGCATCGTCCCCTCGATGTCTGCGGCGGCTCCTAGAATCGTCACCATGCCCGTCCAGGAGTTCGTCCACCTTCACGTCCATACCGAGTACTCGATGCTGGACGGTGCGGCGAAGATCGGCGACCTGTTCAAGGAGGCCGAGCGCCTCGGCCAGCCCGCCATGGCGACCACCGACCACGGCTATCTCTTCGGCGCGTACGAGTTCTGGTCGAAGGCCCAGCAGTCGGGCATCAAGCCGATCATCGGCCTCGAGGCCTACCTCACGCCGGGAACCGCGCGCGGCGACCGCACGCGCGTGCGATGGGGCGAGCGCGGCCAGGAAAACGACGACGTCAGCGCGGGCGGCGCGTACACCCACGCGACCATGTGGGCGCGCGACACGGCGGGCATGCACAACCTGTTCCGGCTCGCGTCGTATGCGTCGCTCGAGGGGCACTTCTACAAGGCGCGCATGGACCGCGACCTGCTGCAGCGCTTCTCGAAGGGCATCATCGCGACCACGGGCTGCCCGTCGGGAGAGGTGCAGACGCGACTGCGGCTGGGGCAGTACGACGAGGCGCTGCGGGCCGCGGCCGAGTTCCAGGACATCTTCGGCAAGGACGCGTACTACGTCGAGCTCATGGATCACGGCCTCGACATCGAGAAGCGCGTGTTCGAGGACCTGCTGCGGATCTCGAAGGCGATCGGTGCGCCCCTGGTCGCGACCAACGACCTCCACTACACCAAGAAGGAGGACGCGACGGCGCATGAGGCGCTGCTGTGCGTGCAGTCGGGCTCGACGCTGAGCGAACCCACGTACGACCAGGGCGGCAAGCGCTTCGCCTTCTCCGGTGACGGCTACTACGTGAAGTCTGCCGAGGAGATGTGGCGGCTGTGGGGCGACTACCCCGAGGCGCTCACCAACACGCTGGCGATCGCCGAGCAGTGCGAGGTCGAGTTCAACACCAAGGCCGACTACATGCCGGTCTTCGCGTGCCCGCCCGGGGAGGACGAGCACTCGTGGTTCGTCAAGGAGGTGCAGGCGGGACTGCACGAGCGCTACGGAGAGCACATCCCGTCGGACGTCCAGGAGCGCGCGAACTTCGAGATCGAGGTCATCGCGGACAAGGGCTATCCCGGGTACTTCCTGGTGGTCGCCGACTTCATCCAGTGGGCGAAGGACAACGGCATCCGCGTGGGGCCGGGGCGTGGTTCCGGCGCCGGATCGATGGCCGCGTACGCGATGAAGATCACGGACATCGACCCCCTCGAGCACCAGCTCTACTTCGAGCGCTTCCTCAACCCCGAGCGCGAGTCCAAGCCCGACTTCGATGTGGACTTCGACGAGCGCAGGCGCGGCGAGGTCATCCAGTACGTGACCGACAAGTACGGCCAGGATCGCGTGTCGATGATCGTCACGTACGGCACGATCAAGGCCAAGCAGGCGCTCAAGGACTCGACGCGCGTGCTCGGCAAGCCCTATTCGCTGGGAGAGCAGCTCACCAAGGCCTATCCCGAGGCGATCATGGGCAAGGACATGCCGCTGATCGGCGTCACGGATCCGGCTCACCCTCGCCATCACGAGGGCCAGGACTTCCGCGCGGTGCTCGAGGCCGACCCCGACGCGCAGCAGGTCTTTGACCTCGCGCAGGGGCTCGAGGGACTCAAGCGCCAGTGGGGCGTTCACGCGGCGGGCGTCATCATGTCGAGCGACCCGCTCATCGACATCATCCCGATCATGCGCCGCGAGCAGGACGGCGCCGTCATCACGCAGTTCGACTACCCCACGTGCGAGACGCTGGGGCTGGTCAAGATGGACTTCCTGGGTCTGCGCAACCTCACGATCCTCGACGACGCGCTCGAGAACATCGTCGACAACGGCAAGGAGCCGCTGGTCCTCGAGGACCTCCCGCTCGCCGACGAGGGCGCGTTCGAGCTGCTGGGGCGTGGCGACACGCTCGGCGTGTTCCAGTTGGACGGCACCGCGATGCGTCAGCTGCTCCGCCAGATGAAGCCCGACACGTTCGAGGACATCTCCGCCGTTCTGGCGCTGTACCGCCCCGGCCCGATGGGCATGAACTCGCACACCAACTACGCGGAGCGCAAGAACGGGCGCCAGCCGATCGAGCCCATCCACCCCGAGCTCGACGAGCCGCTCAAGGAGGTCCTGGGGATCACCTACGGCCTGATCGTGTACCAGGAGCAGGTGCAGCGCATCGCGCAGATCGTCGCCAACTACACGCTGGGTGCGGCCGACCTGTTGCGTCGCGCGATGGGCAAGAAGAAGAAGGAGATCCTCGACAAGGAGTTCGAGCCCTTCGAGGCCGGCATGAAGGCCAACGGGTACTCCGACGCGGCCATCAAGGCGCTGTGGGACACGCTGCTCCCGTTCGCCGACTACGCGTTCAACAAGGCCCACACCGCCGCCTACGGCGTGCTGTCCTTCTGGACCGCGTATCTCAAGGCGCACTATCCGACCGAGTTCATGGCGGCGCTCCTCACCTCGGTCGGCACGGACAAGGACAAGTCCGCGCTCTACCTCGCCGAGTGTCGCCGCATGGGCATCACAGTGCTGCCGCCCGACGTCAACGAGTCCAAGGGCACGTTCTCCGCGGTCGGCACCGATATCCGCTTCGGGCTCACCGCGGTGCGCAACGTGGGCGCGAACGTGGTCGCCGGGATCGTGCAGGCGCGCACCGAGAAGGGTGCCTTCACGTCGTTCGCCGACTTCCTCGACAAGGTGCCCGCCACGGTCTGCAACAAGCGCACCATCGACTCGCTCATCAAGGCGGGTGCCTTCGACTCGATGGGCTACTCGCGCCGCTCGCTCAACGCGGTGCATGAGCAGGCGATCGACTCCGTGATCGGCGTCAAGCGCCAGGAGGCCACCGGACAGTTCGACCTGTTCGCCGACGTCGAGGACCTGGGCGGGGGAGTGACCGTCGAGGTGCCCACGCTCGATGAGTGGGACAAGAAGACCAAGCTCAACCTCGAGCGGGACATGCTCGGCCTCTACGTCTCGGACCACCCGCTGTCGGGACTCGATCACGTGATTCGCTCCGAGGCGACTCACCAGGTGCTGTCCGCCACCCCGGCGCACGGCGTCGCGGAGGGCTCACAGATCGTGCTCGCTGGTCTCGTGACGCGCGTCGATCGGCGCATTGCGAAGTCGGGCAACCCCTACGCGATCGTGACCCTTGAGGACATGACGGGCGAGACGGAGGTGTCGTTCTTCGCCAAGGTCTACGACACCTTCGCGCGCGACCTGGCCGAGGATGCGGTGCTCGCGATCAAGGTGCGCTGCCGCGAACGCGGCGACGGGGGACTCCAGTTCTCCGCGGTCGACGTCAAGATCCCCAACCTCAACGTGCAGGACACGTCGCCCGTGGCGATCACGGTGCCCGCGGCGCGCGTGACGCCGCCGCTGGTCGAGCAGGTCAAGGGGATCCTGCGCTCTCATCCGGGATCCATCGAGGTGCGCATGGTGCTCACGGGCCCCGACAAGCCGCTCGTGATGCGCCTGGGTGACGAGTTCCGCGTGTCGCGCTCGTCGGCGCTGTACGGGGATCTCAAGGCCGCGCTGGGTCCCAGCTGCCTCGCGGGTGCGTAGGGCGGCCCCGCCCCCGCACCCCCCACTCCGCGCCCCCATCGTCACCCCTCCCACCGCGGCGGCGCGCTATGGGACGCTGGTTGTCGCTTTCGCGAACTCTGCGCGCCGCATGGGACGCTGACGGTCGCCGCGGCCTAGGGTGCTCGCATGAACCCCGTCCGCTGGCAGCGCCTCGAGGGCGCCGCATGTGCCGTGCTCGCGCTGATCGGGGCGGCCGCGCTCGGGGCGTGGTGGTGGCCCCTCGCGCTCTTCTTGGCGTTCGACCTGAGCGCACTCGGCTATCTGCGCGATCCGCGCGAGGGCGCGTTCGTCTACAACCTGGTCCACTCGTACTGGGGCCCGGCCGCGCTGGCGGGGTGGGCCATCGCGATCGGGGCGTGGGGCGCGCCCGGCTCGCAGACGCCCGTGCTCGTCGTGGCGGCAGCGTGGCTCTTCCACGTGGGCGTGGACCGCGCGCTTGGCTATGGGCTCAAGCACGACGACGACTTCCAGCACACCCACCTGGGGTGGATCGGACGCGCCTCAGCCCGCGACAAGTGACGAGGCGCCCGCGCGGGGATCCTCCGCGCCGGTCGCGCCGTTGATCTGCGCCCACACCTCGTCGAGCGAGAGCCCCAGCACCTGCGCGATCGCCGCGACGGTGGGGAAGGCGGGGGTCGCGACCCGTCCTGACTCGATCTTGCGCAGCGTCTCGGGCGACACCCGCGCCTCCAGGGCGACCATCAGCATCGGCCGTTCGCCCCGTGCCGTGCGCAACAGCGAGCCCAGCCGCTGCCCGCGCTCGATCTCGTCGGGGGTGAGGGGAAGGCGCACCATGACCCAATACTAATACCGGGATACTATGGCCGGGATAGTTATTGGACTCCGAAGGGGCGACGCATGATCGAGATCCTCACACCTCGCGAGATCGACCGTGCGCGCGCGACCGGCGCGCTCGTCGCGCGCATCCTCGAGACGCTGAGGCGGCGCGTGGAGCCGGGAGTCACGCTGCTCGACATCGACGCGTGGGCCAAGCAGATGATCGAGGCCGCGGGGGCGGAGTCGTGCTACGTCGACTACGCGCCGTCCTTCGGGCGGGGGCCCTTCGGCCACTCCATCTGCACCTCCGTGAACGACGCCGTGCTGCATGGTCGGCCGTCCGCCGTCGTGCTCAGGGGGGGCGACCTCCTCACGCTCGACCTCGCCGTCTCTCTCGACGGGATCGTGGCGGACTCCGCGGTGAGCTTCCTCGTGGGGGGTCGGGGATCCGCGGAGGATGCGGCACTCATCGACGCGACCGAGCGCGCGCTCGCCGCGGGAATCGCCGCGGCCCGGCCAGGCGCGCGGGTGGGCGACATCGCGCACGCGATCGGTGCGGTGCTGGCCGGCTCCGGCTACCCGATCAACACCGAGTTCGGGGGTCACGGGCTCGGGTCGACGATGCACCAGGATCCGCACATCGCCAACACCGGGCGGCCCGGCCGCGGCTATCTCCTGCGTCCCGGCTTGCTGCTCGCGCTGGAGCCGTGGGCGATGCTGGACACCGCCATGCTCGTGACGGACGCGGACGGGTGGACCCTGCGTAGCGCGACCGGATGCCGCACGGCTCACAGCGAGCACACCATTGCCATCACCGAGGAGGGCGCGGAGGTGCTGACGCTGCGCGGACCGGCCGCTGACGGGTGAGTCCCGCCGCGCGCTACATCGCGGACAGGACCGCAGCGGCGATGACCGCGGCGGCCGCGACCGCCGCCAGCAGCACGCGACGTGAGCGCCGCGCGCGCACGGCCGCCGCGGGCGACTGCGCGCGGGCCCGTTCCTCCCACTCGACGCACTCCATGACGCCATGGTCGCACGACCGCGCCGCACTAGAGTGGTCTCCGTGCTGACCAGGATCGATCTGCGTGAGCGGGAGCTCACCGCGCGCGAGCTGCTCGCGGTGGTGCCCCGCGCCGACATCAACGTGGGCGACGCCCTTGCCGTCGTCGAGCCCATCATCGAGGACGTGCGGGTGCGCGGCGAGGCGGCCCTCCGCGAACTCGGGGAGCGCTTCGACGGCGTCGCGCCCGCACATCTGCGCGTCCCTGAGGAGGAGATCGCGCGCGCCCTCGAGGGCCTCGACCCCGCGGTGCGTGACGCGCTCGAGGAGGCGATCGACCGGGTGGGTCGCTTCCACCGCGCGACCGTGCCGCCGCCGGTCGACGTCGAGCTCGCCCCCGGCGCGATCGTGTCCCAGCGCTGGGTGCCCGTGGGCCGCGTGGGCCTGTACGTGCCGGGCGGCCTCGCCGTCTACCCGAGCTCGGTCGTCATGAACGTGGTCACCGCGCAGGCGGCCGGGGTTCCCTCGATCGCGGTGACGAGCCCCCCGCAGCGCGCATTCGGCGGGCTGCCACACCCCACGATCCTCGCCGCGTGCGCACTCCTGGGCGTGACCGAGGTCTACGCGGTGGGTGGCGCCCAGGCGGTCGCGATGCTCGCGCACGGGGTCGACGATCTGTGCGATCCGGTGGACGTCATCACCGGGCCAGGCAACGTGTACGTGGCCGCGGCCAAGCGTGCGGTCAACGGGCTCGTGGGCATCGACTCCGAGGCGGGTCCCACCGAGATCGCGGTCATCGCCGACTCCACGGCAACCCCGCGCTTTGTCGCGGCCGACCTGCTGAGCCAGGCCGAGCACGACCCCATGGCCGGCTCCGTCCTCATCACGGACTCCGTCGACCTCGCCGATGCCGTCGAGCGCGAGCTCGGTGCTCTGGTCGACGCGACGACGCACCTGGCGCGGACCAAGGAGGCGCTCACGGGTCGCCAGAGCGCGATCATCCTGACGTCGGGCATCGATCAGTCGGTCGCCGTCGCCGACGCCTATGGCGCCGAGCACCTCGAGATTCACACCGCTGACGCTCGCGACGTGGCCGCGCGCATCCGCAACGCGGGCGCGGTGTTTGTAGGCGAGCACTCGCCGGTGCCGCTGGGTGACTACCTCGCGGGATCGAACCACGTGCTCCCGACCGGTGGCACGGCGCGCTTCGCGTCCGGGCTCGGCGTGACCGCCTTCCTCAAGGCGGTTTCCTACATCGACTACAGCGCCGATGCCCTGGCTCAGGTGGGCGAGAAGGTCGTGGCCCTCGCAAACGCCGAGGATCTCCCCGCGCACGGCGAGGCGATCAGGGCGCGGCTCGAGCGCTGAGTCGCGGCCGCACGGCGGTAGCGGCGACGGCGACGGCCGCGGCGGTCTCGGCCTAGCGCACCGCGAGCACGAAGGGGTGGACTGCGCCTGCCCCGGCGCGCCTCACGAGCCGCGCCGCGACCGTGAGTGTCCAGCCCGAGTCCGTGGCGTCGTCGACGATCAGCACCGCGCGTCCCGCGAGCCCGTGGGCGGCCGCGGGCGAGAGCTCGAGCGCCAGCCGGCGCGCGACCCCCGCGAGGCGAATCGCGGAGTTGACGTCGTGACGGTCCGGCTCCTCCCTGCCCGGCACGGGGCCGACCGTGCCCACGAGCGGCACGCCCAACCACCCCGCGAGGCCGCCGGCGAGGTGCTCGACCAGCCGCGGCCGCGTGGTCGAGCGCACCGCGATCACGCCGTCCACGCGCGGGCGGCGCTCGCCGTCGTCGTCGCCCCACAGCTCATCCCAGTCGGTGAGGGCGCGCACCGCGGCGGTGCGCAGCGGCGCCGGCGTCTCGCCGTCCCACGGTGATCCGTCCTCGTCCACCGCGGCGAAGAGCTCGCGCAGCGGCCCCGACCAGCCCAGCCCGTCGAGTCGAGCGACGGCCCTGCCGGTCTCCGCCATCTCTCCCGCGGGAATCCGTCCGCGCAGGTCGAGGCCCAGAGCGTCGAGCCCCGACGGCCACTGGGGCCTGGGCATGATCTCGACGCCCACGCGGTCGAGGTCGGAGCGTGCGGACTCGATCGCGGCGGCGTCGGGCGCGTCGGGGAGCGACACGCCTCCGCACGTGTCGCATCGTCCGCAGCGCCAGCCCTCGGCGAGGTCGGGATCATCGAGCGCCCGGCGCAGGAAGGCCATACGGCAATCCGTGGTGCGCTCGTACGCGATCATCGCCTCCTGTTCCGCGACGCGCGTCGCGGCGACCCTGCGATAGCGCTCGGCGTCGTACTCCCACGCGGCGCCCGTCGCGACCCACCCGCGTTCGACGCGGCGCACCGCGCCGTCGACGTCGAGCACCTTGAGCATCGACTCGAGCCGGCCGCGCTTGAGGTCGACCGCGGTCTCGAGCGATGCGACCGAGGTCGGGGTGTCGACGCTCAGCGCGTCGAGCGCGGCGCGCACCCGGGTCTCGTCGGGAAAGGACTGCGCGCCGAACCACTCCCAGATCGCGCGGTCCTCCGGGCCCGGCAAGAGCGCGACCAGCGCGCGGTCGACGCCTCGTCCCGCGCGACCCACCTGCTGGTAGTACGCGATGGGGGACGCGGGCGCCCCCAGATGCACCACGAAACCCAGGTCCGGCTTGTCGAAGCCCATGCCGAGCGCCGAGGTCGCGATGAGCGCCTTGACGCGGTTGTCCTTGAGGTCCTCCTCGAGGCGCTCGCGCTCGGCGGGGTCGGTGCGGCCGGTGTACGCCCCGACCTCGAGCCCCGCGGCACGCAGCTGCTGCGCGACCTCCTCCGCCGCCGACACCGTGAGGCAGTACACGATGCCGGAGCCCTCGATGTCGCGCAGCGCACGCGCGAGCCACGCGACCCGCGTCGCGGGATCGGGCAACGGGACCACCGCCAGGTGGAGCGACTCCCGGTCCAGCGCGCCGCGCAGGACCAGCACCTCTCCCGGCGCTCCGCTCGTCACCCCGAGCTGCTCCGCGACGTCCGCGGTGACGCGCTCGTTCGCGGTGGCGGTGGTCGCGAGCACGGGAATGCCGGGCGGGAGATCGGCGAGCAGCGTCCTGATGCGCCGATAGTCGGGACGGAAGTCGTGTCCCCAGTCCGAGATGCAGTGAGCCTCGTCGATCACCACGAGTCCCGCATCGGCCGCGAGGCGGGGCAGGACCTCGTCGCGGAAGCGCGGGTTGTTGAGGCGCTCGGGCGAGCACAGCAGCACGTCGACCTCTCCCGCCGCGATCCCGGCGTGGACCGCCTCCCATTCGGTGACGTTCGCGGAGTTGACCGTGGCCGCGCGGATCCCGGCCCGCGAGGCGGCGCCGATCTGATCGCGCATGAGCGCGAGCAGCGGCGACACGATCACGGTGGGACCGGCCCCGCGCGCCCGGAGGAGAGCGGTCGCGACGAAGTACACCGCGGACTTCCCCCAGCCGGTGCGCTGCACCACGAGCGCGCGGGCCCGCCGCTCGACGAGAGCGGAGATCGCGGTCCATTGGTCGTCGCGCAGCCGGGCGTCGCCCCGGCCCACGAGCGCGCGCAGGGCCTCCTCCGCCTCGTGGCGGAGTGAGGTGGGGGACGATGCCGGGGTGGAGTCCATCCGGCGATGGTAGGTGGGCGGTCCGACACCGCCGCGCACGAGGCGCCGTCGACGGAAAAGTTCGGCTACCCTAACTTTCTGTCGGCGCGGCGCCCTCGCCGCGCCGTGGAAGGGGACGAGCGATGGCAAACGCGTTGGTGGAGGTCGACCGCGAACGGGCCGAGCGCGCCCGCGGACCCTTCCGGCGCATCGTCACCCTGCTCGGACCGGCGTTCGTGGCGGCCGTCGCGTACGTCGACCCCGGCAACGTCGCCGCGAACCTGACGGCCGGGGCCGAGCACGGCTATCTCCTGGTCTGGGTCCTCGTGGTGTCGAACCTCATGGCCGTGCTCATTCAGTACACGTCCGCGAAGCTGGGGCTGGTGACCGGCCAGAGCATGCCCGAGCTGCTGCGCGGCCGGCTGCGCACGCGGGGGCGCCTGGCGTACTGGGGACAGGCCGAGGTGGTCGCGGCCATGACCGATCTCGCCGAGGTGATCGGCGGCGCGCTCGCGCTCTACCTGCTGTTCGACGTCCCGCTCGTGCTCGGCGGCCTCATCGTGGGACTCGTCTCGCTCGGGCTGCTCGCGGTGCAGTCGCGGCGCGGTCAGCGGCCGTTCGAGTTCGTCATCATGGGCCTGCTCGCCGTCATCGCGATCGGGTTCGTGGCCGGGTTGGTGGTCTCCGACACGCAGTGGGGCGAGGCCGCGGGCGGCCTCGTGCCGCGATTCGACGGCCCCGGAACTGTCCTGCTCGCGGCGTCGATGCTGGGCGCGACCGTCATGCCGCACGTGATCTATCTGCACAGCTCGCTGTCGCGCGACCGTCACGGCGCGGGTCACGACGCGCCGCGCCTGCGCCACTTGCTCCACGTCACGAAGTGGGACGTCGCGCTCTCGCTCGTCATCGCGGGGTCGGTCAACATCGCGATGCTGCTGCTCGCCGCCGGAAGCCTCAGGGGAGTGGGAGGCACGGACTCGATCGAGGGGGCGCACGGCGCGATCGAGTCGGCGCTCGGACCCGTGATCGCCGCCGCCTTCGCGGTGGGCCTGCTCGCCTCGGGACTCGCCTCGACCTCGGTGGGCTGCTACGCGGGCGCCGCCATCATGGGAGGTCTGCTGCATCGGCGCATTCCGGTGTGGATCCGCCGGTCGATCACGCTCATCCCCGCGCTCGTCATCCTCGGTGCGGGCGCAAACCCGACGTGGGCGCTGGTGATCTCGCAGGTCGTGCTGAGCATCGGCATCCCGTTCGCGGTGATCCCGCTCGTGCGGCTGACCTCGGACCGCACGGTGATGGGGGAGCACGTCAACTCGCGCCCCACGCAGGTCGTGGCATGGACCGTGGTCGCACTGATCGTGGCGCTCAACATCGCGCTGCTCGCGCTGACCTTCTCGGGACAGGTGTAGCGTCGCGGACGCTCCGGCGCGTCTCACTAGAATCTCCCCATGACTCTGCCGATCCGCCCCGAACTGGCCGGGCTCGAGCCGTATGGTGCGCCCCAACTGGACGTGACCGCGCGCCTCAACGTCAACGAGAACCCCTATGCGCCGCCGGACGCCGTGGTGGACGCCATCGCCGCGGCCGTGCGCAAGGCGGCCGAGGGTCTCAACCGCTATCCCGACCGCGACTTCCTGCTGCTGCGCGGGGACCTCGCGGCCTACCTGGCCGCCGAGAGTCATGTCGACTTCCTCGAGCCGCGCAACATCTGGGCCGCGAACGGCTCGAACGAGGTCATGCTTCACCTCCACCAGGCCTTCGGTGGGCCAGGGCGCAAGGTGCTGAGCTTCGCCCCCACGTATTCGATGTACCCCGAGTACGCGAGGGACACGCTCACCGACTTCGTGACGCTCCCGCGCCGCGCCGACTTCACGCTCGACATCGACGCCGCGACGGCCGCCATCCGCGACGTGGCTCCCGTCATGGTGATTGTCGCCAGCCCCAACAACCCCACCGGCACGGCGCTGCCGCTCGTGCACGTCGAGGCGCTCCTCGCGGCGGCCGCCGACGTGCCCGGCGGGTGCCTTGTCGTGATCGACGAGGCGTACGCGGAGTTCCGCCGGCGCGGCGTGCCGAGCGCCGCCTCTCTCATCCCCGCGCACCCTCACCTCG
The DNA here is from genome assembly GCF_039545075.1 of Demequina sediminis. Classification (NCBI taxonomy): domain Bacteria; kingdom Bacillati; phylum Actinomycetota; class Actinomycetes; order Micrococcales; family Demequinaceae; genus Demequina; species Demequina sediminis. Next base: position 34,012 of record NZ_BAABRR010000005.1, on the reverse strand, counting down.
CCGTCAGCCGCACGATGTCGAAGGCCTTCGCGCTCGCGGGGGGCCGGCTGGGCTACCTCGCCGCGCACGAGGAGGTCATCGATGCGCTGCGCGTCGTGCGCCTGCCGTACCACCTGAGCGCCGTCACGCAGGCGACCGCCAGGGCGGCTCTCGCGCACCACCGCGACCTGCAGGCGCAGGTCGACGAGATCCGCGCCGAGCGCGACGATACCGTCGCCTGGCTGCGCGACCAGGGATACACGGTGGCCGACACCGACGCGAACTTCGCGCTGTTCGGCCCGTTCGAGGATCGTGAGAGGGTATTCCAGGGCCTGCTCGCGCGCGGTGTGCTGATCCGCGTGACGGGGCCCGAGGGTTGGCTGCGCGTGTCGATCGGCACGCCGCAGGAGATGGCGCTGTTCCGCAGCGCGCTGCTGGAGGTCACGGCATGAGCCGCACGGGACGTATCGAGCGCACCACGAGTGAGTCGTCGGTGCTTGTCGAGCTCGATCTGGATGGATCGGGACGCACGGAGATCAGCACGGGAGTGCCGTTCTACGACCACATGCTCACGGCGCTGGGCAAGCACTCGCTCATGGACCTCACCGTCCGCGCGACGGGTGACATCCACATCGACTCGCACCACACCGTGGAGGACGTCGCGATCTGCATCGGCGAGGCGCTGCGCCAGGCGTTGGGTGACAAGGCGGGCATCTCGCGGTTCGGCGACGCGCTCGTGCCTCTCGACGAGGCCCTCGCGCAGTGCGTGGTGGACGTCTCCGGACGCCCCTACTTTGTCCACACCGGCGAGCCGATCGGCCAGGCCACTCACCTGATCGGCGGCAACTTCGCCGGCTCGCTCACCGGCCACGCGCTCGAGTCGATCGCGCACCACGCCGGCATCTGCGTCCACATGCGGGTGCTCGCGGGTCGCGACCCTCACCACATCGTGGAGGCGCAGTTCAAGGCACTCGCGCGTGCGCTGCGCGCCGCCGTCGCCACCGACGACCGCGTCCAGGGCATCCCCTCGACCAAGGGCGCCCTGTGACGGAAGGCACCCCGGCATCGTCCTCACCTGACGTCGCGCTGCTCCTCACGCCCATCCCCAGCGCGCGCTTCCTCACCGCGCTCTTGGCGCTCAACAAGGTGCGTGGGCGCGTGCTCGAGACCAGCGGCGGACCCCTCGCGGTGTTCGAGGACGCGAGCCCGGCGGCGGTGAACTCCGCGACGCGCACGGTGTCGGGATTCGTCAAGCAGGCCGAGTTCCTGCTCGCCGTGACCAGGGACGGACAGGCCAAGGTCGAGGTGTGGAAGGGCGGCGTCGCGGTGCGTGACCTGCCCGCCGGCCTCGCGCTCGCGGACGCTCCCGGCGTCGTGACGACGCTGCTCACGGGCGCGCAGAGCATCGACGACGTGGCCTCGACGCACGCCGACAAGGTGCACTCGACGAAGATGAGCAGGTTCGCGGCCTACCGCGAGCTCCTCAAGGAGGCCAAGGCGCTGAGGAGGAACCAGGCGTGAGCACCCCTACCGTCACCGTCCTCGACTACGGGTTCGGCAACGTGCGCTCGGCGGTCCGTGCCCTCGAGCACGTCGGTGCCGACGTCACCCTCACCGCGGATCGCGCCGCGGCGGAGAGCGCCGACGGCCTGGTCGTGCCCGGCGTGGGTGCGTTCGCCGCGGTGATGGAGGGACTGCGCGCGGTGCGCGGCGACCAGATCGTGGGCCGCCGCCTCGCCGGCGGCCGTCCCGTGCTGGGGATCTGCGTAGGCATGCAGGTGATGTTCGAGCGCGGCGTCGAGCACGGCGTCGAGTCCGAGGGCCTCGACCAGTGGCCCGGCACGGTGGAGCTCCTGCAGACGCCGGTGGTGCCCAACATGGGGTGGGCGCACGTCGAGGCGGCATCCGGCTCGACGCTGTTCGCCGGCGTCGAGGACGAGCGCTTCTACTTTGTCCACTCGTACGGCGCGCGCGAGTTCCCGCTCGGCACCACCGAGGACACCGGGCGCCTCACCGCGCCGCGCGTCACGTGGTCGACCGCGGGGACCGGCGAGGGCGAGGACCGCTTCGTGGCCGCCGTCGAGAACGGGCCGCTGAGCGCGACGCAGTTCCACCCCGAGAAGTCGGGCGAAGCCGGGCTCGCGCTCCTGCGCAACTGGGTGCTCTCGCTGTAGAGGGCGCCGCCGGGCCTGTGGGAGACTTGGCGCCGCCGTCTCCGTCCCAATCGAGAGGATCCCCGATGACCCAGACCCCCCGCCTCGAGCTCCTGCCCGCCGTCGACGTCGCCGACGGCCAGGCCGTGCGTCTCACGCAGGGTGAGGCAGGGTCGGAGACCGGCTACGGCGACCCGCTGGCCGCCGCGCTCGACTGGGTCACGGGCGGCGCGGAGTGGATCCACCTGGTGGACCTCGACGCGGCCTTCGGTCGTCGCTCGAACGCCGACCTGCTCGCCGCCGTGGTCAAGGCGGTGGACGTCAAGGTCGAGATGAGCGGAGGGATCCGCGACGACGAGTCGCTCGAGCGCGCGCTCGCGACCGGCTGCGCGCGGGTCAACCTGGGCACGGCCGCGCTGGAGAACCCCGAGTGGACGGCATCGGCGATCGACCGTCACGGCGACCGCATCGCGGTGGGACTCGACGTGCGCGGCACGACCCTGGCGGCACGCGGCTGGACCCAGGACGGCGGGGACCTGTGGGAGGTGCTCGCTCGCCTCGACGCGGCGGGCTGTGCGCGCTACGTCGTGACCGACGTGAAGAAGGACGGCATGCTCTCCGGTCCCAACCTCGACCTGCTGCGCCAGGTCTGCGAGGCCACGTCCGCGCCGGTGGTGGCGTCGGGCGGCATCAGCTCTCTCGAGGACATCGCCGCGCTGCGCACGCTCACGCCCGCCGGCATCGAGGGCGCGATCGTGGGCAAGGCCCTCTACAACGGCAACTTCACGCTTCCGCAGGCGCTCGACGTCGCGGGACGTCCGTAGGACCACCCCCGCGTGGCGGCGCGCGTCTACTCTGGCAGTGAGGGAGGAACGATGCGCGCTGCGGTGAGGATGGCGGCGGTGGTCGCGTTGATGTCGGCGTGCGCTCCCGCGGACGATGCGGGTGGCGCGGATCCGACCGCGCGGGTGGCGGCCCCGGCCTGCGCGGAGACGCTCGCTCCGGCGCGCGGCGACGCGACCGCGGCCGCGCGCGCCCCCGAGATCCGCGAGTTCGACGCCGCCTGGCTGTGCGTGTACACGCTGGGCGAGGAGTGGACGCTCGCGGACGGACCGGCGCCCATCGAGGACCTCGAGGCGGTGCGTGTCCTGGTTGACGCGCTCGCTCCGGCCGATCTCATGTCGCCGTGCACCATGGAGCTGGGTCCCGAGTACGTGCTCACCCTCGCCACGGGTGAGGAGCTCACGCGCATCGTCATCGACGCGTACGGGTGTCGGTGGGCCCGCGTCGAGGGCGAGGACGGGCTGCTCGCGACGCCCGACGGCGTGATCGCGGAGCTTGACCGGCTCGCCGGGACCTGAACCGTCGGAGGGCGGGCCTACTCTGGTGTCATGAGCGAGGACGAGCCCCTCAAGGAGATCCCCGAGTCGATCTTCTCCGACGATGACGGCAGCGCCGACGCGCGCCTCGCGCAGGCGCTCATCAAGTTCTCGCACGGGCATACGTCGCTCGCGGACGTGGTCGATGCGCTCGCGTATGCGCGCGTGCTGATTCCCGTGGTGGCCTCGGGCGAGCAGCGTCATGTGGGCCGTCACGGCCTCGAGCAGGACGAGGTCGCGTCGACGGGAGTCGTCGCGGTCGAGATGCCCGACGGGCGCACCGCGCTGCCCGTCTTCACCGACGTCGACGCGATGAAGGCATGGAGCGAGCACGCCCGTCCCATTCCCGCGGAGGGGCCGCGCGCCGCTCTCGCCGCCGTCGCCGAGGGGTGGAGCGCGCTCGTGCTCAACCCCGGCATGGAGACGGTCCTCATCCCGCGACCGGCGGTCTGGGCCCTGGGTCAGGGCGAGCCGTGGCGTCCGGCGATCGTCGATGGTGCCGTGGCGCTTGACATCAGGGAGGCGATCACCGAGGCCGTCGAGGTAGACGAGTCGCTCCGCGCGGTCGATGCCGTGCCGGGCAGGGGAGCCGAGGTCGCGATCGTGTTGCGGCTGGTCGAGGGGCTCACGCGACCCGAGCTCGACGCCGTGGTCGAGCGCGTCCAACACCAGCTCGCGCAGTCGAGCGTGGTCGCGCAGCGTATCGACAGCGTCGAGCTGAGGCTCGCCCAGGCGTAGGCGCCGTCAGCAGGTCCCGTCGACCGGGACACGGTCGTCGTCGGCGTCGAGGAAGGCGCGCAACCGCTCGAGAGTGACGGCGCCGGCGAACTCCTCGCCGTCGGAGGAGAAGACCACGCCGACGACCTCGCCGTCGGTGGTGGTGACCGGCGACCCCGAGTTGCCCTCGCGTGCCTCGACCTCGATGTAGTACACGTGCGCTCCCTCGGGATCGAGGTCGTTCTCCCGCAGCGCGACATACGGCCCGGTGAGCGCCTCGAGAGGGCCCCCGAGCGCGTAGCCCGTGACCGTCAACGCCTCACCGATCTCGGGCGCCTCCTCCGCGATCGTTGCCGCCTCGGGGAACGCGCCGTCGATCGTGACGATCGCGAGGTCGTCCTCGTCCGAGTACGCCGCGGTGGTCCCGTGATACTCGGTGCCCCTGTAGTCGGTCAGCTCGATCACCGAGGCTCCCTCGACCACGTGCCGATTGGTGACCGCGTGCGTCTCGTCGAGCATCCACGCGCTGCCGTTGCGATACGACGTGCACGTCGTCGCCCAGACCCGCAGCGAGAGACGCTCGGCGTGAGAGAAGCCGTTGCCCGCATCGGCCATGGGGGTGGCCCGCACCGGCGAGGGCGTCGCGTACGGCGGGGGCGACAGAGGCACGCACGCGGCCAGCACCGTCACGGCGGCCGCACACGCCAGCGCGAGGGTCGCCGCGGTGCGTCGCTCAGTCATTGCGGGCCCGGAACTCCACGTAGGCGGCGGAGACCTCGGTGCAGAAGTCGAGGATCGAGGCCTCCGACTCGACGATGCTCGACGCGACGTAGCGGTCCGCGTAGCGCAGCACCTCGAAGTGCTCGGTCTGCGCGGTGACGCACTCCTGGTACCCGTCGACGATCGACTCGAGCTCGACGACGGACTCGGTGCCCTGGGCTCCCTGGTTGACCGCCGCCGAGTACTCCTCCTTGAGGGTCGCGAGTTGAGCGCTTGCCTCCTCGAGCTCGGCGACCCGGGCGTTCAGCACGCTCGCCTCGTCGGTCAGGGCCTCGACGCGCTCGCGCAGCTGCGCATTCTGCGCCTCCCACGAGGACCGCGCGAGCGCGAGCATCGTCAGCGCGACCGCGAGACCGACGACGCCGACCAGGCTAAGGACCAGGGCGACCGTGAGGCCGCGGCGCGAGCGCGCCCGGGAAGGGGCGACCGCGGACGGGAGCGGTGGTTCGGCGGGAACCGGCTCGGGCGCCCAGGGGGCGACCGGGTCGCTCACGTGAGGCCCATGGGCGTGTTCGAGCAGGGGGTCTCGGGCACGAGCAAGGCGTTCTCCTCCAGCAGGGTGTTGAGGGTCGACACGGGCACGATGAAGCTCTGATTCGAGAAGTTCTTCGCGTAGATCACGCCCACCACGTCGCCGGACTCGTCCAGGACGGGCGATCCGGAGGAGCCCTGCTCGACGCTCGCGCTGGTGGCGAAGACCGTGCCGACCGCGCCGCCGAGCGGATCCGTGGTCGGACCCAGGACCACTCCGGTCGTCGTGGTGAGGCGCCCGCCGTTCGGGTAGCCGACCACCGTGATGACGTCGCCCTCGGCGGGGTCCTCCTGGGCCCGTCGCGCGAAGGCGTTGCCCAGCGACTCCTCGGTCGTGATGATCGCGATGTCGGCGACCGTGGTCGCGGCCGCCGCGGTTGCCGTGATGGTGCGTCCGTCGTACGTGGTCACGGTGATGAGCTTCGAGTTGGTGACCACGTGGCGGTTGGTCACGAGCGTGTGGGCGTCGAGCGCGAATCCCGTGCCGGTGGAGATGAAGCCGCACCCCACGTTGCGCACGCGCACCGTCATGCGCTGCGCCGCGGTGAAGCCGTCGGGGGAGAGCGCGCCCGGTCCGTCCCCAGGGGAGGCGGTCGGGGACGGGACGAAGTCGGAGGGCAGCTCGCCGGGCTCGGCGGGAACGTACGCGCACCCGGCGAGCGCGAGAGCCGCGGCGACGGCCGCGGCAACGGTCGCTTGACGCGTGCGCCTCACGGGGCCACCGACTGCTGGAAGTCGAGGTGAGCGTCCGTCGCGGCGGTGCAGAGCTCGTCGACGCTCGCACGGAAGCTCTCAAGCTCCTCGGGCTCGTAGTCGTCGGGCGTCTGCAGGTAGGTGACGAGCTGCTCGTGACCCTCGATGCACCGACTGAGGGAGTTCGCCACCGACGACGCCTCGACCGTGAGCTCCTCGAGTGCGAGGATCTGCTCCTGCGCGTACGCGGCGTCGTCGCCCCATTGCGCGTTCTGCGCCTGCAGCCTCAGGACGGTGTCCTTGGAGGCCGTGAGCTGGTCGTCGAGGAGATCGATCTGCTGATTCGCCTCGGCGAGCGCGGCGCGCTCCCCCGCGAGCTGCTCGCCCAGGTCGTATCCGATCTGCGTGAGCTCGGCGACGCGCAGCTCCCACGCCTCGGACACGCGCCACAGGTAGGCGACGAACGCCGCGGCCGCAATCAGCAGCGCCGTCATGATCGCGACGGTGACGATGAGCCCCGCGGAGCGCGGTCGATGGTGGACCGCTTCGGGCTCGACGTCGTCGGGGTCCGCGACGTCGACCACGGGGTCGGCGTCGTCGTCCTCGCCATAGCGGTGAGCCTCGTCGACCGGAACGGCGGCGTCAGAGACCGCCTCGAACTCGTCGGTGTCGGTGATGTCGCGGTGCGTGGGATCCGCGGCACGGGCGTCCTCGCGAGGGGACGATGCGGGGGTCGAGACGGGGGGGAAGAGTGACCGACTGCGCGGCACGGCGTCGCGCGCGCTCGCGTCGGTGGCGAGGTCGCCGTGAGTGGCGCCGCGCGCGTCCTTGTCCTCCCCAGATGCCACTACGTGACCGCCCCCGTGAACTTCTCGCCGGGCCCGTCTCCGGGCCGATCCGGGACGGCCGAGGCCTCCCGGAATGCCAACTGTACGCTCCGCAGCCCGTCCCTCAGGGCGCGGGCATGAGTGTCGCCAAGGTCGGGCGCGGCGGCCGTGACCAGCCCCGCGAGAGCGGTGATGATCGTGCGCGCCTCGTCGAGGTCGGTGTACTCGTCACCCTCCTCTGCCAGGCCGCACCGCAGCGCGGCGGCACTCAGAAGATGAACGCTCACCGTCGTGATAAGTTCCACCGCACTGACGTCGGCAAGGTCGCGGGCGGCCCCCGCATCGTCTCCTCGGGGAGGGGGCGTGGGGAACTCGCCGGGGGACTCGGGACGTGCTTCCTGGTCATTCGCGCTCATGCTTGCTATTCTGGTGCATCGACCGGTTGTGGCACGTGCCGCAACGCGCAAGTGGAGTCCACCTCCCACCCTCGGACCGCCAAGGACCAGGGTCTCGGTTTCGGCGTTCGTCGCACTCGTGCGGCCGGGCGCCGGTGCCTCGGTGGCCTCTGCTCGCATTCGGGCAGGGGCCTTTCCTCGTTTCTGGGGTGGTGCTTGTGCGGCGGTCGCATCACGCAACAGAAGGAGCCGCTATCAACGAGCCGCGCATCAACGAGCGCATCCGTGTTCCCGAGGTCCGCCTTGTCGGGCCGAAGGGCGAGCAGGTTGGCATCGTCCGTATCGAGGATGCCCTCCGTCTGGCGCAGGACGCCGAGCTCGACCTGGTCGAGGTGGCGCCGGATTCGCGCCCTCCCGTGGTCAAGCTCATGGACTACGGAAAGTTCAAGTACGAGGCGGCCGTCAAGGCGCGTGAGTCCCGGCGCAATCAGGCCAACACCGAGATCAAGGAGATGCGTTTCCGTCTCAAGATCGACGAGCACGACTACGAGACCAAGAAGGGTCACGTGGTGCGCTTCCTTAAGGGCGGCGACAAGGTCAAGATCACGATCATGTTCCGTGGCCGCGAGCAGTCGCGCCCCGAGATGGGCCGTCGCCTGCTGATGAAGCTGGCCGCGGAGGTCGAGGAGTTTGGCGTCGTCGAGAACGCTCCGAACCAGGAGGGGCGCAACATGTCGCTCGTCCTTGGCCCGCTGAAGAAGAAGGCGGAGGCCATGGAGGAGCAGCGCAAGGTGCGTGAGGAGCGCAAGGCGGCTGCGGCCGCGTCGCGCGACGAGCGCAAGGCGCCCAAGCGTGCCGACGAGTCCGAGGCCCCCGAGGCCGAGGTCGAGACGGACACCGAGCAGGCAGCCGAGTAGGACCCCAGGCTTCGGGCGCCAGTCGCCCGTGACACGTGCCGTGCCCCACCGGGTACGGCCAGACCACGTAAGGAGAGGCAGCAATGCCCAAGAACAAGACCCACTCGGGTGCCAAGAAGCGCTTCAAGCTCACGGGTACCGGCAAGGTGAAGCACGCTCACGCGATGAACGTGCACAAGTTCGAGGAGAAGCACTCGTCGCGCAAGCGTCGCGTTGCCGTCGACGCGATCCTGTCGGACGCCGACTCGAAGAAGATCAAGAAGCTGCTGGGCAAGTAAGCCCGCCCCCACGTCTTAAGGAGACCTAGAAATGGCACGCGTCAAGCGGGCGGTCAACGCCCAGAAGAAGCGCCGGACTACCCTCGAGCGCGCCGCGGGCTACCGCGGCCAGCGTTCGCGCCTGTACCGGAAGGCGAAGGAGCAGGTCACTCACTCGCTCGTCTACAGCTACAACGACCGCCGCAAGCGCAAGGGTGACTTCCGCAAGCTCTGGATCCAGCGCATCAACGCTGCGTCTCGTGCGCACGGCCTCACCTACAACCGCTTCATCCAGGGCCTCAAGGCCGCTGGCATCGAGGTGGACCGCCGCATGCTCGCCGAGCTCGCGGTGAACGACGAGGCCGCGTTCGCGACCCTGGTCGAGGCGGCCAAGAAGGCCCTCCCGGCCGACGTCAACGCGCCCGCCGCGTAAGGACACGCCCCATGTCGGAACGCCCCGTCGGGCCTGCAGACCTCACCGTGACGCTCGCGAATGCGAAGGCGGAACGGGTCAAGAGAGTCGCGGCCCTGGCGGGGCGTTCCGCGCGTTCGCGTGCGGGCGTCCTCCTGGTGGAGGGCCCCCAGTCCGTTCGTGAGGCGGTGCGCCATGCCGCGCCCCGCGTGCGCGACGTCTACCTGAGCGACGAGGCGGCCGCCCGCCACGGTGACATCGTGAGCGAGGCGCTGGCCGCCGGACTGTACGTGCACCTCGGCACCGTCGAGGTGCTCGCGGCGATGAGTGGCGACGCCCAGGGTGTGGTCGCCGTCGTCGACTCGACGGGCACCTCGCTGGACGACGTCCTTGCGGCGGGCCCCCGCCTGGTCGCGGTGCTGTCCAACGTGCGTGATCCGGGCAACGCCGGCACCGCGATTCGCGTCGCGGATGCCGCGGGTGCGGACGCCGTGGTGTTGGCGGGAGACTCGGTCGATCCCACGAATCCCAAGGTCGTCCGCGCGAGCGCGGGCAGCCTCTTCCACGTTCCCGTCGCGCGGGCGCCGCTCGCGGACGCGGTGACCGCGCTGCAGCGCGCTGGCCTCACGGTGCTTGCCGCCGACGGCTCGGGTGACGACGTCCTGGGCGAGGACGGCGCCGCCGATCCGGCCTCCCTGGCGGGGCCCACGGCGTGGGTGTTCGGCAACGAGGCCTGGGGCCTCACACCCGAGGAGCTCTCGCTCGCCGATGCTGTGGTGCGCATTCCCATCTACGGCAGCGCCGAGAGCCTCAACCTGGGCACCGCTGCCGCCGTGTGCCTCTACGCGTCCGCCGCGGCGCAGCGCGCCTAGGCGCGACGCCCCACCGGGCGTGGCTCGCAACGAGGCTTCGCGGGTGTGACGAACCCCACCCACCGGGGATTCGAGAACCACCGAATGTCCCTGGACAATGGTGGACATGAAGATTCGTCGCCTGAGGCTGCACTTGTCGCGTTCGCGCGGCATGCGCCTTGTAGCGCTCTCCGTGGTGACGATCCTCGCGGCGCAGATCATCGTCTCCGTCATCGGGGCGATCGTGGCCGACCGCGGCAACCGTGACGCGGCCGAGGACACCTACTCGTACATCGGCGAACTCATGAACGAGCGCGTGGGCAACTTCGTGGACAACGCGGCCGACACGGTCACGGGAGTCGTGCAAGAGATCGAGCGCGATGGCGTCATGCCCAACACCGATGCGCTGACGCGGATGCTCGCGGATCGCGTGAGCCGCGAGAACAGCGTGTCCGCGCTCTTCGTGGGCCATCTCGACGGCGCCATGACCATGCTGGTCGAGCAGCGCACCGGCTTCCTGCGGCTCGACATCGTGCTGGGCATCGATGGCGCACCCACCCTCATCACGCGCACTCAGCTCACCGCGTCGCTTGACGTGCGGTCCTCCCTCACCGAGGCCTCGGAGTACGACCTGCTCGAGCGCCCCTGGTTCGAGCGGGCGATGACGTCCGTGACGGTCGCGTGGACCGAGCCCTACATCTCCGCGAGGACCGGTGACGTCGCCGTGTCGCCGGTCGAGGCGATCGCCATTGACGGCAAGATCGAGGCCGTCCTGGGCGCCGAGCTCGACATCGACCGTCTCGCGCTGTTGTTGGACAACATTCCGATTGGAGACGAGGCGCGCGCCTTCATCCTGACGTCGGATGGACGCGTGGTGGCGGCGCCTTCGGGCCGGCGCGATGTGCTCCGCGACGCCGTCGGCGGCTCCACCGAGGTTCCCGAGGGCGGCGCGATCGGCCTGCCCTCGATCGCTCCGCCGCCCGGCGCGCCGGTCCTCGAGGGCGACCACGTCAGGCTCGTGCGCCAGCTCGACTCCGCCACGGGAGTGGACTGGGAGCTCCACCTCGAGGCGCGCGCGAAGGACCTCACCCCGGGGCTCTATCGCACGCAGATCGGGACCTACGTGATGACCGCGCTGTCGGTCCTCGTCCTGGTCGCCTCGGTGATGCTGCTCGTGCGCCTGTGGCGACCCGTGCGGGTGATGCGCGACCGTGCGAGCACCGACGCCCTGACGGGCCTCGCGAACCGCTACGAGTTGCAGCGCCGGGGACGCGCGCTGGTCGCGACGAGCGCGGAGGATGGCGCCGATGTGCTCGTACTGGCACTCGACCTCGATAACCTCAAGTCCGTGAACGACTCGTTCGGCCACGAGGCGGGCGACGCCGTCATCAAGGCTGTCGGCCGTGTGTTGCTCGACTCGGTTCGCGTGCGCGATGTCGCGGCGCGGCTCGGCGGGGACGAGTTCGTGGTCGTGATGCGTCTCGACTCGCGGGCCTCGGCGGCCGAGGTGGCGCGCCGTCTGCGCGACGATGCCGCCCGTGCGGTGGCTGGCGCGCACCGCGGCGGCGTGCTCGCGGGCGTGACCGCGGGCTTCACCACGAGCGCCGACTCGGGATACGACCTCAAGGCGATGGTCTCGGACGCCGACACCGCGCTCATGGCGGGCAAGCGTGTCGAGAAGGGCCGCACGTACGGGCCCGACTGCGCCCCCCAGGACCTCGAGCCTGCTGATATCCTCCCCGGCAACTGACGACGTCGCTTGACGACGCCTGCTGAGGAGGCTTCATGGACAACACGCGACGGCTCGACATCCCGGGTTCACGGGGAAAGGTCGAGGTCGACGGCGTCCTGGGGCTGCTGTACAAGGTGAGGATCGACGGCGCGGTCATCAAGCGCGGTAGGGGTGGCTGGGCGATCCCGATGCGCAACGGATCGACCTCGCGGCTGACGTCGGGCGGCGTGATCCCCGGTTTCCAGACCCTGTACCTCGATGGCAAGCCGATCCTCAAGATGGGCGCCCACGTGCAGGCGCCCGAGAGGGCGGCGATGTTCGCCCCGCTGGCGCTGGTCCTCTGGTGGTATCTCGGGGTCGGCGCGATTCTCGCGGTGCTGATGTTTCTCACTAACGTCATGGTCGTCAAGAATCCTCAGATCCCGCGAGCCCTGAGAATCGGCCTTCCGCTCGTCAACACCGCGGTCATGGCGGCGGTCCTGACGGTGCTCTTCGGGTCACCCTTCTAGCGTGTCCCGCCGCCTCGCGGTCCGTAGCCCGGCAGATCCTCTGCCGTGGGTCTTCGGCGCGGTGCTGGTGGCACTCGTCGCGATCAGCGCCGCGTCGTTCGTGCTCCGCGGCGCGGTGGTCGCCGATGCACGGACGGCCGCCGTCGAGGGCGCGACCGTGGTCGGCGACGCCACCGCGGTGCTCGTCGCCGGCGCCACCCGCCCCGCCGAGGCGACGCTGCGGACAATCGCGGGATCCCTCGGGGCCGATGCGTCGCTCGCCGCACACGCCGATCGCGTGCTCGCTCTTGCCGGGCCGCCCTTGGCCTCGCATCCCTCGATCGACGCGATTCAGGTGTGGGGTCGGGACGGCACCGTCCAGGAGGTGCGGCGTGAGGCCGGCGGAGACATCGCCGTGACGCAGCGCCAGGCCCTCGCGCCCGAGCAGTGGATCGCGCTCACGCGCGCCGAGCCCGGGGTGGTGTGGACGGCGCCCGTCGTGGCCGACGACGGCCGCACGCTCCTCCACGCGGCACTCGCCGCGCGCAACCGCACCGGCGAGGTCGTCGGCGCGGTCGTGGCGGTGACCGACTCCAGAGTGATCGAGGACGCGCTCGCCGCGTCCTCAGGGGTGAGGTTCGGGACGGCGGCGGTCACGGGTGACGGCGTGCTCCTCGCGGGCGACTCCGCAGTCGAGCCTCCCGCAGGGACGCGGGTTGCGACAGGCTCGGGGGCGGTGATCCCCCACGGGACCTCGGTCTACTACGAACGCCCCGTCGACGCGTCGCTGCCCTGGACGCTCGCGGTGCAGGTCGAGGGCGACGCCGTCCTCCCCACGATCGCGACGCTCGAGCGGACCATGCTCACCTTCGTCATCTTTGTCCTCACGCTCGCGGTTGTGCTGGGCCTCATCCTGTGGGTGCTGCGGCTCCCGGCGGGCGAGCTCTCGGCCCGGGCACGCACCGATGCCCTCACGGGCCTGTCGAACCGTCACCACTTCGAGGTGCGCGGCCACGACGTGCTGCAGGCGGCCAGGCGAAGGTCGGCGCGCGTGGTGGTGGCCGTCTTCGACCTGGACAATTTCAAGTCAGTCAACGACGGCGCCGGTCACGAGATCGGCGATGCCGCCTTGCGCGCCGTTGCCGACGGCCTCGTCGAGGCGTCCGGTCCGCGCGACGTGGTCGCGCGCCTGGGCGGAGACGAGTTTGCCGCGGTCTTGTGGATGGCCTCGCACGACGATGCCGAGAGGCACGTCGAGCGCATGCGCACGTGCGCGCAGGACCTGCTCGAGGAGGCGGTGGGGGAACGCTTCGACGTGGGCGTGAGCGCGGGGTGGGTCGACACGTCGCGAGGTGAGTACCGGCTGTCGAACCTCGTGCGTGCCGCCGACCACGCCATGGTGTCCGGGCGACGCACCGAGAAGGGTGCGGCATACGAGGGCGCCCACGGCTGAGGCGCCTGCTACGGTGAGGGGCATGTCCACGAGCCCGCGCCGCCGTCCAGGCCGCGCCGCCGTGCGCTTCTTTATCTAGGCCCGGGGAGAACCGCCGGGCCTGACAGCGACCGCCGCGCCTGCATCGTCCCCCCTCACTCCTTCAGGACGCCCCCCGCGCGACCGGTAGACTTCCGGAGGTTTCCGAGGCTGCGAAGGGCCACTCATGACTGATCTTTCCCCGCTCGACGCCGCGGGCGTCGAGTCCGCCGTCGAGTCAGCGCTCGCCGCGTTCGCCGCGGCCACGACGCTCGACGAGCTCAAGGACGCGCGCCTGGCTCACACGGGCGACAAGGCGGCTCTCACGCTCGCCAACCGCGGTATCAAGGATCTGGCCCCCGCCGACAAGGCCGCGGCGGGCAAGGCGATGGGCGCGGCGCGCGGACGCATCGGCGCTGCGCTCGAGGCGCGGACGGCGGAGCTCGAGGCCGAACGCGACGCACGCGTGCTGGTCGAGGAGGCCGTCGACGTCACGCTGCCCGTCTCGCGTCAGGCGCCCGGCGCACGCCACCCCTTGGAGACCATGCAGGAGCGCATGTGCGACGTGTTCGTCGGCATGGGCTGGGAGGTCGCCGAGGGCCCCGAGATGGAGGCGGAGTGGTTCAACTTCGACGCCCTCAACTTCGACCCCGATCATCCGGCGCGCGAGATGCAGGACACGTTCTTCATCGACCCGCCGAGCTCGGGACTGCTGATGCGGACCCACACCTCGCCCGTGCAGGTGCGCGCCGCGCTCGAGCGTCGCGAGGCACTCGAGAACGAGGGCCGCGGCATCTACGTCGTGTGTCCGGGCAAGACCTTCCGCACCGACGAGCTCGACGCGACCCACACTCCGGTGTTCCACCAGATCGAGGGCCTCGCGATCGACAAGGGCCTGACGATGGCGCACCTCAAGGGCACGCTCGACCACTTCGCCAAGGCGATGTTCGGGCCCGAGGCCGTGACGCGCCTGCGCCCGTCCTTCTTCCCGTTCACGGAGCCCTCCGCCGAGATGGACCTGCGCTGCTTCGTGTGCGGCGGCGAGGACGCCGCGTGCCGGACGTGCCGTGGCACGGGCTGGATCGAGTGGGGCGGGTGCGGCATGACGCACCCGAACGTGCTCGTGGCCGCGGGCATCGACCCGACGCGCTACACGGCCTTCGCGTTCGGCATGGGGATCGAGCGCACCCTGATGTTCCGCCACGGTGTCACCGACATGCGCGACATGGTCGAGGGCGACGTGCGCTTCTCACAGCAGTTCGGGATGGAGATCTGATGCCCAAGATTCCGCTTAGCTGGCTCGCGGAGTCGGTCGACCTGGTGCCCGGCTCGTCCCCCGAGGACGTCGCGGCGGCGCTCGCGCGCGTGGGCCTCGAGGAGGAGGGGCTCTACGGTCCTCCGGTCAAGGGGCCGCTGGTCGTCGGTCGCGTCCTGTCGCTCGTCAAGGAGGCGCAGTCGAACGGCAAGACCATCAACTACTGCCGCGTCGACGTGGGGGAGTTCAACGACCCCGCGGGTCCGGATGGCCTGGTGCGTGGCCACAAGCCCGACCACCAGGAGACCTTCCCGCCCTCGCGCGGCATCGTCTGCGGCGCGCATAACTTCGTCGAGGGCGACTACGTCGTGGTGGTGCTGCCGGGCGCCGAGCTGCCCGGGCCGTTCCCGATCTCGGGGCGCAAGACGTATGGCCACTGGTCGGACGGCATGATCTGCTCGGCGCGCGAGCTGGGCCTGGGCGAGGACCACACCGGCATCATCGTGCTGACCGAGATGGGCTTCGCCGCGGCCGACCTCTCGCCCGGACAGGACGCGATCGCGCTGCTGGGGCTCGACGAGTCGACGATTGAGATCAACGTCACCCCGGATCGCGGCTACAGCTTCGCGATCCGTGGCGTCGCGCGCGAATATGCCCACGCGACGGGACAGACCTTCCGCGACCCCGCGGCGATCGACGTGTCGGGCGCTCCCGGCGCGGGCTTCGGCGTCGAGATCGAGGACCAGGCCCCCGTGCGCGGCACGGTGGGGTGCGACCGGTTCGTCGCGCGCATCGTGCGCGGATTCGACCCCACGGCCGCGTCGCCGGCCTGGATGAAGGCGCGCCTCGAGGCGGCGGGCATGCGCTCGATTTCGCTTGCGGTCGACGTCACCAACTACGTCATGCTCGAGCTGGGTCAGCCGCTGCACGCGTACGACCTCGCACGCGTGAGCGAGCCGATCGTCGTGCGTCGCGCGCGACCGGCCGAGAGCATCGTCACGCTGGACGACGTCACTCGCGTGCTTCACGGCGAGGACCTGGTGATCGCGGACTCGCAGGGCGGACGCGGCGAGCGCGCAATCGGCATCGCGGGTGTCATGGGCGGTGCCCTCACTGAGGTCTCCGACGCCACGACCGAGGTGCTCCTCGAGGGCGCGCACTTCGACCCGATCTCGATCGCGCGGACGGCGCGCAGGCACCGGCTCGGGTCCGAGGCGTCACGGCGCTTCGAGCGTGCGGTCGACACCTCGCTGCCTCCGGTCGCCGTCGAGCGCGCCGCGCGACTGTTGGTCGAGCACGGCGGCGGCGTGATCGAGGACGTCTACACGGATGTGAACAACGTCGCTGCGATCGAGCCCATCGAGATGGATGTGGACTTCCCCGCGCGAATCGTGGGCGTGCCGTACACCGCCGAGCAGGTCATCGACGCCCTCGAGCAGGTCGGGTGTGAGGTCGAGCGCGACGGCGAGGTGCTCGTGGTGACCCGTCCCACGTGGCGTGCCGACCTGGTGGCTCCCATCAACCTGGTCGAGGAGGTCGCGCGCCTGCAGGGCCTCGAGGCGCTGCCCTCGGTGCTGCCCGTCGCCCCTCCTGGCCGCGGCTACACCCACTCGCAGATCGCGCGGAAGTCCGTCGCGCGGTCGCTCGCCGAGGCGGGCCTCACGCAGGTGCTCACGTACCCCTTCATCTCGGAGGCGCGTCTCGACGAGGTCCTGCTGCCCGCCTACGACCAGCGCCGCGACGTCATCCGCCTGGCCAACCCCCTCAGCGCCGAGCAGCCGCTGCTGCGCACCGCGTTGCTGCAGACCCTGGTCGACGCGGTGCGCGTCAACCTGGGCCGCGGTGCCCAGGACGTGGCCGTCTACGAGACGGGGCGCGCGTATCTGGGTCGCCTCGTGGGCGCGGTGCCCGCCACCTACTCGGGTGGATCGATCACGCCGGACGATGTCGAGGCGCTCAACAAGGCCATCCCCGGCCAGGTGCGACGCGTCGCAGGCATCATGACGGGCAACAGGGTCGCCGCAGGTTGGAACGGGCACGCGACGGCGTGGGACTGGACCGACGCCCTGGCGATGGTCGAGCGCGTCGAGCGTGCATGCGGCGTGGTGCTTGAGGTCTCTCCCGACGCGGGCGAGCGCTTCTCGACCTCTCCGTTCCACCCCGGCCGCGTGGCGATCTACCGCCTCGAGGGGCAGATCGTGGGCGGGGCAGGCGAGCTGCACCCCAAGGTGTGCGAGAACCTGGGCCTGCCGGCCAGGACCGTGGCGTTCGAGCTGTTGCTCGACCCGATGATCGCGGTGTCCGAGGGCGTGTTGGTGACGGCGTCCCCCGTGTCGCAGCAAGTGCTCGCGAAGGAGGACTTCGCGTTCGTGGTCGACGCCGCGGTGCCCGCCGGGGCCCTGGTCGAGGCGGTGCTTGCGGCGGGTGAGGGCGTGGTCGAGGACGCACGCGTGTTCGATGTCTACTCGGGTCCGCAGGTGGGCGAGGGCAAGAAGTCGCTCGCGATCAACGTCCGCATGCGCGCGTTCGACCACACGCTCACCGCGGAGGAGGTCCTCGAGGTGCGGCGCGCGATCATCGCGGCGGCGGGGGAGAAGTGCGGGGCGGTGCTGCGCTAAGCCGCGGCACGTTCGCACTGCCTGCTCGGCTCACGCTTGCCGCGCGCGCCCGCGCGCCCGCGCGCCCCCCTTACCCACCCGCGCGCTCGCCTTGACCACCCTTGCGCTCGCCTTGACCAACCTTGCGCGCTATGGGACACCCATGGTCGGTTTACGTCGGTGTGTGCCTGCCATGGGACGCTGAGGGTCGCTTCGCCGGGAAGGCAGGACCTAGAGCGGCTGGGTGGGTCGCGCGACCATGGGTGTCCCATAGCGCGCCGAGAACTCCTCAAACCGACCATAGGTGTCCCATAGGGGGCACGTGCGGAGCGGGCGGAGCGTGCGGAGCGGGCGGAGCGTGCGGCGGCTGCTCCGCACGCCCCTCACGCCTCTACACGAGCCCCAGCGCGAGCATGGCGTCAGCCACCTTGGTGAAGCCGGCGATGTTGGCCCCCGCGACGTAGTCGCCTGGCATCCCGTACTCGTCGGCGGTCGTAAGGCAGCGGTCGTGAATGCCGCTCATGATGTCCTGCAGGCGACGCTCGGTGTGCTCGAAGCTCCACGAGTCGCGTGACGCGTTCTGCTGCATCTCGAGCGCGCTGGTGGCGACGCCCCCCGCATTCGCGGCCTTGCCCGGAGCGAATCGGATGCCCGACTCCCGGAACACACGCACCGCCTCGGGGGTGGAGGGCATGTTCGCGCCCTCGGCCACGATCGCGCATCCGTGGCCCGCGAGGGTGGCCGCATCGCGCGCATTGAGCTCGTTCTGCGTGGCGCACGGCAGCGCGATGTCGCACGGCACGTCCCAAATCGAACCGCCCGTGCGGTGGTTCGCGCCCCGGGACTCGGCGTACTCACTGAGCCTGCCGCGACGGCCCTGCTTGATCTCCTTCACCAGGTCGAGGTCGATGCCGGCCTCATCGACCACGTATCCGTCCGAGTCCGAGCACGCGACCACGGTGCCGCCCAGCTGATGCACCTTCTCCATCGCGTAGATCGCCACGTTGCCGGAGCCCGACACGACCACGCGCTTGCCGTCGAGAGAGTCGCCCCGCGTGCGCAGCATCTCGTTCACGAAGAAAACCGTGCCGTAGCCGGTGGCCTCGGTGCGCACCTGCGAGCCGCCCCACGCGAGTCCCTTGCCGGTGAACACGCCCGACTCGTAACGGTTGGTGATCCGCTTGTACTGGCCGAACATGTAGCCGATCTCGCGTCCGCCCACCCCGATGTCTCCCGCGGGAACGTCGGTGTACTCGCCCACGTGGCGTGACAGCTCGGTCATGAAGGACTGGCAGAAGCGCATGATCTCGGCATCGCTCTTGCCCTTCGGGTCGAAGTCGGACCCGCCCTTGCCGCCACCGATCGGCAGTCCGGTGAGGGAGTTCTTGAAGATCTGCTCGAAGCCCAGGAACTTCACGATGCCCAAATAGACCGAGGGGTGGAAGCGAATGCCGCCTTTGTATGGGCCCAGGGACGAGTTGAACTGCACCCTGAAGCCCCTGTTGAACTGGGCGCGGCCGGAGTCGTCCATCCACGGCACGCGGAAGATCACCTGGCGCTCCGGCTCGCACAGCCGCGCGATGACACCCGCGTCCGCGTAGTCGGGGTGCTTGGCCACCACGGGACCCAGGCTCTCGAGCACCTCGCGCACGGCCTGGTGGAACTCGTCCTCGCCAGGGTTGCGCTTGACGACGTCGTCGAAGATGGGGATGAGGGTCTCGCTCAGGGCGGTCATGGGGGCTCTCCTGACGGGGGATGAGGCAATGGCCCCCCTCGGCGTCGAGGAGGACCATGGGGCATCGGGTGCCACCTCGAGTGTAGTCAACCCGCGCATCGTCCCCGACCCTTGGGACCTCCTCACCAGGCGAGACGTTCCTGCCGGGACTAGCGTGAAGCGCATCGGCGCACCCACCCGGAGGTCACCTTGAGCGAGCAGCCAGCCACGCCCCCCGGCACTCACGAGAAGCGTGAGCACTGGAGCGGGCAGACCGCGTTCATCCTGGCAGCCATCGGTTCCGCGGTGGGACTGGGCAACATCTGGCGCTTCCCCGGCCAGGCGTACGAGAACGGCGGGGGAGCGTTCATGATCCCCTACGTGATCGCGCTGCTCACCGCGGGAATCCCGATCCTGTTCCTCGAGAACGCGATCGGCCACCGCTTCCGCGGCTCCGCGCCGCTCGCGATGCGCCGCGTCGCCCGGCGGGCCGAGGGCGTGGGCTGGTTCCACGTCGCGATCTGCTTCGTGATCGGCCTGTACTACACCGTCATCATCGGATGGGCCGTCAGCTACTTCTTCTTCAGCTTCAACCTCGACTACGCCGAGGATCCGGCGACCTTCTTCGCGCGGGACTTCCTCCAGCTGGGGGAGCCGGGCACGGTGAGCCTCACGTTCGTGCCGAGCGTCCTCATCCCGCTCGTCGCGGTCTGGGTGGTGACGATCGTGATCCTCGCGCTCGGACTGCACAACGGCGTCGAGCGACTCAACGTGGTGGGCATCCCGCTGCTCGTGGTGACGTTCGGCATCCTCGTGGTGCGTGCGCTCATGCTCGACGGCGCCGCCGAGGGAGTCGAGGCTCTCTTCACTCCCGACTTCTCCGCGCTGCGCGACCCTCAGGTCTGGATCGCGGCCTACGGGCAGGTCTTTTTCTCGCTGTCGCTCGCGTACGGGGTGATGCTCACCTACGCGTCGTACCGGCGCCGTCGCTCAAACATCACCGCGCCCGGTCTGGTCGTCGCGTTCGGCAACAGCTCGTTCGAGATCCTCGCCGGCGTGGGGGTGTTCGCGACGCTAGGCTTCCTCGCCCACCAGCAGGGGATCGCGGTCGCGGACCTCGAGGGCCTCACCGGCGTGCAGTTGTCCTTCATCACGTTCCCCACCGTGATCGCCCAGATGCCCGGCGGTCAGATCTTTGGCGCGTTGTTCTTCGGCTCGCTGGTAGTCGCGGGCCTCACGTCGCTCATCTCCGTGCTGCAGGCCGTCTCGAGCGCGCTGCAGGACAAGTTCGGCTGGCACCCGCGAGGCTCCGCGGTCGCGGTGGGTATCGTCTCCGCGGTGCTCTCGGTGATCGGATTCGGCACCACGACGGGGCTGTTCCTGCTTGACGTGGTCGACCAGTGGTCCAACCAGCTGGGGATCGTGGCGGGAGCGGTCGCGATGATCGCCGCGTCGCTGTGGTTCGCGGGTCGTTCGAGCGAACTTCAGCGCCACCTCGCGGCGGTGTCGACGCTGCGTCCCGGGCGCGGCTGGCTGATCCTGGTCAACGTCGTGGCGCTGCTGCTCCTCTCCATGTTCGTGCAGAAGACCACCACGCTCATCAACGACGGATATGAGGGCTATCCCGGCTGGTATCTCGCCGTCTTCGGGTGGGGGACGCTCGCGTTCCTGCTGGCGGCCGCTCTCGCGATGCCGCTGCTGCGGTGGCGCCGCAACATCGCGCGATTCCACGTGTGGCCCACGCGGGCCCAGTTGGGCCTTCCCGACCATCCGCACGACGAGTACGAGCCCGAAGGGAGGCCGCGATGAATGCCGATGCCCTGGTCCTGATGATCGTGGTGATGGCCATCATCTGGGGAGGCTTGGTGGCGTCGATCGTGTTCCTGGCACGCCGGCCCGAGGCAGGCCACCTGCCCGATGGCGGCGAGGACACCGTGGTGCCCGACTACGCCCCACTCGAGTAGTTGCCGAGCGCGGTGTCGACCACCCACTCCGCGTCGTACGTGCGCGTCGCCAGCACCCTGGAGTCGTCCTCGATGAGGAGGTAGTCCTCGTTCGGCGGAGAGCCGTCGTTCCACGTCACGTCCACGAGCAGCCACCGGCCGTCGACCCGCACCTTGTTCCACGCATGCAGCCCGCCTGTCACGCCCGCGGAGTCGGATCCCGTCGCGATCACCGCCTCGAGACCGGCCTCATGCGCCATCGCGAGGAAGGCCATCGCGTATCCGTTGCACACGGCCGTGCCGTCGACGAGGATGCCGTAGGCCTCTTGGCTGCGGGCCACGAGCTCCTCGGTGCCCGGCAGCGCCTGCCCGGACGCGTCGATCGCCTCGAACGCGGCATCGTCGTAGACGGCCACCGCCGTGAGGTAGTCGTTGATGAGGCGCACGCGCTCCGCCTGGTCGGTGGTCTCGAGGGCTCCCGAGGCCGCGAGACCCGCCTCGACGCCGATCATCGTCAGCTCGCGGCGCCGTTCCGCCTCGGCCGCGTCGTACGTGTAGTCGGGGGAGATCTCGACGCGTGCGCCGTAGTCCGTCACGGTCCAGCCGTTGACGAACGCATACGGGTTCTGCGCGAGGGCCTCGCGCATCGCGTCATCTACCGCGGCGTCACCCTGCTCGCGCACCCACGCGGTCACGTCGATGTCGTCCTGCTGGGCGACCATCCCCGCGGCGAGGCTCGTCACCATGGCGGAGGATCCGAACACCGGGAACGCGACGTCCTCGGGCAGCGGCGGCGCCTCCGCGATCGCCTGCGCAAGGGCCGCCGAGGCCGCGGCACCGGGGTTGCCCCATTCGGGCAATAGCCCCGCGCTGCTCGCGAAGCTCGAGGCCAGCACCAGGACCAGCACCGTCAGCGTCGCGCCGAACCACCGACGCCCGCGGCGCTCGCGGCGACTCGCCCTCTCGGCCTCGGCCGCCGCCAGCGCGTAGGCAGGAGGGACGATGCCCCTCTCGACCTTCGTGTCACGGTCCCGTATGCGGCGGGTCCAGCGGGTGCCGTCCCAGTAGCGCTCGAGCCCGGTCTCGCTGGGGTCCGGAAGCCAGCCCGCCGCCGGCAGGCGGGGCGTTGGCGGCGGCACCTGGGGTGGCGCAGGAGGCGGCACCGGCCGGCGTGCCGGCTGCCACTCGTCCTCCGGCAGCCAGCCGCGCTCGTCCATGGGTGCCGTCCCGTCCGCTCGCCTACGCGCCCACGGCCTGTGTCGCGTCCACGACCTCGCCCACGAGGCGCTCGATCACGTCCTCGAGCATCGCGGCGCCGAGCACCTCCCCCGACTCTGGATCCCGCACCAGCGCGAGGTGGGTGCCGCGCGCCTGCATCGCGGTGAGCGCCTCCTCAAGCGAGGCCTCGGGCGAGATTTCGCTGAGCGGGCGCACCGCGGTCGACGGCACGGGCTTGGTGGCGTGGCCCCTGGCCACCGAGGCGAAGTCCTTGAGGTGCAGGTAGCCCACGAAGTGACCCGCGGCGTCCACGAGCGGGAAGCGCGAGAAGCCGGTGCGCACGCACTCCTTCTGTGCGCGCTGCGGCGTGACGTCCACGGGCAGCGTGACGAGCTCCTCGCGCGGCGTCATGACGTCCCGCACCGTCTCGAAGCTCAGCGTGAGCGAGCCCGTGAGCACGCGGTGCTCGTGCTCGTCGAGAAGGCCCTCCTGACGCGACTCGGCGAGCAGTCCCGCGACCTCCTCGGCCGCGAACGTCGAGGTGACCTCGTCGCGCGGCTCGACGCGCAGGAGGCGCAGGCCGATGTTCGCGATCCAGTTGAGGGACCAGATGACGGGCTTGAGGATCCAGACGATGCCGTAGAGGACGGGACCGAGGATGAGCGCCGAGCGCTCGGGGCCGGCGATCGCGATGTTCTTGGGCACCATCTCGCCCAGGACCATGTGGAGGAACACCACGATGAGCAGGGCGATGGTGAAGGCGATGCCGTGCAGCCACGGGCCGGTCACGCCGATCGCCTCGAGCGGCTTCTCGAGCTGATGCGCGACCGCGGGTTCGCCGATCGCACCGAGTCCGAGCGAGCATGCCGTGATGCCCAGCTGGGCTCCCGCCATCATGAGCGAGACCCGGTCCATGCCGCGCAGCGTGATGCGTGCCGGGCGCGAGCCCGCCGCGGCGAGCGGCTCGATCTGGGTCCGGCGTGCCGAGATCAGCGCAAACTCGGCACCCACGAAGAATGCGTTGCCTGCCAGCAGGGCGACGGCGATGAGGATTGCGGTGAGGTCACTCACGGCCGGACTCCTTCCGAGAGGACGATGCGTCGGAGCGCGGCTCGGATGCCGCATCGGGGTCCGGCGGCGGGACCACCTCGACCAGGACCCGATCGACGCGGTGGCCGTCGAGGCGCACCACGGTCATGCGCGCGGTGACCGGCACCGGGATGCCGTCCTCGTCGCGGTGTGCCTCGTCGCGCGCCTCGAAGTCGACCGTGTCGCCCACGACGGGGAAGCGCTCGAGGCGCTCCGTGAGGAAGCCGCCCAGGGTGTCGGACTCGCGACCCTCGGGAAGGTCCAGGCCCATCAGCTCGCCCGCCTCGTCGGGGCGCAGCAGGCCCGACAGCGACCAGCGGTTCTCGCTGAGGCGGCGATGACGGCTGACGGGACGGTCCTGCTCATCCTCGATCTCCCCGACGATCTCCTCGACGAGGTCCTCGAGCGTGACCACGCCATCGGTGCCGCCGTACTCGTCGACCACGACCACGATCTGCGAGCCCTGGCGCAACGTCTCGAGCACCGCGCTGAGCGGCATGGTCGACGGCACGGAGTCCACGGGCATCGCGATCTCCGAGATCGGGGTCGTCGCGCGTTGGCGCGCGGGAAGCGCGAGGGCGCGCTTGAAGTGGGCCACGCCCACGATCTCGTCCACGCTCTCGCCCATGACGGGGAAGCGTGCGTGACCCGTGCGGGAGGCGAGGTCAAGGACCTCGGCCACCGGGGCATCGGCGCTCACGAAGTGCACGCGCGTGCGCGGGGTCATCGCGTCGGACGCGGTGCGGTCGCGCATCTCCGCGGCGCGCGCGAGGCGTTGCGCGACGCGCGGCTCGAGGGTGCCCTGTTGGCCCGAGCGCTCCGCGATCGACTGCAGCTCGCCGGCCGAGCGGGCCGAGGCAAGCTCCTCGCGCGGCTCGATGCCAAACGACCGGACGATGCGGTTGGCGGAGCCGTTGAGGAAGCGGATCAGCGGCCCCATGAACCACGTGAAGCCGCGCTGGGCGCCCGCGACCGCGCGGCCCACGCGCAGCGGTTCGGCAATCGCCCAGTTCTTGGGGATGAGCTCGCCGATCACCATCTGGGTGGCGGTCGCGATGACGAAGGCGAGGGTCAGCGACACCGCCACCGTGCTGCCCTCGGGGAGACCGAGCGTGGAGAGGGGGCTGCGCAGCAGGGTCGCGAGCGAAGGCTCGGCGATGAAGCCGACGAGCAGCGAGGTGACCGTGATGCCGAGCTGCGCGCCGGACAGCTCCGTCGAGAGCTTCTTGAGGCCGGCCTGGAGCGACTGCGCGCGCCTGTCGCCGCCCGCGGCGGCACGGTCGACCGTGGGGCGGTCGACCGTCACGAAGGCGAACTCCGCGGCGACGAAGAGCGCGTTCGCGAGGATGAGGAGCAGCGCCAGCAGCAGGAGGAGCCATGCCTCTGTCACGAGAGGCCTCCCTCATGGGCGCGGCGGACGGGGGCAGGCGCCGGGGGGAGCAGGGCTGCTCCGGGCCGGCGCTCGGGACTATGACCGTCAGGCATGGCGACGAGTATAGGTGAAGCGTGGCGCCAAGGAATGGGTGTCCCGTGCGGCAGTCTTGCCTCATGAGCGACGATGCGCGTCCCACCCTGGGGTCCGAGACGGTGGTCATGGCCGCCGGTCTCCTGCTGGGATCGGTCCTGGGATGGGTGGTTCCCGGCATGCTGATTCTGCCCACGATCGAGCAGGAGCCGCCCGATGCCTGGTTGGGGCTGGTCTACGTCGTGGTCGGGATCGTCGTGACTGCGTTACACATGCTCGCGCTGGGAGCCTTCGCGGGTGTGCGCGCCGTGGTGTACACCAGGTCCGAGCGGCGCCTGCGATGGTCGCCGTGGTGGGCGTGGGGTGGTGCCGCCGTGATCAGCCTGGTCGCGGCCGCGATGTCGAGTTCCGGCGGGTGGAACAACGGGCTCTTCCTGGTTCCGGGAGTGGTGACGCTGGGCGTCTACGCCGTCGCGATCCGGCTGGCGATGCGGGTACGGCTGCCGAACGGCGCGGTGTGGGGAGTGGGAGCGGCGGTCACCGCGGTCGCGCTGGTGGTCGTGTGGCCCATTCTTGGCGTGATGGTCAGCTGATCGCGCGCGACAGGTAGAAGGCGCGTTCACCCGTGTCGGGCTGGCGCAGCGCGAAGCCGTGGCGGTCGTAGAACCGCAGGGCGTCCGTGTCGGACTCGTCGACGTTGACCTCGAGGAGAGCGACCCCGTGGGACCGGGCATGCGTCACGACGGCGTCGACCAAGGCCGTGCCCATGCCGTGGGAGCGGAGGTCGGGTCGCACGTAGAGCTCGTCGAGCAGCGCGACGGGACCGTCGAACCACACGTTGGGCCGGAGCGTGACGAGTGCGATGCCGGCGGGTGGTTCGCCGCCGAGCACCGCGAAGGTGTGCTGGGACTCGAGCAGCGCCGCGAGGCGCGGCGCGATCTGCGCCGCCTCGGGCGCGGGGGAGTCGAACTCTCGGTTGAAGTCCACGAGCAGGCGCGCCGCGCTCTCCGCGTCCGCGGCCGTCGCGATCCTCAGGTGATGGTCCACGTGGCCAGGCTACGCCGCGGGTAGCCTGCAGGGGTGTCTCGTCGCCTCGTCCTCGTCGCAGTTGCGATGGCGGGCCTCGTGGTCGGGTGCTCGGTCGGCTCCTCGCCCGCCGCTATCCCCGCTACCGCGGCGCCCTCGACTGCCGTGCCCACCACCGTGGCGCCGTCGACTCCGGCGCCCGGGGCATCGTCCCCTCCCACCGTCGCGCCGCCCGTCGACGTGCCGACTCGGGTCCTGAATCTGGGGGAGCGGGGCTCCTACGGAGTGGTCGAGCTCGACCTCGACGCGTGGGACGTGCGGGTCGACTGGCCGCAGGACCCGGAGGGCACCGACCTCGCGGAGTATCTCGAGGCCCATCCCGAGGTCGCGGTGCTCACCAACGCGGGAATCTTCAGCGAGGACCTGTCGCCGGGCGGCCTGTTGGTGTCCGATGGAGAGGAACTGCGTGCGCTCAACCTGGCCGAGGGCGCGGGGAACTTTCACCTCATGCCCAACGCGGTGTTCGAGGTCCGCGCTGACGGCACGGCCGCGGTCGTCGAGTCCACGGCCTACACCGGCGCGGGCGTCGAGCAGGCGACCCAGTCGGGCCCTGCGCTGCTGCTTGATGGCGAGGTCCACCCCCAGTTCACGGAGGGCAGCTCGAACACCGCGCTGCGGTCGGGAGTGGGCGTGAGCCCCGACGGGCGGACGGTCTACCTGGTCATCACCAGGACGTACGTCAACCTGTGGGACTTTGCCGTGATGTTCCGCGACGAGCTCGGCGTCGAGGACGCGCTGTATCTCGATGGGCAGATCTCGCAGCTGTGGGTGTCGGGGGCTCCGGATCCCACGCCGTTCCTGGGCCCATACGCCGGGGTGATCGCGGCCACCCCGCGCTGAGCGGTGTGTGCTGGGCCGGCATCGTCGACCTTGAGCTTTCACAAGTCACACATCTGGTGACCGGTGTGGCGGCGCTGAACGGGGATCCGGTCGCACGTGGCCTCAGATGTGTGACTTGCGCACCTGAGCGGAGGCGGGAGGGTGGGGCGGGTCGGGTCGGGGACGATGCCCGGGTTCAGATCTCCTTGATGACGCGGGCGGGGTTGCCCGCGACCACCACGCCGGGCGGCACGTCGCGCGTGACCACGGAGCCGGCGCCCACGACCGACCCGCGGCCGATCGTCACCCCGGGGCAGATCACGACCGATCCGCCGAGCCACACGTCGGCCTCGAGCGTGATGGGAAGGCCGCGCTCCCAGCCCTCGCGGCGCAGCTCGACGTCGAGCACGTGGTTGACGGTGTAGAAGCGCGCGTCGGGCCCGATCAGCGCGTTGTCGCCGATGGTCACGGTGCCCGAGCCGACGATCATGAGGTTCGCGTTGATGAAGACGTTCGCGCCGAAGCGCACGCGCTCGCGGTACTCGAGGTACACCGGGGGGCGGAAGTCGAGCCCAGGGCCGCACTCGCCGACCAGTTCCGAGAGCGCACGGGTCGAGCCCTCGGGGTCCTCGTAGTAGCGGCCGTTGAGGTCGCGCAGGCGAGCGAGGGTCGCGCGCTGCATGTCCGCGAGCTCCGGGCCCGCGCGGTACCGGAACCACTCGTCGGCCTGGAGCTTGTCGTACTCGGTGCGGCTGGGGTCCGGGGTGGGCATGTCCTGAGTCACCCCGCCACGCTAGCGGGCGCGCGTGACGTGGGCACCACCCTGAAGTCCCGGCCCGCCGTACGCAGAAGGGACGATGCCCCACCCACCCGGGCGGGGCATCGTCCCCTCTCGCACGGCCCCTAGTAGTACATGGGCGTGAGCGCCTCGTACTCCTCGACGCTCGCGTCCCGCAGGCACAGTTCGATGATCTGGCGGCCCAGCGGGTCGAGGTCCTCGGTCATGAACTGACGCAACTGCTCCTTGAAGAAGCCGGTGAGGATCGCACAGCCGGCGTCGTACGCCTCGGTGCCGACCTGCGACTGCAGCTCCGGGCGCAGCAGCGTGCGGCGCACCGGCTGGCCGTCGAGGGTGATCTCCTTGGGTGCGTAGCCGAACAGCGCGCAGCGCGCCGGCTCGAGCTGATCGGCCCTCATGCGGCCGGCACCCTTGCGGGCGAGCCACTCGCGCGTGAGCCACTCGGCCGAGAATCCGACCTTGTAGGCGCCCACGTGCTGGTTGGGCGTGAGGACGTAGCGCGTGTGGTGGAAGTCCACGATCTGGCGCAGCAGCAGGTTGGCCGCCTCGACCTTGGTTCCCGTCGAGAACGGCCAGTATGAGCCCACGCCCTCGGACACCATGCCGCCGTGCTCGAGCGTGCGCACGGCATCGGCCGCCTCGCCGATCGAGGGATTCTTGTCGCCGCGCGGGGCGATGAGACGCCACAGCCACGCGATCGCGGGGGGCACGAAGTGCGTGAGCCCCATGATCCCGTAGGTCGGGTTGTCCTTGGTGCACGCGGGCATGCGCACGCCGAACGTGCGCACGTCGACGCCCATGGGCTGGTCGATCACGCCGCGAATCATGCGACGGGGAATCACCACCCGCGGGTTCGGGCACGGCTTGCCGGTCGAGTCGGGGGTGTGCTCCCACGGCAGGGCGGTCGCGTCGGCGACGCCGTCGATGCTGAAGAACACGAGCGGCGTGTCGGGGTGGATGACGGCGCGCTCGAACTGGACGTCCTCGCCGTACGTCGTGAGGTTGTCGACGCGCACGAACCAGCCGTCCTCGGCATCCGCGACCACCATGCGGCCCGACCCATCCTGAACGGCGGGATGGCACAGCGTCATGTCGTCGGTCACGGGGGACAGATCCGAGGTCTCGGAGAGGGTCACCAGGTAGGGCTCGTCGGTCACGACATTGGTACCGAGCAGGATGCGGCCGTCGTCCTCGCGGCGCAGGTCCTGGCACATTTCGGACTTGCCGCCTCCCGAGGCGCCCTCGTGCATGATCACGGTCTCGTTGTCGTACGGAGTCGTGACGCGCACCGCGGAGGCGTGCGCCGTGATCCAGCCCTCCTGCTCGCCGATGTCGAGCAACACCGAGAACACGCCCTTCTTGGCGCTCGGACCCGGGTAGAGGTTGTAGGCGAAGATCTCGTGGAGCGTCTCGGAGCGGTCGTGGACCACCACCTGGCGGCCGTCAAAGTGCGTGTGCCGGAACGGCGGCGCGACGTAGAGGATCGAGCGCGGCTCGTAGGCCCCGAGCTCCTCGAAGGTCACCCAGCCCTGGAGGTCCACCAGCGCGGTCGCGAAGAAGCCGGCGTTGACGGGCACGATCGCGAGCGACGGCGAGCCGTAGGTGAGTCCACCCGCCTTGAACGGCACGACCACGAGGTCCTGGCGCGCGAGCCATGCGAGCGTGTCCGCGCGGGTGTCGGCGAAGCCGTGGCCAAAGCGATCCACGAAGCGCGTCTTGTCCGTGGGGCGGTCGTCCGCGATCACCATGCACTGCGGGTCGCGCCTGCGCATGTAGTCCTCGGGATAGTTGACCGCCATGCCGTTGCGGCAGCGCGTGACGGTGGCCTCGGTGACCACCTCTCCGTCGACGTCGTAGTCGACGGAGAACACGGGTCCCCCCTCGGGGCCGAGCGAGAGGGCGTAGAGCTCCGCCCGCGTCGCGGGCACCGTGACCGAGGGCGCGGCTTCGAGGAGCGCGCGCACCTCGGGTGCGAGGGTCAACTGGTCCAGGTACGTCAAGGTGTCGGTCACGCTCGGCTCCTTCGTCATGCGGACGGGGGCACGCCTGCGGTGCTCCCTCCAGCGTGAGTCTGCCTTTCCCAAAGGAAGGGTAAAAGGGACGTAGGTCACGGGTATGGTGAGGGGACGATGCTCGCGTCGCCTTCGCGTGCGGCGGCAGGCGCCGTATGCTCGCATCGGGCCTGGTGATGGGCCCTCTGGCGCGAGGGGGGCCGATGCGTACCGTGGTGATCACTCTGCTGGCGATCACGCTTGCGATCGGCGGCTGGCTGTGGTGGCGCGGCGACACCGTGGCCACCGCTCCCGAGGTGCGGGCGATCGAGGCCGCCCCGCTCCCGGTCGTCACGGGAGACTTCGACCAGGTGGCGACCGACTGCCGCGAGGATGTTCCATGGGAGTCCGTGCATGCGCGCCCGTGGCAGGCGCTCTCGCAACGCTTCGCGGGCACCGTCGACGTGTGCGTCGAGTTGTATCGGGACGTGGCGGGCTCGAGCGCGCAGGCGGATGCGTATGTGGCGCTCGTGACCTCCGCGTGGAGCACGGCGGAGCGCTCCGACTACTGGTGGCCGTGGGACGGTCGCGATGACGCGCCAGGGGTGGTGGACCTTTCGGTGGCGTTCGCGGGTGCGCGCGGGGATGGGGCGTCGCTTGCCTCGAATCCGGCGACGGGTGCGTGTACGACAACCCTGCCCGCGACCTCCGTCGCACTGGGCGAGGCCTTGACGGCGCCTCCCCTCGTCATGGTCGGCTCATGTGACGAGTCGGTGGGGTTGGGCCCCGCGAGCGGGGAGTCGGCCTCGTGGTCGGTGCCCCGTCCCGAGGAGTGGGACCTCGTGGTGATGTCCTTCCTCTTCGAAGCCGATCCGGGCGCGATTCCGACGATCGAACTGGCGGTGACGGGCGCGCCCGCTTGACCGGTATTCGAACACGTGTTCGAATGGGCGCATGCGGTGGGAGGGACAGGCGCTGAGCGCGCCAGCGGAGAATGCTCTGCCCGCGCTCGCGAAGATGTCGAACCTGGTGCGCACGGTGACCACGCCGGAGTTCGCGGGCGTCACGTTCCACGAGGTGCTCGCGAAGAGCGCGCTCAACCGCGTGGGACCGGGCAGCGCGGTGCCGTTCACGTGGACCGTCAACCCGTATCGCGGATGCACTCATGCGTGCGTCTACTGCTTCGCGCGCCCCTCGCACCGCTACCTCGAGCTCGATGCGGGCGCCGACTTCGACTCGCAGGTGATCGTCAAGATCAACATCGCGGACGCGCTGCGCAAGGACCTCGCGAGGCCGTCGTGGAATCGCGAACACGTGGCGCTGGGCACCAACACCGATCCGTACCAGCGCTGCGAGGGTAGGTATCGGCTCATGCCCGGCATCATCCGGGCGCTCGCCGACGCGGGGACCCCGCTGTCGATCCTCACCAAGGGCTCGCTGCTGCGCCGCGACCTGCCGCTGCTGACCGCCGCACGGGGGTCGATCCCCGTGGATCTCGGGATGTCCATCGCGATCGCCGACGACTCCCTCCAGCAGGCCATCGAACCCGGGACGCCCACGACGCAGGCGCGCCTCGCGACGGTCACGGCGGCGGCGGAGGCTGGCTTCTCGGTCGCGGTCTTCATGATGCCGGTGTTGCCGTTTCTCACCGACTCCGAGGACCACCTCGACGCCGCCCTCGCGCGCATCAAGGAGGCGGGCGCGACCTCGGTGACCTACTCGGCCCTCCACCTGCGCCCCGGCGTCAAGGAATGGTTCGCCCAGTGGCTCCACGGCAACCGCCCCGACCTCATCCCGCGCTACCGCGAGCTCTACGGAGACGATTCCTACGCGCCGCGTGAATACCGGCGGTGGCTCGCCGACCGCATCAAGCCGCTGATCGCGGCCCACGGCCTCGAGCGCGCCGCCGAGGACCCCAACACCGGCTCCGTGTCGTCCCGCGCCACCGCGCGAGACGCCAACGGGGAGTGGCGGAGGACCCGCGCGGCCGATCCCGACACGGCGGGGGACATCGCGGCGCGCCACGCCGAGCCGGTGACGCTCTTCTAGTCCGGATGCGCCCGGGACGAGCCGCGACGGTCGGAGTACGGTCGAGACGAGGAGTTCCACCCCGGGAGGACCGATGCCCCACGAGGACCGTGATCGCGCCGCCGAGGCGCAGGTGTTGCTATCCAACGAGCGCACGTTCCTGTCCTGGATACGCACTGCGCTCGCCCTGATGGTCACGGGGGTCGCGCTGGTCGCGTTCGACCTGCCGATCGACATCGGGTGGCGGCTTGCCGCCGCCGGTGTGCTGCTGCTCCTCGCGATCGCGAACGCAGCTCAGGCCCTCGTGAGCTGGCGCGTGAACGATCGCGCGCTGCGCAATGGCGAGGAGATTCCCGAGCTGAGATCGGGACTGTGGATCGCGGCGGGCGTGGGGGGTGCGGTGATGCTGTTGCTCGTGGGTTGGGTGCTCACGTGAAGGGCAGGCGGGTCAGGCGTCAGAATCTGTACGCGGTCGACCTCACGGTCCTGTCGTGGCGCCGCACGACGTTCCAGGTGGCGCTCGCGGCGCTTGCCATCGCGAGGATGCTCACCGATGACTTCGGGTGGTGGATGCTCGCGGCCGGCGCCGCCGGGGTGGGGCTCGCGCTCGCGGTCCACGCGTCGGTGTCGGCGTATGTGGCGACCATCGACGAGCACGGCCACGTCCTGCGCCGCCCCGCCGCAATCGGTCACGCGCTCGTGAGGCAGTCGCTGGTGGCGGGCGGCACGGCCGCGCTCTGCATCGCGGCGCTGGCGTGGGTCATGCTTCAGGTGTGAGAGGGCGCGGAGCGCTCGTGACCCGCGTGCCCCAGTGCGACCGCGGCCGCGGCGACCCTGTTGGTGACCCCCAGCCGTGCATACGCATTCTCGAGGTGCTTGCGCGCGGTGCCATCCGAGATGCCGAGCGTGCGCGCGAGCTGTCGCGTGGTCGCGCCCACGGCGGCGTGCGCCACCACGAGTGCCTGGCGGTCCGTCAGGCCGCGCCCGCGCAGCCGGCTCACCATGACGTCGATCGCCTGATCCGCAGGCGTCCAGGCGTCCCCGAGTCCGGCTCCCGCCGGGCGTAGCAGCGGCGCGGTGGTCCCGACGGCGTGGCGATGCGCGAGCGCGATCAGCGGCGCCGCGAGGCCCATCAGCCTGCGCTCCCGGTCCGAGAAGGGCGTGCCGTCGCGGTTGACGGCGATTCCGACGATCGTGCCGTCGCCGGGGAAGGCAAACGCCAGCTGGCTGCGAATGCCGAGCGGAGCATAGAAGCCTCGAAAGAGCGGGGTGGTCTCGAAGCGGCGGTCTGGGTCGACGTCCACCCAGTCACGCGGCTCGGGCAGGCCCTCGGTCGCAGCGAGGGCCACGAGCGGATTCTCGTGCATGTGCGCCTCGTAGAAGCCCTGGTGCTCGGCGAACCAGTCCGGTCCAGGGTCCGGCCGGATGACGGCCGCCGTGCGGTCGATGTCGTTGCCGATCTCGTTGTAGGACACCGACACCGCCGGCTCCAGCAGGCCGAGGAGTCCCTCGCACACCACCGCCCCGAAGTCGTGCCTGGTCGTGGTGGCCGCCGCCTCCGAGAGCAGGGCGAGCAGGCTCTCGTACTCCGCGGCGGACGGCTCGTTCGCTCGCGCTGCAGGGGACATAGGACGGTGATAGCACGTGGTCCCGCATGAGGGTCAACCGATGCGCGCCGCACCGGGCTGGCGCGACGCCTACGCGGCCGTCATGACGTCGATCTCGACTCCGCAGCGATCCTCGGTGTAGGCCTCGACGGCAGCGGCGTGTCCCGACTGTGCCTCGATGAGGTCCATGCGTGACTGGGTGAGGCTCACCAGATCCTCGTTCAGCGAGGCGAAGTCGGTGGCCGCGATCATCACGAGCGCGACGGGGGACAGGTAGGAGTCCACGTAGGCAATCATCCCCGCCAGGCCGTCTCGCGCGGCCGGGTCATCCGCGAGCTCGACGGCGTCGTACAGCGCATCGCGCGCGTCGAGGCCGAGGTCGTTGACGGTCGTGCCCAAGGCGTTGACCCCCGACATGTCGCCGGCGAGGCCCGCGGCGGTCACCGCAGCCAAGGCGTCCTCGACATACGTGGCGAGCGCATCGTTGTACCGCGTCACGGCGCCGATCACGAGCTCGCAGTACTCGTCATCGTTCGGCTCTCCCTCCGTGGCCGCGGTGGGTGTCCCCTGGGGTTGACCCCGGATTCCGGACACTGACCAGACGGGTTTCGCGTGAGCGAGTGCCTGTCGGGGAGGATGTCCGTGATGGGCACGAAGAAGAGGAAGACGTATACGCCGGAGTATCGGCGTGAGGCTGCGCGGCTGGTGATCGATACCGGGCGCACGATCGTCGCGGTGGCGCGTGAGATCGGCGTGGGTGAGGCCTTGTTGGGGCGCTGGGTCGCGGCCGAGCGGGCACGGTCGGGCGGGGGTGAGCGG